>DATBHU010000130.1:0-12442 GCA_036557265.1 Polyangia bacterium
CGTAGTCGAAGGTGAAGCCGTCGGCGCCGTGCGTGTCGGCCGTGACCACGGCGCTCACGCTGCCGCTGGCCGTCACCATCGCAGGGTCGTAGCCGAGCATCGTCGCGGTGGTCGCGCCGTTCGACAGGCCGGTCCAGACCACGCCGCTCGTGTCGATCAGCGTGTAGTCGACGTGCACGGTCGTCGTCTGGCCGGCGCGCACGCACGGGGTCGCATCATCGACGGTCGGCGTGTACGCGGTCCGCACCAGCGCCGCCGGCTCCGCCGCCAGGTAGGCGGTGACGGTCTGCGGTCCCGCCGCCACGGTCACGTCGCTGGAGGTCGTCACCTGCATCCCCGTCGCCGTCGGGCCGACGATCACCAGTCCGCTGCCGCTCGGCGTTCCCCCGATCTCGATCGCCAGCGTCCCGGTGGCGCTGCTGCTCGGGCAGGAGCCGACGGCGCCGGTGCCGCCCGTCGCGCCCGTCCCGCCCGTGGCGCCCGTCCCGGTGCCGCCGCGCCCGCCGCCGCCGCAGCCGACCAGCGTCGCAAACATGGCGCAGATGATCAGCTGCCCGGAGTGGGCGCACGCGCGTCGAATCGTCATGCGGCGTACTTCGACGTGACGCTCAAAAAACCTTAGGTCGAGCTTCTGGCGCGGCACCGCCGTGTCATGGCCGCGTCATCGCCGCAGAAATTTCGGCGGCGACACGGTACGTTCGTCACGTGATTGGCGTCTTCGACTCGGGCTTCGGCGGCCTCACCGTGCTGTCGGCGCTGATCGATCGGCTGCCCGCCTACGACTACCTGTATCTGGGCGACAGCGCGCGCGCCCCTTACGGCGCGCGCAGCCACGAGGCCGTCTATCAGTTCACGCGCGAGGCGGTCGAGTTCCTGTTCGACGCCGGCTGCCCGCTGGTGATCCTGGCGTGCAACACGGCGTCGGCGCGTGCGCTGCGCACGCTGCAGCAGCGGCACCTGGCGGCGCGGCGCCCGCATCACCGCGTGCTGGGCGTGGTGCGGCCGTCGGCGGAGGCGCTGGCGGGAATTCCTCCCGAAGCGATCCCGGGCGAGACGCCGCCGGTCGCGGTGACCGGCGCGGTCGCCGTGCTCGGCACGGTGGGCACCATCGCGTCCGACTCGTACCGGCTGGAGCTGGCGAAGCTGGCCCCGCGCCTCGGCTTGATCCAGCAGGCGTGCCCGCTGTGGGTGCCGCTGGTCGAGGCGGGCGAGCTGGACGGGCCGGGCACCGAGTTCTTCCTGCACAAGTACCTCGATCCCGTGCTGGCGGCCGATCCTCGTCCCGAGCGCCTGCTGCTCGCGTGCACGCACTACCCGCTGCTGCTGCCGGCGATCCGGCGGGTCCTCGATCGCGCGGCGCGCGGCGCGGCGATCGACATCCTCGACCAGGGCCGCATCGTCGCCGATCGGCTGGCCACCTGGATGGCGCGCCACCCGGAGATGGAGTCGCGCCTCGCGCGCGGCGGCACGCGCCGCTATCTGACCACCGACGATCCGGCCTGGTTCGCGGGGCGGGCAGCGGCGCTGCTCGGGCGGCCGATCGTGGCCGAACCGGTCCGCCTGCCCATCGTCGACTGACCTTCGACCGACGTTCGACGCGCCGGCAACGTCAGCGCCGCTACGTCTTCCGCCGCGGCGAAAAATTGCGAGAGCCATTTTTCTCGGCCGTGCCATCTGTCGCGTGCGCACGTGCACCTGCCGCGTGGGGTGCCGAAAAAAGGAGAAAGGTCATGAGAGATTGGTCGAGGGTGTTGTCAGCGTCGATGGTCGCCGTATCGTCGTTCCTGGCCGGCTGCGCCGGTCTCGCCGGGGACGGCGCCACCACCGAGGTCACCGGGCCGATCAAGGGCGGCGACCACGGCGACTTCCAGATCACCAGCCCGGCGTTCGCGGACGGCGCGCCGATCCCGGACGAGAACACCTGCAACGGCAAACCGTTCGGCGCCGGCACGTCGCCGGTGCTGGAGTGGGCGAACGCGCCCCAGCACACCAAGAGCTTCGCGCTCGTCTTCAAGGACACGTCGCTGACGACGGCCACGCCGATCGACAACCGCGGCTGGCACTGGGTGATCTGGGACATCCAGAAAAATACGGACCACCTGCCCGCGGCGCTGGCGAGCAGCGAGTTCCTCGACGAGCCGCGCACGGCGCGCCAGTGGTCGCGCTACAGCCCGTTCGGCTACCTCGGGCCCTGCCCCAACTTCGATCCGACCAACGTCCCGATTCACACGGACAGCTACGCGTTCGTGCTGTACGCGCTGGGCGACAAGATCCTCGACTTCCCGCCGCCCGATCCGGCGATCGCGAACTACACGCGCGTGATGGACGAGTTCCTGGCCGCGCACGCCATCGCCGCAACCGAGCTGCACGGCACCGCGGCCGCCATCCCGTCGGCGCCGCCCGTGCCGCCCGGCCCGCCGCCCGCGCCCAGCCCGCGGCCGTAAGGCAACCTCGCAAACGCGGCCGCGGACGCGCGCTTCGCGCCGGCGCGGCTGAAGCAGCCGGCGCGCCCGCGGGCGGTCGTGTAGCCTGCGGGCGTGGAGCTGGACCACGACGCCGAGCCGCACGCCGACGGCGACGCCGACGCGCGCATCCCCGCCGAGGAGGAGCGGCTGCTGGCGCGCGTGCTGGCCAGCCTGGCGGCGCGCGCGGCGGCCGCGCGGCGCCCCGCGGGCGCGGGTGACGGGGGCGCCGGCCGGCGCGGCTACGTCGACGAGATGGTCGCGCTGCGCGACGAGATCGCCGAGGCGCGGCTGGAGGACGTTCCCCAGCTGGTCGCCCAGATGGAGCGGCTCCAGGAGGTGTCGGCGACGCGCGGCGACCTGCAGACGTTCCTGGTCGACCCGGCGTCCCCGTACTTCGGTCACCTGCGCCTGCGCGAGCGCGTCGCCGGCCGCGGCACGATCGAGCGCGACGTGCTGATCGGCCGGGCGACGTTCGTCGACGCCGGCGCCCGCGTCAACATCGTCGACTGGCGCCACGCGCCGGTCAGCCAGCTCTTCTACCGCTACAGCGAGGGGAGCGACTACGAGGAGCGCTTCGGCGACCGCGACGTCGAGGGCGACGTGGTCGTGCGGCGGACGCTGACGATCGAAGGCGGCGTGCTCCTGCGCGTGGCCTGCCCGCAGGGGGTGTGGGCGCGCGCGGGCGCGACCGCGCCGTGGCAGCGGATCGACCTGCCGGCGCACGCGCTGGCGGGCGGCCAGGGGACGGCGGCGCGCCCGGCGCGCGGCGTGCTGGGCGCCGCGCCCGCCGGCCGCCAGGCGCTCGATCGCCACCTGCCGGAGATCGCGGCGCTGATCGATCCGCGCCAGTTCGACGTGATCACGGCGCGCGGCGCCGGCGTGGTCGTCATCCAGGGCGGCGCGGGCAGCGGCAAGACCACCGTGGGCCTGCACCGCCTCGCGTACCTCGCCTACACCTATCCCGGCGACTTCCCGCCCCGGCGCCTGGCGGTGATCACGCACGGCGTGGCGCTGGCGGCGTACATCGGCCAGCTGCTGCCGTCGCTCGGCGTGGGCGGCGTGCACGCCTGGACCTTCGGCAGCCTGGCGGCGCGGGCGCTGCGCGCGGAGATCCCGTGGCTGCGCGCCGGCGTCGTCGACGAGGCGCCGCCCGCCGTGACGCGCGTGAAGAGCCACCCCGCCCTGCTGCACGAGCTGGAGCGGCTCGCCAGGGCGTACGCGGGCAAGCGCGGATCGCGCGCGGCGGTGGAGCTGTGGGCGGACCTGCTGACCGATCGCGGGCGCCTGCTGGCGCTGCTGCGCGACGCCGCCGAGATGCCTGTCGCCGAACGCGACGTGCTCGAGGCGCACGCGTTCATGACCGACCGGGTCGCGGCCGTGATGGCGCGCGATCCGCGCGAGGGCACGGCGCAACCGCCGAAGAAGACGCAGCGGCGCGCGCGCGCGAAGGCGCGGCGGCGCGAGGAGGCGCCGTCGCCGGACATGCACTGGACCGCGATGGGGCTGGAACAGAAGCCCGGCCAGCGGACGGTCGACAGCGATCTGCCCGAGGGCGTGCGCCGCGTGGAGGGCAGCGGCGACGGCGACGGCGACGACGCCGACGACGATCAGAACGTGCGCGGCGCGACCGGCATCGACGGCCTGCCGACCGACGACGATCTGCCGATCCTGGACGCCGACGACGTCGCCATCCTGCTGCGCGCCAGCCAGCTGGTGCGCGGCGCGAAACACCCCTTCGCCCACCTGTTCGTCGACGAGGCGCAGGACCTGTCGCCGATGAAGCTGTCGGTGCTGATCGGGCGGACCGCGCACGGCCCCGGCGACGGCCAGCCAGAGCGAAAGTCCGTCCCGTCCATCACGCTGGCGGGCGACACGTCGCAACGCCTGTTCCTCGACAACGGCTTCGGCGACTGGCGCGGCGTGCTCGATCACCTCGGCCTGGCCCGCGTCGCCGTCGAGCCGCTGCGCATCGCCTACCGCTCGACGCGCGAGATCATGACCGTGGCGCGCGCGGCGATGGGGCCGCTCGCCGATCCGGAGGCGCCCGAGGCGCCGCGCCACGGCGCGCCCGTCGAGGCGTTTCACTTTCCGGGCGTCGGCGCCGCGGTAGCGTTCCTGGCCGAGGCGCTGCGCGATCTCGCGGCGCGCGAGCCGCGCGCCACCATCGCGTTGCTCGCGCGCCATCCCGAACAGGCGGATCGCTACCACGCCGGCCTGCAGCGCGCGGAAGTGCCGGCGCTCCGCCGCGTGCGCGCCCAGGAGTTCTCCTTCCGCCCTGGCGTGGAGGTGACCGACGTCCGCCAGGTGAAGGGCCTCGAGTTCGACTACGTGGTGATGCTCGACGCCAACGCCGCGAGCTACGGCCGCGACGACGAATCGCGCCACCTCTTCCATATCGGCGTCACGCGCGCCGCGTATCAGCTGTGGGTGGTCGTCACGGCCGCGCCCAGCCCGCTGCTCGCGGACGCGGGCCTGCCCGACGCCGAGCGCGGCGCCTGAGCGCGCGCCCGTCGCTCAGGGCTGCGCCCACAGGCCGTCGATCGGCGGCGCGAACGGCGCGTCGGTCGACGTGTAGCCGAACGCCTGCGCGATCGTTCCCCAGAACTGGTTGATCGTCACGGCGCCGGTTCTGTAGATGTTGTGAACGAACCCGAGCTGCTTGCCGCCGATGATCATGCCGGGCATGTTGTTTCGCTCGTGGCCGCACGCCGCCACCTCGGTCAGGAACGGCACGCAGGTGAAATCGAGCAAGCTGTTGCCGCAGCCGTCGACGGCGCTCTTCCAGCTGGCGAGGTTCTCCGCGTGGCGCGCGAAGTACCAGAGCTGGACGTTGTAGAGGAAGGCCGCCTCGACTTTGAGCGCGGACAGCGTCGAAGCGGCGAGGGTGTCTTGCGTCTGGATGTGGTGGCTGGTCGGGTGATGCATGTAAGGCTGGGTCGTCCCGGGGTAGAGCGCGAAGGAGGCGTGGTTGGTCCCCGGCGACCACTGATAGGTGCCGACGCGGATCAGATCGCAGATGAACGCGGCCTTGAGGATGTCCATGTGCGCGCGCCCGACCATCGCGTGCATGGGCGAATCGTCCTGCGCCGCGAGGTTGCCGCCGGTGCCGAACGGGTTGCCGAGACCGCCCGCCTTGTCCGGCGTGCCGACGATGTTCGATGCCGGCGGCGCCGATTTCGTGGTGCAGCCGCCGCACGCCGGCGCGCCGCCCCCGCCCCCGCCCCCGCCCGTCGAACCGCCGGCGCCCGCCCCGCCGCCCGGGTCGGGGTAGCCCATGTTGATGGCGTTCACGACCGACTGCTCCGCCGTGACGACCGCGTCGGTGTGGACCGACAGCTTGTTGCGCGCGTCGCTCGGCGCCATCCGCTTCAGCTGGGTCAGCTCGTCGACGGCGAAGTCGAGGACGCTGCGCTTGCCGACGAGCTGCTTGAGCGTGGCGTCGGCGACCGGCGGCGGCGCTCCTCCGCCCTGCCCGCCCTGTCCGCCCTGTCCGCCCGTGCCGGGCGTTCCGGGCGCGAAGGTGCTGAACAGGTTCGCGTACTGCTGGACGGGGCTGACCACCGACATCAGCGGCTTGGCTTCCATCGCGCCGTCGACACGAAACGCGTTCACGCTCTGGAGCTCGGTCGAGTACGACAGGCACTTCGTCGAGATCTCGCCGAAGTCGGTGCGCGCGTCCGAGATCGAGTTCGCGTAACCCTGCCCGGGCCGCTGCAGCGCCGGCACGTTCTTCAGCAGGATCTGGTCGATCGACGGCCCGCCCGCGTAGGCGTCGTCGGCCTCTAGCTCGCCCGCGCGCGTCCCGGGCGGCCCCAGCCCGGTCATCAGCATCACCGTGCCGCCCTCGTGGCCGCCGCTGCCGTTCGAGGGCAGCGCCACCGTCGACAACCCGCGCAGCACGGTCATGTCCTGCCCGAGCCCCGCGTCGGCGAACGGCCTGAGCCCCGGCGAGCCGCCCACGCTGCCCGAGGTCGGCTTCCAGAGCGCGTCGTTCTGCCCCGCGACGATCCCGACCGGCCAGTGCGTGACCAGCAGCCGCGCCGGCGACCGCATCCCCTGCGCCGCGCTCTCCAGGTTGCGCAGCATGATCTTGAGGCCGACGCCGCCGCTCATGGCGGTGATGAAGGCACGGCGGCGGAAGCGATAGGAGATCATGGCGCGGCCCTCCGGAGCACGAACGCGGGCGCGGCCGCCGTCGCGCGCACGAGATCGGTGAACGTCTTGCCGTCGGCGTCGCGGTAGCGCTGGACGACGTCGGCGGTCGCGCAGCCGGGCTGCTGCGGGGCGAGCGGAACGTCGACGACGACGTTCGCGTCGACCATCGCGTACTGCAGCAGCGTCCGCGCCATGCAGTTCGTGAAGGCGGGCTTGCTCGCCAGCGTTTCGGCCAGCGCGACGCCGTTCGCCACCGCGTCGCCGCCCACCGCGTCGGGCAGCGTGGTGTGCGCGTCGACCGGCTGGCCGAGGTCGTCGACCGTCCGGTAGCGACCGAGGTTGTCGTAGTTGTCGAGCGCCAGGCCGAAGGGATCGAACTGCCCGTGGCACGCGCGGCAGGACGATTGCGCCGCCCGCGCCGCCACTTGCTCCTGCGACGTCTGCTGCGCGAACGGCTTCGCGCCGGGGGCGGGGGGCCCGCCCGGGTCGGAGCCGGTGGGCGGCAGGCAGAGCAGCGCCGCGGCGACCAGCGTGCCGCGCGGCACCACCAGGCCGTGCCCGTCGGCGCGCGCGCGGCTGGTCAGGAACGCGGCGTTCGTCAGCAGCCCGGCCCGCTGCTCGGCCGGCAGGGTGGTCTGCACGAAGCTGGTCGCCGACGCGCCCGCCGGCGCGGGGACCGCATAGATGTTGGCGGCGAGCGCCGAATTGACGAACGCGGTCCGCGACAACAGGAGGTCGGTCAGGTTGCCGTTCCAGAGCGCGTTGTCGAGGAACTTGCGCGCCTCGACGCCCATGTCGGACGCGAGCGCCTGCGTGAAGGCCGGAAACTTGGCCGGGTCGACCACCCCGACCATGGCCGGCAGGGTGTTGATCCCGAAGTACGTCTCCATGATGGTGCGCAGCCAATCGCGCGCGGCCGGCGACGCGAGCAGCGCGTCGACGTGCGCCGCCAGGTTCGCGCGCAGCGTGCCGGCGTTCGCCGCCGCCAGCAGCGCGTCGTCGGGCGGCTGATCGGTCAGGAAGAAGGCGAGCTGCGTCGCCAGCTCCGGATCGGTCAGCGGGATTCCGGCCGGCGGCGGCGTCTGCGCGGCCAGCGCGGGATCGCCGAGCTCCCAGCGCCACAGCATCTGCGGCGATCGCAGCAGCGCGTTGACCGCGTAGCCTGTCGCTTCCTCGACGGTGAACGTCACCTGATAGCCGTTGACCGTCTGGGGCGCGCGCAGCCTGCTGTAGAGCGCCGTGAACCGCGCGCGTTCGTCACCGGTCAGCTGCCGCCGGTAGGCCCGCGCCGCCAGCGCATCGAGGTACGCGGTCGCGCAGGCATCGGTGACGGCCGGGCAAGCGGTGGCCGCCGCGAAGTTGGCGGTCACGTAGTTGCCGACGTGATCCGCGATGTGGTCCAGCTGGAGGTAGCTGGCGTCCGCGATGGTCTGATCCACGAGCGGCGGGAACCGGCGGCTCACGTCCGCGCTGTCGTCGCCGGCGCCGATGATTCCCGCCGTGACCAGCGCGGTCGCCTCCACGTCGCCCACCAGATAGCGGACGGTGTTCAACGTCTCGTTCATCGTCAGCCGCAAGATGCGCTGGCCGGCGACCACCAACCTCGCGTCAAAGGCCCCCGTGCAGGCGCCCGTCAGGCCAGCCGCTCCGCCCCCACCCGTCGTCGCTTGCCCCGCGGCGCCGCCAGCGCCCACCACGCCACCGGCCCCCACCACGCCACCGGCGCCGCCAGCGCCCAGCACCACGCCGCCCCCGCCGTTTCCCGCCTTGCCGGACGGCAGGCGGCGCTGACCACAGCCACCGGCGGTGACACCGCCGGCCGCGACCGCAACCAGCAACCAGCGCGCGCGTAATCTCCAGTCCGCGTTCCGCATCGTCGCCCGGGACAGGCGTCCCTGGCGCGAAGTGGCAGGGCATCCGGGAGAAGGCTCAACTATCGACTCGCAGCCTCCGCGGCATGGCACAACGCCCCCGGATCGCGCAGTAGATGCCGCCAAGCTCGGTTATCGGCTCAGCGGGCCGACGGGCGCATTTTGTTCTGGGCGTCGATGAAGACGGGCTAGTGTGGCCACCGTTTTTCGGGGGTACTCACCATGCTTAATGTCCGCGGCGTCGCGTTTCATTCATTCGCAATCGGCTGTCTGGGCGCATTTCTCGGCTGCACCAGCGCCCCGGGCGGCGGGCCGTCCGGCACCGGCGGCACCAGCGGCGCCGGCGGCGCGAGCGCCACGGGCAGCGCGGGCACGATGGGCGCAGCGGGCACGACGGGCGCCGGCGGAAGCGCCGGCTCCGCGATGGCGGGCGCCGGTCAGACCGGCGGCTCGAGCGCGGGCGCGGGCGGCTCCGGCGGCACGACCGGCGCCGGGGGATCGGCCGGCGCGTCGGGCGTGACCGGCTCCGCCGGCCGCGGCGGCGCCAGCGGAGCCGCGGGTACGGCGGGGACCGGGACGGGCGGCTCCGGCACGGGCGGCGCGGGGCTCGCGCTCACTGGCCTCAAGATCGACGCGAACCCGAACAGCGTGCTGTCGTGCTTCGTCAGCTGGACCACCGACAAGGCCGCTGACTCGAAGGTGCAGTTCGGGCAGACCTCGCTTCAGTGGGAGATCTCCGACGCCGCCCAGGTGACCGCGCACAAGGTGCTGGTGATCGGGATGAAGGCCCAGCTCACCTACATGATCAAGGCGATCTCCACCGGCGGCGGCGCGTCGGCGAGCGCCACCGGCACGTTCACGACCGGCGCGCTCCCGGCCCAGATCCCCAAGGGCACGGTGATGATCAACGACGCCACCAAGTCGCAGGCGGGCTGGACGCTGATGAACGTGCAGAAGGGCCAGGGCGACACGCGGGCGCGGTCGGACGACCCGCCGTACGCCGTCATGTACGACAGCGACGGCCAGCCGGTCTGGTATTACGTCGACGGCACCAAGCCCGACGTCGGCGGCGCGGTGTCGACGCAGCTGACCGACAAGGGCGTGCTGATCGGTCCGTCGTGGGACGCCAACGCGACGGTCGACGCCGTGCTGCCGATCGAGGTCGACTTCGCGGGCAACACGCTCTGGACGTGCTCGGCCTGCGCCAACAAGAACTTCACGCACCACGCCTCGAAGCTGACGAACGGCGACTACATGGTGATCGAGTACGTCATGAACGGCAGCCGCCAGGATCCCATCTACCGCGAGGTGAGCGCGAGCAACCAGGTGGTCTGGAGCCTCGACTACGCGAAGCTGGTCACGCCGCCGGCGGGCGCGAGCGGCGACTGGTGTCACGCCAATTCGATCACCGTCGATCTCGTCAAGAACGTCGTCTACGCCAACTGCCGCTGGGCCGGACTGCTGAAGACGACCTACGCGTCGACGCCCGCCCGGCAGTGGCTGCTGACGGGGATGGGCAAGGGCTCGGGTGTCCCCGCGCAGCCCACCAGCGACTTCACCTTCAGCCCGACCAGCTCGGCGTTCAGCGACACGCACGACCCGGAGATCCACGACGACGGGACGATCTGCTTCTTCGACAACGGCGGTTACGCCAGCAGCGCGACCGGCGGCAGCACGACGATGTTCCACTCGCGCGCCGTCCAGTACAAGGTCGACGAGACCGCGAAGACGGCCACGCTCGACTGGGAGTTCCCGGCCGGCGCGACCGGGCTCGACGCCTGGTACACCAGCAACTGGTACACGCCGTTCTGGGGCGACGTCGATCGCCTGCCGAACGGCAACTTCCTCGTCGCGGCCGGAATCCGCAGCCCCACCGTGGAGAGCCGCGTCTTCGAGGTGACCAAGGCCGACAAGAAGGTGGTCTGGGAGTTCCGCTTTCCGCCCGACTACGGCGTCTACCGCGCCGATCGCATCACGCCGCCGCTCATCCACGCCGTCACGAACTGAGCGGCGGCGGTCGAGCGGCGGTCGAACGGCGGCGGCGCGGCGCTACGCCAGCAGCTCGGCGTACTCGCCCGGCTTCTCGATCACCGATGCCTTCGTGCCGCCGTCGGCGAAGTACTGGGTGTTGTCGTACTTGCCGAACTTGGTCACCTTGCCCATCGTGCCGCCCGGCGCCGCGTAGCCGCTCGCGTCGGCCTGCGCGCCCAGCCCGTTCAGGAGGTTGCAGAAGTACTTGTTGATCGGCATCGTGGCGGTGCCGCTCGGGGTTCCGACGCTGTCCAGGTTGCTGGCCGTCGAACCGTTCTGGCAGTCCATGCTGCTGTTGCCCTTGCTCATGTTGGTGGCGGCGTTCTCGACGTTGATGGCCTGGCCGGTCTTGAAGTAGCCACCCATGCTCCCCGCCTGCAGGATCGGCAGGTTGTTGAGGTTGTGGCTGTCGCCGTCCGACATCTCCTGGATCCAGACGGTCGCCGTGTTGTCGAGCAGCGTCCCGCTCCCCTCGCTGAACATGTCGAGCTGGCCGACGAGATAGGCGAACAGCGACGCGTAGTACGAATCGACCGCCTGGATCTGGGCGAGCGCGTCCGTGACGCACTGGCCGCCCATGAGGGCGCTGCCGATGCGATGCGAGATGCTGTGCGCGTCGGTGCCGATGGCGTGCATCGCGCCGTCAGAGCCCTTGTACTGCACCACGCTGCTGAAGTTGCCGTTGGCGGGCATCTTCATGAAGATCACGCGGTTGGCGTCGCACAGCGCCGTCAGCACGGCGAGGTTCTGGAAGATGTGCGCGGTGTTGGTGATGTTGCTGCCGGTGGTGCTCATCGACAGGCCGAGCTGCTGCGCCGTCGACATGTTGCACATGGCGCCGACCGTGCCGCCCGAGCCGCCCACGTAGTGGAGCAGGTCGGTCCACGTCTGCAGCTTCTGCTGGTCCGACGCGCTCATGTTGATGCTCTTGAGCCGGCCGAGGTCGTCGCGCACGCAGTCGATGACGCTCTTGCCGCGGGCCACGGCGTAGGTGTCCGGGTTCACCGTCCCGCTGCCGAACAGGTTCGTGAGGCTGTTGTAGACCGTCGACGCCGTACCCTGGCCCGGGAAGATCGTCCCGGCGGTGTCCGACCACGAGATGACGGACTGGTTCATCCCCTTGCTCCCCTGCACGCCGCCGATCTGCATGAACAGCGGCGCGGCGCCCTGGTTGGAGGCCGTCACCGGCATGCCGTTGGAGGCGTTGTTCACGCAGTGGGCGGCGATGTGGTCCAGCGACATCCCGGTCGGCGTCGCGTCGAACTTGCCGGCGTTGTTCGCCGAGCTCTCCGTCGCGTTGGGCGTGAGCGGGAAGCAGGTGAACGTCGATCCCGCCGGGTTGGTGTGCGGATCGTTCTTCTGCCCGAGCGTCCCCTGGAAGCTCCACTCGTTCATGGAGCGGATGCCGCGCACCATGAGCAGCTTCTTGGCGAACGGCGCCATCGGCGCGAGGGTGACCATCGACTGGTAGTCGGTGGTCGCCAGCGGCCCGTGCGACAGGGTCGGGAACCACTTGTCGGTCAGGCAACCGTGGTACGTGAAGAACACGATCAGCCGCTTCGGAGCGGTGACCGTCATCCCCTGCGACCTCGCCTCTTTCTCCAGGATGGACGGAAGGAAGGGCGCCGCGACGGCGGCTCCACCGAGGCCACGAAGAATGATCCGGCGGTTGTAGGTCTTTTTCATGGTCGTTTCCCTTCAGTTACCGAGGGTGCGGAGGCGGAAGGAGTCGGCTTGGGTGTAGTCGGCCATCATCGACGCGACGGAGTAGGTCGGCGTGGCCATGTTGGTGCTCAGCGTGTCGACGATGCAGGTGTCGTTCTGGTTCGGCGACCGGTTGGCCGCGAACGACACGAACTTCTCGGCGTAGTGGCGCTGCGCGTTCGGCGCCTTGCCGATCTCCGCCATCAGCTCGGACGG
>DATBHU010000131.1:0-7656 GCA_036557265.1 Polyangia bacterium
GGACGACGACCGCGAAGGCGGCGGGTGCGACGGCGGTGGCGGCGGTGGCGGCACCGGCGGCACCGTCCGTTCCACCAGCGCCAGCGCGGCCGTGAGCGACAACACCTCGACGACCGCGTCGCAGGTCTCGCCCTCGACGCGTCGGGTGTCCCCCTCGCCGCGGCCGCCGCCCATCAGACGAAGCTCGCCGCGCACCCGGCTCCCGACCCGGGTCAGCCGCACGGCCAGGCGGATGGCGTCCTCGCCGGGCACGGCCCGGCGCGCGCGGTTCATGCGCGCGAGCAGGCCGCCGTAAAACGTGTCCGCGCTCGAGCAGCCGGCGGGCGCGTCGAACTCGACCCGGATGGCGACACCGTCCCCCGCGGCGACGGGCGCCGGCGCCGCCAGCGCCAGCAGGAGGGTGAAGCCGATGGGGGTACCCAGGAGCAACCCCCCCAACCTAGAACGAAGTGCCTCCCTTGCGCCAACCGAGTGACGATCGCGCCGCCCTTCCCCCGGCGGCGTGGGGCGCTAGACTGCGCCCCGTGCCGACCGACGACCGATCCAGCAGTCCCCCGAAACCGGCCGAGCGGGCGCTCGTCCACCGCGCCCAGGAGACGCGCGAACGCGTCATCGCGCGTCTCTCCGATCACTTCGCGCACGACGAGCTGGACGTCGACGAGTTCGAGCGCCGCATCACCATCGCGCAGACCTCGGACAGTCCGGGGGACATCGAGGCGCTGCTCTCCGATCTGAAGGAGATCGAAGGGGCGGCGCCGCCGGTGCAGGCGGTGGTTCCGCGGGTGGTGACGGAGCTGGCGACCGCCCCGGCCAGCCAGGAGCAGGAGACGATGTACGCGATCTTCGGCGGCATCGATCGGCGCGGGAGCTGGACGGTGCCGCGGCGGATGAAGATCGTCGCGATGATGGGGGGCGCCCAGCTGGACCTGCGGGAGGCGCGCTTCCCCGCCGGCGTGATCGACCTCGAGGTGAAGGCGGTGATGGGCGGCATCCAGATCGTGGTGCCGCCCGGGTTGGCGGTGCAGATGCACGGGTCGGCGATCTTCGGCGGGTTTCAGGACGTGAACCGCGCGCCCGCCAACCCCGATCCGGCCGCGCCCCTGCTGCGCGTGCACGGGCTGGCCATGATGGGCGGCGTGAACATCGAGATGCGGCTGCCGGGCGAGAGCGAGCGCGGCGCGCGGCGCCGGGAGCGGAACGCGCTGCGCGAGCAGCGGCGGGAGGAGCGGCGCGCGCAACGGCTGCTGGATCGGCAGCGATGACCGCCGCAAGCCCGACGACGCCCGGTCGGATCGCGTCGATGCTGGCGAGCGGCACCGAGCTGGTCTGCGCGCTGGGGCTGGGTGACCGGCTGGTGGCCCGCTCGCACGAGTGCGACTTCCCCGCCTGGGTGAAGCGGCTGCCGGCGGTCAGCCGCCCGACGTTCGACATCGACGGCACCAGTGGCGAGATCGACGCGCGCGTGCGCGAGCGGCTGCGCGCCGGCGCCCCGCTCTACGAGGTCGACGAGCCGCTGCTGGCGTCGCTGGCGCCCGACGTGATCGTCACGCAGACCCACTGCGAGGTCTGCGCGGTGACGCCGGGCGATCTGACCCACGGGACGCCCGCGAAGCTGCAGCGGCGGCAGGTGGCGGCGCTGGAGACGGGCACGATCGACGGCATCCTGGCCGGGTTCGAGTCGGTGGCGGACGTGCTGGGCGCGGCCGAGGCGGGACGCGCGCTGGTCGCCGCGATCCGCGCGCGGCTGGCGGCGCTGGCCGACAGGACGCGCGCCCTCCCCCACCCGACCGTTGCTTGCCTGGAGTGGATCGACCCCTTGTTCGCGATGGGGAACTGGGGACCCGAGATCGTCGCGCTGGCGGGCGGCAGCTGCGCGCTGGGCGTGGCGGGCGCGCATTCGACGACGCTGGCGTGGGACGCGCTGCAGGCCGCCGATCCAGAGGTCATCGTCGTCGCGCCCTGCGGCTTCAGGCTCGAGCGCACGCGCGCCGAAATGCCGGCGCTGGCGGCCCACCCCGGCTGGGGCGCGCTGGCGGCCGTGCGCGCCGGGCGCGTCTACGTCGCCGACGGCAACCTCTACTTCAATCGATCGGGGCCGCTGCTGTTCGACACGCCGGAGATCCTGGCCGAGATGCTGCACCCGACGGTGTTCGCGCCCGCGCACGAAGGCGCGGTCTGGCGGCGCTGGGCCTGACGTCAGCGCCGCGCCACCGCCAGCCCCGCGAATGACTGGCTGACCGGCATCAGCTCGATGGCGTTGACGTTGACCCGCGCCGGCAGCGTCGCCACCCACCAGATCGTCTCGGCGATGTCCTCCGGCGTGAGCGGATCGGCGCCCTCGTAGACCTGGGCGGCGCGCCCGTCGTCGCCGTGGAAACGGACGTTCGAGAACTCGGTGCCGCCCACCATCCCCGGATCGACGACGGTGACGCGCACCTTCGTGCCCTGCAGGTCGGCCCGCAGGTTGAGCGAGAACTGATGCACGAAGGCCTTCGTCGCGCCGTAGACGTTGGCGCCGGCGTAGGGCCAGTGCGCGGCCGTCGACCCGAGGTTCACGACGTGGCCGCGATCGCGCGCCACCATCCCGGGCAGCACCGCGCGCGTCACGGTCATCAGGCCCTTGATGTTGGTGTCGACCATCCGCTCCCAGTCGTCCAGCGACGCGCGCTGCGCCGGCTCGAGCCCGAGCGCCAGGCCGGCGTTGTTGACCAGCAGATCGACGGCGGCGAGCTCGGCCGGCAGCGCGGCCACGGCGCGCGCGACGGCGTCGCGATCGCGGACGTCGAGCGGCAGCGTGAGCACGGCGTCGCCGAGCTCGGCGCGGAGCGCGTCCAGCCGATCGACGCGCCGGCCGGCGGCGATGATGCGGTGACCTTCGCGCGCGAACCGGCGCGCGACCGCCGCGCCGAAACCGGACGTCGCTCCCGTGACGAGCACGATCATGGGCCTTCCTCCTGGCCGAACTCTAACCGGGTGTCGGGGCGAGTTCAGCGGCGGGCGCGCAATTTCTCGAACGCCGCCGCGCGCACGGCGGGATCCGCGTCGCGCATCTGCGCCAGCAGCCCATCGCGCTCGACGCGCGCCTCGCTGCGCCGCTCCGGCGGCGCCGCCGCGCGCGGCGCGCCCGCCGCCGTCCCGCCGCGCGCCTCCTCCGCGGTCGGGTGCGCGTCGTGCCGCAGCCAGAACCGGTAGACGCGCTCGGCGCGGGTGATGCTGACGCCCGCGTCCGCGACGAGATCGACGGGCGTGCGCGGCCGCGACGCCGCCCCTCCGTCGAGCGCGCGGGCCCGCCCGCGCAGGTGAGCGATCAGCTGCGCGTCCGACCAGCGCGCGGGCGCGGCGCGCGCCTCGGCGCCGGCGGCCGCGGCGAGCGGGCTCGGCGGCGCCGCCAGCTCGTCGCGCAGCGCCGCGATCTGGGCGCGCGGGTACCAGGCGGAGCCCATCGCGCCGCGGACGGCCCGCAGGCGGCCTTCCTTCTCCAGGCGGCGGACGTTGAACTCGCTCGCGAAGCCGAGCGCCACCGCCGCCTGCCGCCGGGAGAGGAACCCCTCGTAACCCGATGGCGGCCTGATGGGCCGCCGTGATCGCTGAAGCGACGTGCTCACCGACGAAAACGCTAACTTCGATGCCGGATCGGCGCAATTTTTCATCAGGGTTTCATCGGGGACCGGACAAACCTTGACCGGCGGTCGCCGGCGCGCGCAGGCTGCCGAGATGGCCTGGCGGCGCGCCCTCATCGTCTGTCTGGTTCTGTCTGGCTGCGGCGGCGGAGAATCGGACATGCCTGGCACGGGCGGCAGCGGCGGCGACGCCGCGGGCGGCGCCGGCCGGGGCGGTGGCGGCGGGAGCGTCGGCGGCAGCGGCGCTGGGGGAACGGCGGGTGGCGTGGGCGGAACGGTCGGCGCCGGTGGAGCGGTGGGCGCCGCGGGTCGGGGCGGCAGCGGCGGCGGTGCCGGCGCAAGCGGCGGCGGCCGGGGTGGCAGCGGCGGCGCGGGCGGCAGCGCCGGAGCGGGCACCGGCGGCGGCGCGGGCGCGGCGGGCCGGGGCGGCGCGGGCGGCAGCGCCGGCACCGGTGGCAGCGGCGGCGCGAGCGGCGGCGCCAGCGGTGGCGCGGGCGGCGGCAGCGGCGGCGCGGGCGGCAGCGTCGCCGGCCTGGAGGCGGCCGGCGTCCGCTGGTTCGGCCGCGCCGACATCAGCAACCCGTCGCAGCCGCGCTTCTCCTGGTCGGGCACCGGCTTCGTGGCGCGGTTCTCGGGAACGGGGCTGACCGCGCGCCTCAACAACACCGGCGCCTTCATCTTCAAGGCCGTCGTCGACGGCACGCCGAAGGCCGCCTTCACCACCACCAGCGGCGCCGGCGACTACGTCCTCGCCAGCGGGCTCGCCGCCGGCAGCCACACCGTCGAGCTCTACCGCCAGACCGAGGGCGGACAGGGCGACTCGCAGCTCGTCTCGCTGACGGTGGCGGGCGGCGCGCTGTCGTCGCCCCCGCCCGGCCCCGGGCGCCTGATCGAGGTCGTGGGCGATTCGATCAGCGCCGGCTACGGCACGCTCGGCGCGCTCGCCGACAGCAACTGCTATCCGACGGAGAGCGCCTGGGACACCTACGAATCCGTGGCGGCGCGCGCGGTCGGCGCCGAGGTCAGCATCATCGCCGCCTCGGGCCAGGGCATGTACCGCAACTACGGCGGCGACATGACCAACACGCTGCCGATGATCTACGCGCGGACACTGATGAACGACGCGACGCCGGTCTGGGGCTTCGCGATCCAGCCGCAGGCGGTCGTCATCAACCTCGGGACCAACGACATCAGCAACGGGAAGGGCGATCCCGGAACGCCGTTCCGGGACGCTTACCGGCAGTTTGTGGAGACCGTGCGCGCGAAATATCCGAACGCCTACATCATCTGTCTGATCGGGCCGCTGCTGTCGGGGACGGATCTGACCACGATCCAGGGACACATCCGGGCGGTCGTGCAGGCGCGCAACGCCGCCGGCGACGCCAACATCGAGTACTTCGGCGACGTGGCGGCGCAGACCAGCGACAAGGCCGCCTGCCAGTACCACCCCAACCCGGCCGAGAACCAGATCATGGGAAATCAGCTGGCCGCCGAGCTGCGCGCGCGTCTCGGCTGGTAGGCTCACGCCACCACACATGAGTGAAGAGGTCGAATGCCCGTTCTGCGGCGAGCCCGGCGAGATCGCCGCCGACTACGATCCGGACACCGTCGGCGATCAGGTGTTCGTCCAGGACTGCGCGGTCTGCTGCAATCCCTGGACGGTGATCGTTCACGTCGGCGCCGACGGCGAGATCACCTTCGACGTGCAGCGCAGCTGAGCGAACGCGCGGCTGCTCAGAACAGGCTGCGCTGGGCGTCCGCCTCGGCGGGCGCCAGGCAAGCCGGATCGTCGTTGGCGACCGAGTTGACCCGCTTCGAGACGGGCGTCGCGATCAGCGCCTCCTCGGGCGCCGGCCGGATCAGCGCGGCCGCCTCGGCGGGCGCGGCGGTCAGCCAGTCGTCGAGCCGCGCCGCCGGCACGATCACCGGCATGCGGTCGTGGACCGCGGCGATCAGCCGGTTCGGGCGCGTGGTCAGCACCGTGAAGCGCGGATCGCGATCGCCGCCCGCCGCCGCGTCTTGATAGAGGCCCGCCAGCAGCACCAGGCCGCCGTCCGGCCGGTGATACCAGAACGGGTGGCGCCCGGCGTCCCACTCGAAGAACCCGTCGGTCACCACCGCGCAGCGGCGCGACGCGAACGCCTCGCGGAATCCGTGGCCCGAACCGACCTGCTCGCCGCGCACGTTGATGAGCGGCTTGCGCGCGCGGCCGGGCGGCGATGCCGGCAGGTATCCCCACTTCGCGGCCGCCAGCACCCGCCGATCCGCGCCGTACTCGACGATCCAGTGGGTGTCGGACGGCGCGACGTTGAAGCGCCGCTTGTAGCGGCGCGCGTCCTCGGGCGCCAGCTCGGCGTCCAGCACGTCGGCCAGCTCGTCGATGTCCTCCACGGTCAAGGTGACGCGCGCGCACATGGCGTCTGCAAGGTTACGCCACCTCCAGGGCGATCGCCGCCGCGTGAACGGTCGCGGCGATGCGCACGGCGTCGTGCACCTGCTCTTCCGTCAAGCCGCCCTCGACCACGACCTTCTCGTGGGAGCGCATGCACGACTCGCAGCCGCCCACCGCGCTGGCGGCCAGCGCGTAGAGCTCGAAGTCCACCTTGGCGCCCGCCGGCTTGACCAGCCGGTTCATGCGCAGGCGCGCCGGCCGCTCCGCGTAGCCCGCCTTCCCGATCATGTGGCGGAAGCGGTAGTAGACGTTGTTCATCCCCATGATCGCCGCCGCCGCCACCGCGTCCTCGACGACGGCGGCGCCCACCTCGGCCCGCGCGTCCGCGACCAGCGCGACCTGCAGCCGCACGTTGCGCGACGCGACCGCGGATGCGATCGCGACGCCCCAGCGCTGCGCCGGCGTCAGGGTGCCCGACGCCAGCACGGACTGCAGGTTCAGCCTTATGTCGCGGGCGGGCTCGACGATCTCGGCGGCCAGCTGCTCGACGGCCGACATCGCCTAGGCCGCCTCCGCGCTCGGGGGACTCAAGGTCGGCTCGCCCTTCTGCCAGTTGCAGGGGCAGAGCTCGTCGGTCTGCAACGCGTCGAGCACGCGCAGCACCTCGTCGACGTTGCGGCCCACGTCGAGGTCGGTGACCGAGACGAAGCGGATGATGCCGTCCGGATCGACGAGGAAGGTGGCGCGCATGGCGACGCCTTCGGTCGCGTGCTCGATCCCGAGCGCCCTCACCAGCTCGTGCTTGATGTCGGACAGCATCGGGAACGGCAGGTCCTTCAGGTCGGGGTGGCTCTTGCGCCAGGCCAGGTGGACGTATTCGTTGTCGGTGCTGACGCCCAGCACCTGCGCGTCGCGCTCCTCGAAGTCGCGGTTGCGCTTGCCGAAGGCGGCGATCTCGGTCGGGCAGACGAAGGTGAAGTCCTTCGGCCAGAAGAAGATCACCTTCCAGCGGCCGGGCTGGTCCGTGTTCGCGACGAGCGCGAACTCCTTGCCCTTGTCGAGGCTCACGACGGCGTTCTGCTTGAAGGCGGGAAAACGATCTCCGATGGTCAACATGTTCGGTAACTCCTTTCGGAGAATCAAGATGCGGCCCGGCCTCTGATAGCTCCAAGACATCTTATTTATCTGTGTCATAGTTTTTTCCTATCAATGACCGTCGCCCCCCATCCGGCCTCGCTCCGCCAGCTGCAGTACGCGGTGGCGCTGGCGGACACGCGCAGCTTCCGCCGCGCGGCCGAGCGGTGCGGGGTGTCGCAGCCGTCGCTGAGCGCGCAGCTGTCGCAGCTCGAGGGCGCGCTCGGGGTGCGGCTGTTCGAGCGCGATCGCCGGCGCGTGCTGCTCACCCCGGCCGGAGAAGGGCTGATCGAGCGCGCCCGCCGGGTGCTGGTCGACGCCGACGACCTGGTCGACGCCGCCCGCCGCCTCGGCGATCCGCTGGCGGGGACGCTCGCCATCGGCGTCATCCCGACCGTGTCGCCTTACCTGCTGCCCGCGGCGGCGCCCGCGATCCGGCGCGTCCACCCGCGCCTGACCGTGCGCTGGGTCGAGGACAAGACCGAGATGCTCGCGCGCGAGCTGCACGCC
>DATBHU010000132.1:0-10056 GCA_036557265.1 Polyangia bacterium
CGCGATGGCGGTGCGCGGTCCCGCGGCGCCCGCCGCGGGCGGCGGCGGCGCCAGCGAAGGCGCGGGCGGGCTGCCGCCGAACTCGCCCGGCGTCTCGGCCGGCGCCGGCGTCTGCGGCGGCGCGGGCGGGGGGAGGGCGGGCGCCAGGCGCGCGAGCCGCTGCTCGATGTCGGCGCGGTCGGCGGCGTCGGGCGCCTCGCGCAGGTAACGGCGGTAGCTGTCCGCCGCGTCGGCCGGCGCGCCCGCCTTCTCCTGCGCCTCGCCGATGTGGACGAGGAACGCGGGATCGTGGCCGATGGCGTAGCCCGCCTTCCAGGCCTTCTCGGCGGCGCGCGCGTCGCCCCCCTGGAGGGCGCGCAGACCTTCGTCGTAGAGGCGCGCCTCGTCGGCCGACGGCTGGCGCGCGGCCGGCGCGGCGAGCGCCATCGCCGCCGCGCAGATCAGGATCGCATGCACGCCGGGACTATAAGGCCTTTCGCGCCCGGTCGAGCCGCGCCCGCAACCGTTTTCAGCAAACGGCGATAGACTTTGGTGGCGTGCAGCGGCGACCGGTCCATATCAGCGGCACCCGGGACCGCCGGCCGCCGCCGTTGCCGCGGCGGGCGCGGACTCACGCCGGGTTCCGCCGCTGGATCACCTCGGAGGGCTTCCCCGGGAAGGTCAGCCCGACGTTCGTGGACGGCGAGATCTGGCTGTCGATGAGCCCGGAATCGCTGGAGACGCACAACAAGGTGAAGGGGGAATGCACCTCGGCGCTCATTCGATTCGTTCGCGAGCGCGACCTCGGCGAATGCTATTGCGACCGCGCGCTGTTCTCGAACGTCGAGGCGTCCGTCAGCACCGAGCCGGACTTCCTGTTCGTCTCCTGGGCGGCGTCCGAGACCGAGCGGGTGACCCTGACCCGGCGAAGGAAGCGCCGGGAGGAGTTCATCGAGATCGTCGGGACGCCTGATCTGGTCCTCGAGATCGTCAGCGATTCGTCGACGCGCAAGGATCTGGCTCGGCTGAAGCCGGCCTACGAGCGCGCCGGCATCCCCGAGTACTGGCTGGTCGACGCGCGCGGCGACCAGATCTCCTTCCAGATCCTGACGCTCGACGACGGTGGCTACCGCGCGGCGACACCGGCCGATCAGCCGCAGTCGAGCCGCGTCCTGGGCGCGCGCTTCTCGCTCGGCCGGGCCCGCAATCGACTCGGCCGCTTCACCTATACGCTGACGGTCGACTAGCGACTAGAGCCGCGCGATCAGGTCGGTCAGCTGGTTGCGGCCCATCCCCTTGGGGGTGCAGCCGCCGTGGCCCGTGCAGATGATGTCGATCTCCTCGTTCTCGATCTGCTTCTGCAGGGCGCGGATGGAGGCCTTGTTCTCGTCGGGGTGCGCGTCGAAAAGCTTGATCGCCGGATCCAGGCGCCCCTGCTTGAAGATCATCGCGTCGCCGACGAACAGCACGCCGTCGTAGAGGTAGGCGTACGAGCCGGGGGTGTGGCCCGGGATCGGGAACGCCTTCACCTTCTTCGCGTTCTTCGGGTCCTTCGCGTCTTGCGCGTCGCCGACGTCGAACGTCGCCGGGCCGGTGAGCGGATCGCTGGGGGTGACGGCCGGGAACCCCATCGCCAGCGTGAACGCCTTGCCGGCCAGCGCCTCGGGCGGCACCTTCTTCTCGGCCAGCGCCAGATCGCCGGCGCCCAGGCGGATGCGGATGTGGCCCAGGGAGGCGGCGCCGGCGCTGTGGTCGCCGTGCCCGTGCGACAGGAAGAGGTCGTTGATGTCGCTGCGCCCGGCGTGCAGCCAGCCCAGCGCCGCATCGATCGGGCTCCCGGCCGGATCGGCGCCGGCGTCGAACAGGATCACCTTGCTGCCGACCTTCGCCGCGTAGACGTACGAGCTGACGGAGCTGACCGCGACGATGCCGGGTTTGACCTCTTCGACCCCGGACGGCTTTCCCCGCGCGACGCGCAGCCCGATCGTGGCTCCGCCTCCGAGGATCGCGACGATGACTGCCAGAATGAAAAGGCCTTTGATCGCGCGCATCTTGCCCTCCTTCAGCGAAGCATCCGGCGGCGGGCGCCCAGAATCAAGATCGACATTGGGCGCGCGTCTCGTGAAATCGAAGACCCCCCTCCGATAATCGGCCGCCGCGCGGGCCGGGGCCCGCGACGCGCGCGGCGATCGGCATGGCACGCGGCGTGCGTGACGCGTCCTGCTCAAAAGAGGTTGGGCACGGGCGCGGAACCGTCGTCGCTCCTCGCAGGAGGGTCTCATGCGCGTTCGTCTTCTCGCCTTCGGCCTGCTGGTCGCCTTCGCAGCTCAGGCGCACGGACAGTCGGTCACGACGTTCAACGTCACCAACAACGGCTTCACCGCCTGGCGCATCGCCGAGGCGGGAGCGGTCGACAACCCGACGCTCGCCCTGGTTCGCGGGCGCACCTACAACTTCAACGTCAACGTGTCGGGGCACCCCTTCTACATCGCGACGTCCGGGAGCAGCGCCGGCGCGCCGCAGTGGACTGACGGGGTCACGAACAACATGGTGCAAGGCGGCACGCTGACGTTCGTGGTTCCGGCCAGCGCGCCCAGCACGCTCTTCTATCAGTGCTCGTTTCACAACCCGATGAGCGGGATGCTGCAGATCTCCAATCCGCCGTCCGTCCCCGGGCTGAGCCCCGTCTTCGGCGTGGCGCTGGGGGCGGTGCTGCTGGTGCTCGCGGTGGCGCTGCTCCGCCGCCGGCGGCGAGCCTGACGATCCGGAGGAGGTGCGCGCCCGCCGCCGTCACGCGGCGCGCGCGCCGGCGCCGGCGGCCAGGCGCGCCGCCGCGGCGATGCCGTCGTTGACGCCGACGCCGCGAACGGCGTTGCCGATCACGGCGAGCCCGGGCAGGCGCGCGAGCGCGTCGTCGACCGCGCGGATCCTCTCCGCGTGCGCGAGGTCGTATTGCGGAATTCCGGGGCGGGCGCGCCAGACGTCGACGAAGTCGGGATCGCGCGACAGGCCGGCGGCGCGCCGCAGATCACCGATCGCCTGCGCGGCGATCGTGGCGTCGTCGGCGTCGACCAGCGCGGGATCGAACGTGCCGCCCAGCAGCGCGCGCAGCAGCACGCCGCCTTCGGGCGCGCGATCGGAGAACACCGAGGTCTCGTACTGGCAGCCGAGCAGTCGGATGCCCTCGCCGCGCGCGACGACGAAGCCGTAGGCGCCGAGGTCGACGCCGAGCCCGGCGGCCGAACGGAAGCCGAGGCAGACCACCGCCACGGGCGCGTGCGGGATGGCGCGCAGCGCGGCGGCCGCCTCGGGCGCCAGCGGCGCCAGCAGCGTGGCGGTGATCGCGGCGGGCGTCGCCAGCACCAGCCGCTCGCATTCGAGGGTGGCCCCGGCGGCGGTGACGACCCGCCAGCCGCCCGCCAGCGGCGCGATCTCCATGACGCGCGCCTCGCGGCGGCGGGCGCCGAGCGAGCGGGCGAGCGCGAGCGGCAGCTCGGCGAGGCCGTCCGGGAACGACACCGGCCGGCCCAGGCCGGGGCCTCCTTTCTTGCGCCGCAGCAGCGCGCCCAGGATGCTGCCGTGCTCGCGCTCCATGGCGGCGACGCGGGGCAGGGCGGCGCGGACCGACAGCGCCGCCGCGTCCCCGGCGAAGACGCCGATCAGCGCGGGCGCCGCCGCGCGCTCGGCGGCCTCGCGCCCGAAGCGGCGCGTGACGAAGGCGAGCACCGACTCGTCGTCGGCGGCGCGCCCCACGAACGGCTCCGCGAGCAGGCGCAGCTTGCCGCCCGCCGACAGCAGATCGGTCTTGAGCAGCGCGGGCGGGCTGGCCGGGAACGGGCGCAGCGCCCCCCCGACGTAGACGAAGCGCCGGCGCGCCGCCGGCGCCGCCTGCAGCGCGCGCCCCGACAGCCCCGCAGCGGCGATCAGCGCGCGCGTCTCCTCCGGGCCGTCGAGCACCGCCTGCGGCCCGCGCTCGCACAGGAAACCGTCGCGGCGCTCGCTGGCGATGAGCCCGCCTGGCCGCGCCGCCGCGTCCAGCAGCGCGACGTCGTGGCCGCCCGCCGCGTGGAGGTGCGCCGCCGTCAGACCCGAGATGCCGCCGCCGACGATGGTGATGCGCACGCGCGGACGTCCTTCGGGATCACGCCCAGCCGCGCGCGCGGACCTCGGCCTCGACCAGATCGGCGAGCGCCGCGATGAACGCGGGATGGCACCCGACCGTGCGGGCGCGGGCGAAGTGGACGATGCCGGCCTGGGCGGCGTGCTCCTTGAAGAGGATGTCGATCTCCTGGAGCGTCTCGATGTGCTCGCCGGTGAACGCGATCGGGACGACCACCACGGCCGTCGTTCCGGCCGCGGCCAGCTCGTCGAGCACCGCCTCGGTGGGCGGCCCGAGCCAGCGCTGCCGGCCGACCCGGCTCTGGAAGCAGAGGCGCGCCCGCGGTCCGAGCTTCAGGCGCCGGGTGACGGCCTCGACGGTGATGCGGATGTCGTCCAGGTAGGGATCGCCGCGCTTGATGTAGGCCTCGGGCAGGCCGTGCGCCGAGAACAGCACGGGCGCGGTGGCGCGGTGCTCGGGCGGCAGCGCCGCGATCGCCTCCTCGACGCGCTCGACGACGGCGCGCACGTAACCGTCCGCGTCCGGGTAGCGCCGGATCGCCGCGATCTCGATGCCGCCGCCGCGCTTGCCGCGGGCGTGCTCGAGCTGGTTCAGCGACGAGCCGGTGGTCGTCCGCGACTCGTGCGGGTAGAGCGGCAGCGCCACCGCGCGCGCGACGCCCTGGGCGGCCAGCGCGCCGAGCGCCTCGTCGGCGAACGGGTGCCAGGCCGCCATCGCGACCACCGGCTTGACGGCGAGACCCCGGCGCTCGAGCTCCGCCGCGACCGCGTCGGCCTGCGCCGTGGTCTCCTCGCGGATCGGAGAGCGCCCGCCGATCAGCTGGTAGTTGGCGCGGGACTTCGGCGCGTGGCCCTTGACGATCAGGCGCGCCACCAGCGGCTGCAGGAAGCGCAGCCAGCCCAGCTGGATGACGTCCGGATCGCCGAACAGACGGAGCAGGAACGGCTCGACGTCCTCGAGCGACGACGGGCCGCCCAGGTTCAGGACCACCAGACCGACGGGGGCGCGCGCGTCCGACGACTTCGGCGTCGTGGCTCCGGCCGTCGCGCCCGCGGCGGCCGGCGTCATGCGCTCCTCACCGCCGCGACCAGCGCCTCGACCGCCTCGATCGGCGTCTCCGGGTAGATGCCGTGGCCCAGGTTGAAGACGTGGCCGCGCTTGCCGCCGCGGCGCACGATGTCGCGCGCGCGCCGCTCGACGTCGGCGATCGGCCCCAGCAGCGTCGACGGATCCAGGTTCCCCTGCACGGCGGCCGCGTTGTTCAACTTGGCGCGCGCCTCGTCGATGGGGAGCCGCCAGTCGACGCCGAAGACGTCCGCGCCGACGCGCGCCACGCGATCGAGGATCGCCGCCGCGCCGTTGCCGAAGTAGATGACCGGCACGCCCGCGCCGCGCAGCTCCGCGACCAGCGCCGCGGTCGGCGGCAGCACGAACGTCTCGAAGTCCTCGGCGGACATCACGCCGACCCACGAGTCGAACAGCTGCACCGCCTGCGCGCCGGCGCGGATCTGGGCGAGCAGGTAGTCGCGCGTCACCTCGCCGATCAGCGCCAGCAGGCGGCGCGCCGTCTCGGGCTCGCGATAGAAGAGCTTCTTCGTCTCGCTGAAGTTCTTGGCGGTCTTGCCTTCGACGGCGTATGTCGCGACCGTGAACGGCGCGCCGGCGAAGCCGATCAGCGGCGTGTCGCCGAGCTCGCGGCGCGCGAGCTGGATGGTCTCCATCACGAAGCCGGTGCGCGCCGCCGGATCGAAGCGGCTGACGCGGCCGAGATCGCCGGCCCCGCGCAGCGGGGCGGGCAGCCGGGGCCCCTGCTCGGTGAACTCGACCTCGAGCCCCATCGCCTCGAGCGGCACCAGCAGGTCGGAGAACAGGATGGCGGCGTCGAAACCGAAGCGGCGGATCGGCTGCAGCGTCACCTCGGCGGCGAGTTTGGGCGTCTTGCACAGCTCGAGGAAGCTGACGCCCGCGCGCACCTGGCGGTACTCGGGCAGGTAGCGTCCCGCCTGTCGCATCAGCCAGAGCGGCGTCCGTTCGGTGGCCTCGCCGCGGCAGGCGCGGAGGAAGAGGGGCTCCATCGCGCGAGAGTCTACAGCAGCATGTTGGATAATCGACAGCCCGCGCGCGCGCCGGGCCGCAGTCTCGCCGGCGCGGGTCTGGCATGTCGGTTGCTCTTGCCCACGCGAAAATGATGAATCGATTCGCCACCACGATGGCGCTGGCGTCC
The DNA here is from genome assembly GCA_036557265.1 of Polyangia bacterium. Classification (GTDB taxonomy): domain Bacteria; phylum Myxococcota_A; class Polyangia; order Fen-1088; family Fen-1088; genus JADGRB01. The sequence goes on from DATBHU010000132.1 coordinate 6,324, forward strand.
TGCCTGGCCGGCGCGTGCACGACCACCCGTCAGGTGCGGCGGCCTGCGAGCGGCGCGGAGCTCGAGTCCCTGATGCCGAGCCAGCGCGGTCGGGTGACGCTGCTGGGCGAGCCGTCGGCGGCCGACCCGGCGCCATCGTTTCACCAGGTACCGGCGCTGGTCGAGCGCCCGCTCCCGCCCGCGGGCGCGGTGCCGCTGATCGACGTCTCGAAGCTGCGCGGCTACGACGTCAAGAATCGGGGACGCGGCGCGCTGGAGGGGCTCGGCCTCGGGATCGTGCTCGGGGCGCTCGTCGGCGCCGCCGTCGGCTCGGCCGCCGGAAGCGACGCGCCGTGCGACGGGAGGGACGGCTGCTACGACGGCTTCTCGGCGTCCGACAAGGCGCTCGCCGTGGGGCTGATCGGCGCGCTCGCCGGCAGCATCATCGGACCGCTGGTGGGCTTCGCGGCCGGACACACGAATCGCTACGTCTTCACGGACGGCACCGCCGGTCCCTGAAGGAGGTTCGCCCGGGCCCGCTGCGATGTTAGGCTTGCGAGGTGATCCGGCGCGTGCTGATCGTTGACGACGACCAGGGCTTGCGGACGGTGCTGGCGGCCGCGCTGAGCGACGAGGGGTTCGCGGTGTCGCAGGCGGGCGACGGGCTGGCGGGCGCGCGCGCCTTCGAGAGCGACGGCGCGGACCTGGTGATCCTCGACATCCTGATGCCGGAGATGGACGGCCTGGAGGTCTGCCGGCGCATCCGCCGCAAGAGCGCGGTGCCGATCGTGCTGCTGTCGTCGCGCGGCGACGAGGTGGATCGCGTGACGGGGCTGGAGACGGGCGCCGACGACTACGTCACCAAGCCGTTCTCGACGCGCGAGCTCGTCGCGCGCATCCGCGCCATCGAACGGCGCCTGGCGGCCGCGCCGGCGGCGGCGGCGGGCGCCGCACCGGCGGCCGCGCCCGCGCTGGCCGGCGCGCTGGGCGGCGAGGTCGTCGAGGTCGGGCCGCTGCGGCTCGATCCGGCGCGCTTCGAGGCGAAGTGGCGCGGCAAGGCCGTGGTGCTGACGCGGTCGGAGTTCCAGATCCTGGGCGCGCTGGCGCGCCACCGCGGCACGGTGCTGGCGCGCGAGCGGCTGCTCGACCTGGCGCGCGGCGACGACGCCGTCGTCACCGACCGCACCGTCGACACGTTCGTCAAGCGGCTGCGCAAGAAGATCCGCGACGTCGACGACGCGTTCGACGAGATCGAAACCGTGTTCGGCGTCGGCTACCGGTACCGGGATTGAAGCAAATGCCCTTGCGCCCGCTGCGCCGACCGCCGGCGCGCAGCCTCTACTTTCGCCTGCTGCAGCTGGGGCTGGCGCTGGTGCTGCTGCCGTCGCTGCTGATCGCGATCGCGTCCATCTACGAACACTTCGCGTCGCGGGCCCAGATGGAGCGCCTGGCGCGCGTGCCGTTCATGATCCACGGCTGGGATCTCCCGGCCCTGGAGCAGGTCGCGCCCCGGGAGGGCGTCGTCATCGCGGTGCTCGACATCCACGGCGGGCTGGTGAGGCGGACGGGCAGCGTGCCCCTGGCGCATTCGGCGATCGGCGGCGTGGGCGAGAAGATCGTCGGTGAGCCGGGCGGCCAGACCCTCGACCAGGCCGACGCGCAGCTGCCGCCCTGGCTGGCGCGGGCGGAGGTCCAGGCCGCGCTGGGCGGCAACCATACGTTCGGGCGCCACCTGACGCCCGACGGCTCGGCCATGCTGCTGACGCTGGCCACGCCCAACCCCGACGGCGGCGTGCTGTACATCCTGAGCGGATCGCATCGCGGCATCCGCCGCCTGGTGCTGGTGCGGCGGCAGCTGATGGAGCTGATCGTCTACGAGATCGTGCTGGCGCTGCCGATCGTGGTGCTGTTCGCGGTCGGCCTGGTGCGCCCGCTGGAGCGGTTGTCGGCGGCGGCGCGTCGCTATCCGGCCGAGCCGCTGGCGGATCCGAAGCTGTACGCGCGCAAGGACGAGATCGGCGCGCTGGCCCGCACCCTGACCGAGATGGCGGAGGATCTGGACGCCCGCCGGCGCGCCGCCGCCGAGCTGGGCGCCGACATCGCCCACGAGTTCAAGAATCCGCTGGCGACCATCGCCGCCTCCGGCGAGCTGCTGGTGACGTCGCCGGCGCTGACGCGCGAGCGCGTCGAGCTGGTGGCGCGGTCGATCAACGAATCCGTCGAGCGGCTGCGGCGGTCGATCGACGACCTGATGGGCCTGCTGCGGCTCGAGCACGCGATCGAGGCGGAGCCGCGCGAGCCGGTCGCGATGGGCGCGTTCCTCGAGGAGCTGGCGGGCGAATACCGGCGCGACGCGCGCGCGGCGGGGTGGACGTTCGCGGTCGACGCCACGCCGGCGGCCGCGGCCGCCGCCCCGGTGATCAACCGCCGGCGCTGGCAGGAGATGCTGCGCAACCTGATCGACAACGCGCTGGTGCAACCGGCCGCCGAGCGGCGCATCGAGCTTTTCGCGCGCATCGAGAAGGACACGCTGGTGACGTCCGTCCGCGACGCCGGCCCCGGCATCTCCGCGGACAACCAGGGCAAGATCTTCCGCCGCTTCTTCACCCAGCGGCCGCCGGGTGCCGCCCCCGGCACCGGCCTCGGGCTGTCGATCGTCGAGAGCGTGGCGCACGCCCACGGCGCGCGCGTCGAGGTCGAGTCGCAGCCCGGCCAGGGCGCGACGTTCCGGGTTGTCCTGCCGCTCTGAAGACGACGTCGGTCGATCCGGTGTAGCTTGCGCGCGTGAGCGCAGGCGCCATCGTCATCTTTTCGGTCCTCGGGCTGCTGGTCGCGGTGGGCGTGCCGCTCCGGATCGATGTGGCGCGGCAGCGGCGCGCGGTGGAGACGGCGCGGGCGCGGCTGGCCGTCGCCACCGTGCGGCGGCGCGCCGAGGCGGTGCCGATCGAGGCCGTCCTGAAGCTCGGCGAGCGCGTCGTGCACGTCTCCCGGGTGTCGACCCTGTCCCTCGCCGACAACGGGCTCTACTGCCTGAGCGATGACGGCCGCTGGGGCGGGCGCGTGCTGTTCACCGCGCGCGCGTCCGGGCCGGGCGACTTCGCGCTGGTGGCGCCGCCGGTGATCGTCAAGGACCGCGGCGCCGGCGCCGATCTGCCGGCCTGGCTCGCGCCCGCGCTCGCCGTGCTGCCGCCCGACGGCCTGGTCCTCCCGGTCCAGGGCGATCTGGCGTGGTTCGCCGCGGTTCCGGACGCGAACAGCTGGCACGCCGCGCTGACGCAGGCCCTCGGCGCGCCGCGGTAGCGCCTGCCACGACTTCGCCACGACTCGTCCGCGCGCGTTTCATCCGCCGTCCCACCGCGCGTCACCGCCCGCGCCGATGCTGTCTCCAGGAGGCGCGAGATGGACAAGACAACGAAGACGACGACGACGGCGATGGCCGCGGTGCTGATGGCGGCGGTCAGCGCCGGGGCGTGCAGCGGGCGGCGCGCCCGGCTGGTGGCCTGGCGGCCGGCCGACGTGGCGGTGCCGGCGGGCGAGGCCGACGCGCGCGGCGCCCGCACCTACCGGGTCGCGCTGCCACGGGCCGAGGCGGGCGAGCGGCCGATGCGCGCCGAGCTGGTGTTCGTCGTGCCGCTCGCCGACACGCCGGTCGACACCATGGAGGTCGTGCTGCGCGGCCCCGGTCCGGGAGCGCCGCCGCCCACGCTGCGCGTGGCGCGCGTGGCGACGGAGATGCCGGTGTCGTGGCCGGGCG
>DATBHU010000133.1:0-21446 GCA_036557265.1 Polyangia bacterium
CCGCCCGCGACCAGGACCTTGCCGGTCGCCAACAGCGTCATCGTGTGGTCCTGACGCGCGGTCGTCATGCTCCCCGTCGTGGTCCAGCGCGGATCGAGGACAGCCGGGTAAGCGACGGCGCCGCTCGGCCAGTTGACGCGCACCGTGCAATGGCGCGCGCCCGGGGCCGTCACAGGACGGTCCCACGGCGCGGCCGGGTCGGTGTCGACCGCGCAGCCCGCGACGGCCAGCGCCGCGCTCGTGCTGACGCCGTCGGCGCCTACGATGTAGGGCGGCGCGACGTGGAGGCGGGGCGCGCCGCGGGAGTCGAGCACCTCCAGCGTGCCGGCGACCAGCCGCAGCCCGGCCACGCCGTCGCCGAGTGCCAGGTCATACGTGATCTGCGGGGTCGCAGGCCTGGCGTCCATGGCGACGAAATCCTCGGTTCCGCCGGGGAGTGCTCGATGGAGCATCGACGTTCCCGGCCCGAGCGCGTTCGGGTAGACAACGTATCCGTCGGCCGATTGCGCGGGCGCCGTCGCTGCCCCGGCGGTCGACACGTCCACGCCGACGCCGCTGGCGGCATCCTCCAGATGGAGGGCGGCCGCGGCGGCGGCTGGCAGCCTGACGCGCGCCGGCCTCTTCTCCGTCGCCATGTCGGCCGCGAGAAAGTTCGGTTTCAGGCCGCCCGGCGCGGCGTCGAATCCGACTGCCATACCGGCGGCGAGCGGCGATCCGGGGAGCGCCTTCAAGCGCGCGACGATCGCGGATGCGCTGGCCGTCGCGGATGCAACCGAAGGCTTGCTCTCGCCCGCTGACTGTTTGCCGCGACAACCGCCCGCAACGAGCGCCGGCGTTACACAGAGGACAATAGCAACCGAACCAAGACGGCGATTCACCACGGCTTCCCCCTTCGGAGTTCTCGTGCTCCGTTTGGCGCTCAATTTCGTCGCGCGCTTTTTCGTTCCGTGAAGCGCGGCGATTGAAACGAAGTGCGGCCGCAGGGGTCAATTCAAAATGCGGTCACGAGACACTTTCTTGTGCGGCGCGGCTGGTCTGCAACCATCGCAATGATTGCGAGGCGCGAAATCGGGATTGCAATGCGCCAAATCGAGATTGCATTGCTTGCGCACCGCGCCTGGCAAGCAACCTTTTGAGGGCTCTCGCTCTCGCAACGAACTGCGAGCTGCGTATCAATCTGACGGCGCGGGCGCTGCGGCTGTTCGTCGACGACGACATGGACCCGTTGCGACGTGGAGGATCTTGATCCGGACGTTCGCGGGCCCTGCAGCGCGCTGAGATCGGGACGACGGAGCCTGACGAAGAGGGGTAAGCGAAGCGAAACAGTCGACGCGAGGCGATCGTTAGCGCTGGGCGACGATCGGGGCGGCCTGCGCGCTCGGCTGCGCCCGCCACAGGAGCTCGATGTTGCGCTCGCCCGTGCTGGCGACGCAGGCGACCTGACCGGCGGCGACGGTGACGGTCGAGACGCGATCCGCCTGCAGCGGCGAGCCGGCGGCGCGGCCGGCGCCCTTCGTGCAGTCGCCGTCGGCGACGAACACGCTGGCGCCCGAGAACCCCGAGTACACCTTCACGACCGCGGGGCCGGCGACGACGGCCTGCGTGGCGGCGGCCGGCAGGTTCACCTGGCCGCGGCGGGCGGCGCCCTCACCCGCGTGGGCGGCGCCGGCGAGCCCGAGGACGAGGAACGAAACGAGCGAGAGAATCGAAGCGGTCTTGGTCGTGGTCTTCATTTTGTTGGCCTCCGGTCGCCTGTAAAAGCAACCGCAGTGCCAGAGTTGAATGGTTGTGAAATCAATGGCTTACGGTCCCTGTCGGCGGCCGTCGGTCAATTCGACCGACGGCCGAACAAGCAGATCGTCCGGGCGATCCATCGCGCACCGGAGGCCGCCAGCCGCGGCGTGTGCCCGGGCGACCTCCTCTTATCGCTTCGCGACCAGCGCGGCCGCCTGCGCGTTCGACACCGTGTGCCAGAGGAGCTCGATGTCGCGCTCGCCGGTGCCGGCGACGCAGGCGACCTGACCGGCGCCGACGCTGATCGTCTCGACGCGATCCGCGACCAGCGCCGCGCTGCTCGCGCGGCCCGCCGCCGCCGTGCAGGCGCCGTCGGTCGCCGCGGCGGCGTCGGCGACGAAGACCTTCGCGCCCGAGAAGCCCGAGTAGACGTGCAGCACCGCGGGGCCGGCGACGACCGCCTTCGCGGCGGCGGCCTGGACGTTCACCTGGCCGCGGCGGGCCGCGCCTTCGCCCGCGTGCGCGGCGCCGGTGAGTCCGAGAACGAGGAACGAAACGAGAGAGAAGAAAATCGAAGTCTTGATCGTGGTCGTCGTCTTCATGATTGCTGGCCTCCTGCCCGCTCGTAAAAGCAACGGCGGTGCCAGGCGTGAAGCACCGAGAAAATCAGTCGCTTCCAGCGCGCGTCGCGCGCGGTCGGACAATTCGACCGACGGCCGGCGAGCGACTCGTACGGCCTCGAATCGATCGCCTTCGCCATCTCAAGTCGCGCGCGCCATGAGCCGATGAAAGAGGCGCGTCGGGCTGAGCAATGAGTATCTTCTCGCGACTTCGAAAGCGTCCCGAGGACGGCGGCCCGCCGGGGAACGCGGAGCAACCACCACGCGAGTCCACGGGCACGCCGGCCGGCGGCGCGCGCGGCGCGGCGAGCGATCCGCCGCCGCCTCCGGTGTCGCCTCCATCCCCACCCGCCAAGGCCCCGGCCGGCTCCACGGCGAGCGCGTCCGAGCCGGCGCGCGCGCCGGCTCGGCCTGCGCCCGCAGCGTCGCGCAGCAACGGCGTGTCTCCTACATCGGCGCCGCGCCTGCCGAGCGCGGTGGCCAAGGCGGCGGCAGTGGCCGCGGCGCCCGTCGTCGCGGCCGCGGTCGGACCGGCGGCGGTCGTCGCCCCGGCGGCCGGCCCGCTGCCCGGCGTGGTGTCGCCGCGCCCCAAGGCTGAACGCGCGCCCGCTCCGCCCGCCGCGCCGGCGCCCGCCGCCGTCGCCGCGCCGCCGATCGTGGCCGTGCCCGTCGCCGTGAAGGAGCCGGCCGCCGGCTCGCTCGATCTGGCGATCGCGCTGGCGCTCGAGGGCGACGCCTCGCAGGTGGCCCACGGCGCGTCGACCGCGTCCGACCAGGCAGCGCTGCAGGGGACCTTCGAGGACCTGGCGGTCGAGCACGTCGCGCCGCTCCGCAGCGCCATGATGGAGGTGCGCTGGGGCGAGGCGCAGGCGAGCTGGCTGGACCTGGCGCAGCCGTCGTTGAAGTCGCTGCGCAAGATGGCGGCGGAGGTCGGCAGCACGGCGCTGGTCGCCGCGCTGGACAGCTTCATCACCGCGCTGGCCAAGCCGCTCGAGCCCGGGCAGCCGCCCGTGCTGAGCAGCGCGGCGCGCGACGCGCTGGTGGCGGCCTACGCGCCGCTGGTCGCCTGCCTGCCGCGCGCGTTCGAGCTGGACGGCGAGCGCGAGCGCCGCGAGCCGATCGTCGTCCGCGCGCTGCTCGAACAGGTGGACGGCCTCGATCCGCTCATGATCGACAAGATGATGGCGGCGGGGCTGAACCGCCTCAACGTGCTGTTCGCGGCGAAGGCCGACGAGATCGCGGTGGTGACCGGGATCCCCGAGGAGATCGCCACCGCCGCCGCCGAGCGCGTGCAGGCGTTCCGCAAGGCGTCGCCGGCGGCGCTGGCGGCGGTCGATCCAGGCGGCACCGTGCGCGCGCTGGCGGCCCTCCTGGACCGGCTGCGCACCTCGCAGGTCGGGTTCGAGCGGGCCTCGAGCGGCTGGTCGGACGCCGATCGGCTGTCGAAGAAGCAGCTCCGCTGGCAGCGGCAGGTGTCATTCCTGCAGATCACGATCGCGCTGGTGCAGCTCGGCGAGATCGATCTGGCCGTGCGCCTGCCCAAGCTGGCGTTCGCGCGCCGGATCGAAGAGGTCGAACGGGTGCTGGCCCGCATGGCCACCGTCCACAAGGTGGTCTGGAGCTTCGAGAGCGGCCCGCATCCGGTCGCGGCCTGAGAGAGAGATCAGAGGAGGCAATCACGATATGGGCGAGATGACACGCGATCAGGTTCTGCAGAAGTTCCGAAAGAACGAGAAGCTGGAACGGGCCGACCTGCGCGGCATCGACCTCTCCCGGGCCACGCTCAACGGCGCGGTGCTGGCGCGTGCCGACATCGAGGGCGGAAACCTGGAGTCGGCCGTCCTGCGCAAGGTCAGCTTGAAGAACGCCAGCCTGCGCGAGGCGTTCATGGGCGGCGCCGACCTGCAGGAGGCGAACCTCGAGAACGCGGATCTCGAAGGGGCCAAGCTGGATCGCGCCAACCTGGCCGGCGCCAACCTGGCGCGCGCGAACCTGGAGGGCGCCAGCCTGGCGGGCGCCAACCTGTCGGGCGCGCGGCTGCCGTTCGCGCAGATGAGCTCCGTGAACCTGACCGGCGCCGACCTGCGCAACGCGGTGCTGACCAACGCCAACCTGGAGGAGGCGTTGCTGGGCGGCGTGAAGGCCGCGCAGGCGGACTTCAGCAACGCGGCGCTGCGCGGCGCCACGCTGGCGGAGGGCGACTTCGCGCGCGCCGTGTTCGCGGGCGCGGTGCTGGCGGGCGCGCGGCTCGGGAAGGCGAAGCTGGGCGGCGCGCTGCTGACCAAGGCCGACCTGGCGGGCGCCGATCTGTCGGGCGCCGATCTGGCCGACGTCGACGCGCGCCACGCGACGTTGACGGGGGCGCAGCTGGCCGGCACCAAGCTGACGGGCGCCAAGGTGGCGGGGCTGATCGGGACCGGGCGGCCGTTGGGCGACGTGCTGGTCCAGTGGCTCGACACCAGCGTGGCCGGCGACGGCAGCGGCCGCATCAGCAACGGTGAGATCCCGGTGCTGCTGACCGGCATCGCGCCGCCCGCCGCGGAGCGCACCGCGCCCGCGTCGCGCCGCTACTTCGGCCAGGGCGACGTGCTGAAGAACGCGACCCTCGACTTCGAGGGGGGCGCGCGCGTCGAGATCGACAGCCTCTTCCAGAACTGCGCCATCAACCTGGGCGACGGCACCCAGCTGATCATCGGCGAGACCGGCGTGCTGGCCGACTGCCAGATCGCGGGCGCCGGTTCGGTGACCGTGCACGGCCAGTTCTTCGAGCGCGAGAGCCCCGGGCTGCTCGGGCCGCGCGAGGTGGTGGTCAGCAGCAAGGGCGCGCTGGTGGCGTCGGTGCAACAGGGCGCGGAGCTGACCCGCTTCGCGTTCGAGCGCGGCAGTCGGCTGCGCCTGAAGATCGTCAAAAGCGACAAGGTGAAAGGCGGATAGGAATCATGAGCGAGACCAAGAGGACCCTCATCGAAGAGGGCACCGAGCTGAAGGGGACGCTGACGTCGACCTGTCCCATCGTCGTGATGGGGCGCGTGGACGGCGAGATGACCGGCCCATCGGTGGAGGTGACGGAGAGCGGCACGCTGTGCGGCAAAGCCAAGGTCACCGAGCTGCGGTCACGCGGCGAGCTGGCGGGCGAGTTCGACGCGCAGGTGGTCGAGCTGTCCGGTCGGGTTCGCGACAAGACGCTGATCCGCGCCCAGTCGATGGAGGTGAGCCTGAAGCGCAGCGACGGGCGCATCGAGGTGGTGTTCGGCGAGTGCGAGCTGGCGATCGGCGACGCGCCCGACAAGGCCAAGGCGATCGCGGGCGCGCATTCGAACGGCCGCGGCAAGGCGGCGGCGGGCGCGAGCGAGGCGGTCGCGAGCAGCGACGGCGTGCCGGACGCGCCGGTCACGGGCGACGCCAAGAACGGCAGCCGCCGGCACAAGAAGCTCGAAGACGCCGAGCGGCAAGCGGACGGGTAGCTCTCAACGACGAGCTTGCCCGCGCCGGCGCGCCGCACCAGGTTTGAAGGGCGAGGCGGCGATGTCCGCGGTCGAGATCGACGACGAAGAAGATCGGGCGCGCAGGCGAAACCGGGCCTGCGTCGCGACCGGGCTGCTGGCGGGCGCCGGGCTCGGCACGCTGGCGGCCGCGCTGGTCCCGGTCAGCGCCCCGCTGTCGGGCCTGGTCGGCGCGGCGCTGGGCGGGGTCATCAGCCGCGCCATCGCCCCGCACATCAGCGCCAGCGAGTGGGATCCGCACTTCAGCCGCCGGCCCTTCGTGGGTGCCCGCAGCCCCGACGACGACGTCGCCAGCTCGTCCTGATCGGTTAGGCTGCCCGGTCGAGGGCCAAGCTTGCGATCGACGCCATACGGAGGGCTGAGCGAGTTCGCCACCTTTTCGCGCAGCCTGCTGACGTCGCTGTTCACGACCGCGCTCGACTTCGGGACGCTGATCGGGCTGACGGAGGAGGTCGGCGTCAACTACGTGCTGGCGACCTGGATCGGCACGGTGGTCGGGTCGCTGTCGAACTTCACCATCAACAAGCTGTGGGCGTTCTACGCGCACGACGTCCCGGCCGTGCCGGCGATGACGCGCTTCGTGCTCGTCCAGATCGGCGCCTCGGGCTTGCACACCGGGGGCGTCTGGCTGTTGACGCGCTTCGCCGGGCTGCCGTATCCGACCTCCAAGCTGGTGGTCGCCGCGGTGGTCTATCTGGTCTGGAACTATCCGCTCAACCGTTACTTCGTTTTCGGCCGGCGCAAGTCGCCCCCGGCTCCCGACCCGGCATTAGGTTTGTCTCTGAACCGGGAAGAGCAAGGGAGAAAGGAGCCGTAAAAAATGACGTTTCGCGGAGCGAAGCGGCTGGCGTTCGCCGCGACGGTCCTGCTCGCCACGATCGGGACCGTGCGCCTCGGCGTCGCGGCGACCAACGAGGAGGCGATCTCGGAAGCGCGGCGGACGGTGGAGCACTTCCGGAAGGCGGATCCCGGGCTGGACAGGTTCTTTCATCGCGCGGCCGGTTACGCCGTGTTCCCGGGCGTCGGCAAGGGCGGCTACTGGATCGGCGGCGCCCACGGCAGCGGCGTGGTGTTCGAGAGCGGCGCTCCGATCGGGAAGGTGACGCTCAACCAGGTCTCGGTCGGCCCGCAGATCGGCGGCGAGGAGTACGCGGAGGTGATCTTCTTCGAGACCCCGCAGGCGCTGGCTGACTTCAAGCAGGGAAAGCTGAAGCTGTCCGCTCAGGCGAGCGCGGTGGCGCTGACCTCGGGCGCGGCGGCGGTCGCCAAGTATCGGGACGGCGTCGCGATCTTCACGCAGGTGAAGGGCGGGCTGATAGCCGAGGCGAGCGTGGGGGGCCAGAAGTTCAGCTTCGAGCCGTTCTCCACACCGCGCTGAGGGCCGAAAAAATATCGCCGTCCGCCTGGTCGAGGGCTAGGCGCGGAGCTCGACCGTGCCCAAGCTTCCTGATCGATGCGGCCGGTTTGGCCTGGACGACCGAACCCGCGGGGGGCGACCTTCGACGGCCGCGGCGTCAACTTCGCGGTCTGGTCTCAGGTCGCGACCCGCGTCGAGGTCTGTCTGTACGACCCGGCCGACCCGGCGCGCGAGACCGAGCGCTTCGATCTGCACGAGACGACCGGCCACGTCTTCCACGGCTACGTGCCGGGGCTGGCGGCGGGGCAGCTCTACGGCCTGCGCGTGCACGGCCCCTATGCGCCCGAGCGCGGCCATCGCTGCAACCCGAGCAAGCTGCTGGTCGATCCGTACGCCAAGGCGACCTGGGGCGAGGTGGACTGGTCGTATCCGGTGCTCGGGTACCGGCCGGGCGACGAGCAGGCCGACCTGACCATCGACCAGCGCGACAGCGCGCCCGGCGTCCCGAAGAGCGTCATCGTCGACGATCGCTTCGACTGGGGCGACGATCGCCCGCCCGAGACGCCCTGGCGCGAGACGTTGATCTACGAAGTGCACGTGCGCGGCTTCACCCGGCAGCACCCGGAGCTGCCCGAGGCGCTGCGCGGCAGCTACGCCGGCCTGGGTCAGCCGGCGGCGATCAACTACCTGACCGATCTCGGCATCACGGCCGTCGAGCTGCTGCCCGTGTTCGAGTTCGCCGACGACGGGTTCCTGGAGGATCGGTCGCTGCGCAACTACTGGGGCTACAGCCCGCTCGCCCTCTTCGCGCCCGAGCAGCGCTACCTGTCGGGCGGCCCGGCGGGCGCGCAGGTCGCGGAGTTCAAGGCGATGGTCAAGGCGCTGCACGCCGCCGGCCTCGAGGTGATCCTGGACGTCGTCTACAACCACACCTGCGAAGGGAACCACCTGGGCCCGACGCTGTCGCTGCGCGGGATCGACAACGCCAGCTACTACTGGCTGATGCCGGAGCCGCGCTACTGCCTGGACTTCACCGGCACCGGCAACAGCGTCAACGCCTCGAACCCGGAGGCGGCGCGCCTGATCGTCGACTCGCTCCGCTACTGGGTCAGCGAGATGCACGTCGACGGGTTTCGCTTCGACCTGGCGACCACGCTGGGCCGGGTGGGGACGGGCGAGTTCAGCCCGCAGGCGCCGATCTTCCAGATCCTCGCCCAGGATCCGGTGCTGTCGCGGGTGAAGCTGATCGCCGAGCCGTGGGACGTCGGCCTGGGCGGCTACCAGGCGGGCAACTTCCCGGAGCCGTTCAGCGAATGGAACGGCAAGTTCCGGGACGCCATGCGCCGCTACTGGAAGGGCGACGAGAACCTCGCCTCGGAGGTCGGCTACCGGCTGGCCGGGTCGGCCGACCTGTTCCAGGGCGATCGGCGCCAGCCGCAGGCGAGCATCAACTTCGTCACCGCCCACGACGGCTTCACGCTGCACGACCTGGTCAGCTACGACAGCAAGCACAACGAGGCGAACGGCGAGCGCAACCAGGACGGCGCCGACGACAACCAGTCCTGGAACCACGGCGCCGAGGGGGAGACGGACGATCCCGTCATCGTCGCCCTGCGCGACCGGCAGGAGCGCAACCTGCTCGCGACGCTGCTGCTCGCCCAGGGCGTGCCGATGCTGCTGGGCGGCGACGAGATCGGGCGCACCCAGCGCGGCAACAACAACGCCTACTGCCAGGACAACGAGCTGTCGTGGTTCGACTGGCGCCTCGACGATCGGCGGCGCACGCTGCTGGCGTTCACGCGCCGCATGATCGCGCTGCGACGGCGGCACCCGATCCTGCAGCAGCGGCGCTTCTTCGTGGGCGACTACATCTGGGAGTCGCAGGCCAAGGACATGGCCTGGCTGCGGCCCGACGGCACCGAGATGACGCCGCACGACTGGCAGAAGCCGTGGATCTCGTCGCTGGCGTTCGCGCTGGGGGGCGACGCCATCCCGATGATCGACGAGAAGGGGCGGCGCCTGGTCGACGACGGCCTGCTGGTGCTGATGAACGCGCACCACGAGCCGATCCGCTTCAAGCTGCCGGCCGAGGAGGAGGGCGGGGGCTGGCTGCTGGAGATCGACACCAACGAGCCCGACAAGCCGCGCGACACGCCGTGCGCGGGCGATTACGTGGTGGCGCCGCGGGCGCTGGTGGTGCTGCGGCAGCCGCTCGACCAGAAGGCGGCGCGCGCGGCGGCGGGCGCGCCGGCGCGGGTGATCAAGAAGGAGGCGCAGCGGCGGCGCCGGCGCGCCGGCGTGACGATCCCGCTGTTCTCGATCCGCGACGGCACCGGCTGGGGGCTGGGCGAGATCCCGGACCTGCCCAAGTTCGCCCGCTGGGCGGGGCGGGCCGGGTTCTCGGTCCTGCAGCTGCTGCCGATCAACGCGGTCAACGACGTCGACCCCAGCCCCTACGCGGCCAGCTCGGCGTTCGCGCTCGATCCCGCCTACCTGTCGCTGGACGCGTGCGAGGACTTCGTCGCGGCGGGCGGGCGCGGCGCGCTGCCCGACGGGATGGCCGCGGCGATCGAGGAGGCGAACCGGGCCGCGCGCGTCGACTGGCCGACGGTGCGGGCGGCGAAGCGCGCCGGCATCGCGCTCGCGTTCGCGCGCTTCCTGCGCGACGAGTGGCGGCGCCAGTCGCAGCGCGCCCGCCACTTCTCGGCGTTCATGCAGGTCAACCGGTCGTGGCTGGACGACCACGCGCTGTTCGCCGTGCTGCACGCCGAGCAGCGCGTGAGCTGGCTGGACTGGCCGCCGCGGCTGCGCGACCGCGATCCGGGCGCGATCGGGGCGGCCCGGCGCGCGCACGGGGACGCGCTGCTGCAGGCGCAGTGGGTGCAGTGGCAGCTCGACCTGCAGTGGCGGCAGGCGCGGCGCGAGGCCAGCGCCGCGGGCGTCGAGCTGATGGGCGATCTGCCGTTCGTGGTCGGCTTCGATTCGGCCGACGTCTGGGCGAACCGCGTGCTGTTCCGGCGCAACCACCGGCTGGGCGCGCCGCCCGACGATGCGTTCCCGGAAGGGCAGGACTGGGGCCTGCCGGTCTACGACTGGCCGGCCATGGCGCGCGACGACTTCTCCTGGATCCGGGCCCGCGCCGGGCGCGCCGGCGAGCTGTTCAGCCTGCTGCGCGTCGACCACGTGCTCGGCTTCTACCGGACGTTCTCGCGCTCTCGCGACGGCAAGGTGAGCGGATTTTCCCCGGCCGACGAGTGGGATCAGATCCAGCTCGGCGAGAAGCTGATGCGCATCATGAGCCGGTTCGAGGAGGTCGTCGCGGAGGACCTGGGGCCGGTGCCCGCCTACCTGCGGCCCTCGCTGGAGCGGGTCGGCATCCCGGGCTACCGGCTGCTGCGCTGGGAGCGCGACGGCGACGGCTACCGCGATCCGACCACCTGGCCCGCCACGTCGGTGGCGACCAACGCGACCCACGACACCGACACCACGGCCGTCTGGTACGACGGGCTGACGCCGGCCGAGCGCGAGCAGCTGGCCCGGCTGCCCTCGCTGAGCGGCCTCGATCCGGCGCGTCCGTTCGACGAGCGCGCGCGCGACCTGCTGCTGGCCGCGATCTACGCGGCGCCCTCCACGCTGGCGCTGATCCCGTTCCAGGACGCGATGGGGACGCGCGAGCGGATCAACGTCCCCGGCACCGTCGACGAGGCCAACTGGCGCTATCGGGCGGCGCGCGGCATCGACGAATTGCTGGCGGACGACGCGGAGATGGAGCGCCTGCGGCGCCTGGCCGAGGAGGCGGGCCGGCTGCTGTAATTAAACCTGCACGTCGGGCGGATTACGTGAGATTGTCGGCCAATCTTGGCGACTCGCGGCGGCAATCCGTTGTCTGGACAGGCGGTTTTTCGGGCCTTGCCCCGGGCTTTCGATGACAAGCCGCTGTGGGCGCAGCTGAACATCACCTGGCGCTGCAACCTGGATTGCTCGTACTGCACCGAGTACGACAACAGCAAGGACCACGTCTCGCACGATGAGGTGGCGCGCTGGATCGACAAGTGCCACGAGCTGGGCGTGCTGCACACCGATCTGATCGGCGGCGAGCCGCTGCTGCACCCCGACATCATCCGCCTGCTGACCCGGATCACCGGGCACGGGATGACGACCGGCATGACGACGAACGGGTTCCTGCTGACCGAGGCCCGGCTCGACGAGCTGATGGCCGCGGGCCTCGGCCGCCTGCAGATCTCCGTCGACCGGGCCCGGCCCGCGCCGGGCACGCCGAAGTCGCTCAAGACGTTGAAGCACAAGATCGAGCTGTGCGCCGGGCGGCCGATCTGGTTCCGCGTCAACACCGTCGTCTGCGACGAGACGCTGGACGAGGTCGAGGAGGTGGCGAACTTCTGCTTCGAGCGCGGCGTGCCCGTGAACTTCTCGATCGTCCACGATCGCGGGCGGCTTCACCGGCGGCTCGAGAACGCCCGCTACCTGGAGAAGATCGCCTGGCTGCGCGCCGAGAAGCAGGCGGGCAAGCCGGTGGGGACGCCGTACTTCCTGCTCGACTATTACGAGGCGACGCTGCGGGGCAAGCCGCCCGAGTGGACCTGCATGGCCGGGCAGAAGAGCTTCTACGTGTCGCCCGAGGGGCGCTTTCACTTCTGCTTCCACGTCCCCGCCGTCGCGGACTTCGCGTCGGTGACCGCCGCCGATCTGGCGGGCTGGGGCGGGCCGAAGGGCTGCGAGCGCGACTGCGGCGTCGACTGCGTCATCCACACGTCGATGCCGTTCTCGCGCACGGCGGCGGTCGTCGCCTCCGAGAGCAAGGCCCGGCTGGCGGGGCTCGCCAGCGCCGTGCGCCGGCGCCTGCCGCTCTGGTCGCCGGCCGGCGGCGTCGGCCCCGAAGCGTAAGGCGTCGCGTAGAGCGCGGCGCATGGTCGAGCTTGCGCGTGCGCGCGCGCACGCGCCCGATCAATGTTGTTGTACAACTTCGAACGCCTACGCTACCGTCTCGGCCCGAATCAAACCGAGATGCGACCCAGGCGATCAAAGCTCATTCTGGTCGGAAACGGGCGCGCCGTGCCCCCTGAGCTGGCCCGGCTGCTCGCGGAGGCGGGCTTCGAGATCGCGCCGGCGCGCCCGGTGACGCTGCGCGCCCTGCGCGAGAGCGTGGGCCGGACCCAGGGGGAGGTCGCCACCCGGGTGGCGATGACGCAGCCCCAGCTGTCGCGGGTCGAGGCGCGGCGCGACCACCTGATCTCGACGGTGCGCAAGTACGTGCGCGCCCTCGACGGACAGATCGAGGTCGCGGCGATCGTCAACGGGTCTCGCTTCGTCCTGCGCGACGTCTGATCAGCCCCGGCCCGTCCCGTTGCTCCGACGGCGCGCCGCGCAGCGCCGATACTGCGACAATCGCAATATACCCTTCAGGGCATATTTTCTTGACGGCATTTGCGTCACGACTATACGTTCGCGTTGTTTCGATGCGGTGACAGTGGCGGGAGGGACCGTCCATCGCCCCGAGCGACCACTCATGAAAACCATGAACGCATCGCACGCTCGCAAGTCATTCGCGGGCGTCCTCGAGTCCGTCATGCGCGACGGGAAGCCGGTCCTCATCGTCCGCTACCGCCAGCCGATCGCGGCGATCGTCCCGATCAGCCGCCTGTCGCCCAAGGAGCGGACGCTGTCGAAGTCGCGGGCCGCCGCGCGCCGGCGCTGATCACGCCGCCTCGGTGAGACCCTGATTCGAGACCGGCCCCGCTGGCGCCGGCGGGGACGCACGTTTACCTGTCCACGATGGGCGCGATTCCTCCGCGCACCCTGCGCGCCTTGCTGCCGGCCGTCTTGGCCGTCGCCTGGCCGGCGACCGCGCGCGCCTGGGGGACCACGGAGCATCAGGAGATCGGCCGCGCCGGGTACCTGCGCGCCTGCGCCGACCTCACCTCCGCCGTCACGGCGAAGGGCGCGCCGCCGCCCGCGGTCGCGGCGCGGCTCGAGATCGCCTGCGGGCGCAACCTGGCCACGGCGGCCGAGATCTACGGCGACGCCACCGCGCTGGCCGGCGATTTCCTCGACGAGCCGTCGGAGTTCTTCTCGCAAGCCGGCGCCTGGCGCTTCAAGAGCCGGACCAGCTACTGGCGGCTGGCGCTCGAGAACAGCGCGCACTTCAATCCGATGGCGACGCAATCGTGGGCGCAGTATCACGCCGCGGCGATCGCGGAGGCGCTGAAGGCCGCCGCCGACAGCGGGCTGGCCGAGGTCACGGGCCTTCAGCTGGCGTTGCAGGAGAGCGCCTTCGCCGATCACTACCTTCAGGATTCGTTCGCGGCCGGGCACATGGGCTTCAATCGCACCGCCTCCAGCGCGGCGGCCGCCAAGTCGTTCCACGACGCCTGGAACGAGCGCGGGCGGATCGTCAGCAGCCGCAACGGCGATCGCTGGCTGACGTTCGGCGACGGCACCCTCGGCTCCCCGCGCAACGCGGCCGGGCGGACGCACGTGATGGACGCGGCGGCGATGTCCGTGCGCGGCGTGCTGGGCGCCTTCATCGTCGGCGAGCGGTCGCCGGACGAGGAGCTGGCCGTCTGGCGGATGCTGCCGTTCGCAATTCAGGCCCCCGAGCTGAGCGTCGACATGGTCGAGATCTTCGAGCGCCCCGCGCCTTCGACGGACCGCGCGCTGGTGCCGCTGGTGACGACCCTGCGGCCGGCGCGCAAGGACACGGTGCTGACGGGCAAGGTCTGGTCTGCCGCGCCGTTCTCCGACGCCGATCACGAGATCATCGCCGCGGTCGCCGGCCTCGAGCTGGCGCTGCCGCGGATCCCGCTCCAGAGCCACCTGGGCGCGGGCGGCACCCTGCGGGAGCCGGGCGGATCGCACTCCGCGGTGATCGACACCGGCGTGCTCGTCCCCCTGGGGGTCAGCCTGCGAACTCTGGTCAGCCACCAGCTGAACCTCACCGCGTCGTGGATGATCCGGAATCACCTGGCCGCCGTCCTCCACGGCGCCTACCAGCTGAACGTCGAGCTGGGCGACGTCCTGGTCAGTCTGCAGGGCGGCCTGGCGGAGCTGTTGCCGGACGCGCGGACGGGCTGGTACGCGGCGGTGGGGGCCGGGCTGGCGTTCAGCGCCGCGGGCGGCGGCGGTTTCTGACGGCCGGCGCGCCGGTCACGCCGCGAGCGCGCGGTAGCGGGCGACGTAGGCGAGGACGCAGTTGACCAGCGCGGCGTGCGACCAGGCGAGCGGCGCCACCGACAGCGGCTCGCCCGAGAACGGGTGCAGCTGCTCGGGCAGGAGGCCGGAGGAGAGCCGCTTGCTCTCGACCCAGTGGAGCAGCTCGAGCGCCGGCCGCAGATCGGCGCGCTGCCGGGCCGCCGCGATCTTGTGCTCGGCCAGCCACAGGCTGCAGATCAGCCACGGATTGCCCGGCACGCGTTCGATGTCGGGCGTCATCCGGAAGTAGGGATCGTCGACGTAGCGCGCGAACCCGCCCACGTCGGTCCGGCACGCCAGGCCCGCCTCGACGGCGCGCATGGTGGCGATCACCCGGGGATCGTCGGCCGGGAACGCGCCGAACGCGAACGCGCCCGCCACCGAGCTGTCGAGCACGCGGTCGACGACCACCTCGCCCGAGCGCCGGACGTTGACCCGCCGCGCGAACCGCCCGAGCTCGCGGCGAAACAGGTGCGCGTCCATGGCGCGCCGGATGTCGGCCGCGGCGGTCGCGTACTCGGCGGCGATGGCCGACTCGCCGAAGGCCCGCGCGAACGAGGCCGCCGCCTCCAGCCCGCCCACCACGGCCCCGCAAGTGAACGTCGAGATGCCGCGGCGCTCTTCCCACAGGTCGTAGCTCGGCCCGGGCAGCCCGGTGGTCGGATCGCGATAGCGCGTCAGGAAGCGCGCCGCCTTCTTCACGAGCCGGCCGTAGAGGCCGCGCACGTCCTCGACGTTGCGCCAGCGCTCGAAGTGCTTCCACAGCGCCCAGACGACCAGCGCGGTCTCGTCCTCCTGGATCGGCAACTGGATGCGGTAGGGCGCCGTCGCCTCGCGCGCCGCCATCTCCTCGTCGCAGCGCCCGTCGGGCAGCGCGTCCTCGCCGGTCGCGTCGATCCACGGATGCCACGACGAACCGGGCGCCCCTTCGGCGGTGAACTTGTGTTGCAGGTAGCCTTGCGTGCTCAGGCGATCGGCGCAGAACTCGAAGAACTTCAGAGGCGGCGCCTCGTAGCCCGCTCCGTCGAGCGCGCGCGCCACCAGCGCGCCGTCACGCGGCCAGCAGTAGGCGTAGGTGTCGCGCGCGAACGACACGATGTCGCTGTCGGTCGCCGCGATGACGGCGCCGCCGCCGTCCAGGTGCATGCGCAGCACGAACAGCGACCGGTTGTAGAGCTCGCGCAGCGGCTGGGGGAGATCGGCGAAGTCCTGGCTCTCCTTCGCGACCCACAGCCGCCAGTAGTCGCGCGTCCGCTGCACGAAGCTCGACGGCTTGCGGGCGACGACCTTCGCGTTCAGCTCGCGCACGTCGTCCCACGCCCCTTCCCAGGCCTGCCCGGCGGCCAGCCAGTAGGTCACCGTCGCGCTGCCGTTCGCGGCGACGTCACAGGCAGCGGCGAGCACGGAGTCGACGGCGCCCTGGGCGATGGGGTTGCGGCTCAGGACGCCGTCCTCGGCGTCGCGAAACGTCCCCTCCTTGCCGCCGACGCCGCGCTGGCCGGTGGCCCAGTCGGCCGCCCCGGCGGCGTCGCCGACCAGCACGTTGGCGAGGAAGTAGCGCGCGCCCTTGTAGTGGACCAGCCCGCCCGTCACCGGATCGAACGCCGCCGTGTCCCCCACCTCGCTGTTCGAGATCATGAAGTTCTGGTGAAAGAAGAGGCGCACCGTGCGGGGGGCGGCGCGCAGGTTGCGGACGGCGATCTCGCGGACGTAGAGCGTCTCGTGAAAGTCGACGACGTCCGTCAGCACCAGGGCCAGCCCCAGCTCGTCGTGGCGCGCCTCGACGTGGCCGACCAGCGTGTCGGGCTCGTAGCCGATCGTGATCGACCAGCCGGCGGCGCGCTCCAGCCAGCGAAACTGCCCGTCGACGTGAACGCCCATCCGCGACAGCGCGCCGCCCAGGTGATTCTCGGTGCCGATGTGCGGGTAGAAGAGGTCGCGCAGGCGGTAGTCGGCGTCGAAGGACACCAGCATGCGCTCGTTTCCGAGGGAGAGGTGGCGGGGCATGGAGGCGCTCTATCATGCGCCCGGGAGGGCCGGATGCCGCTCACTGAATGGGGGTCGGCTCGGCGGGGTAGCGCAGGAGCGGCCTGGCGCCGCGGACGACGATCCCCAGCCTGTCCCACACGACCCGCCGCTGGCCGTCCTGATCGTAGTCGTGCCAGCGCGCCAGCCATTCGTCGCGACCGAGGTACGCGTACCCGGTGCGGACCGACGGGTCCATCACGTAGACGCGGTCGTCGGATACACCGACCACGACGACGTAGTGGCCGTCGTCCCAGCGCGCGCGCCAGTCGGTGACCGTCTCGGTCGGCCAGGCTTGAACCGCCGCGATGATCAGCGCGCCGCGCGCCAGCTCGCGCCGGAGATCGTCGATCGCCAGGCCGGTGCGGGCCTCGGCCTCCAGGCCGAAACGGCGGGCCTCCTCCGCGATGCGCGTGACGCCGGTCCCTTGGTCGGGCGTCACCCCGAGCTCCGTGTCGAGCCGGGACTCCGCCTCGTCGAAGACGCCGTAGTAGACCAGCACCGCCATCAGCGCGGCGGCGCCGCAGCTCCACGGGTGGGCCTGCGAGATCAGCGGCACCGGCGCGAGCCGGGGCAGGTCCGTGGCGTCGGCGGCGTGGGTCGAATCCGCGGTCGTGACGGCGCGCCCCGCGACGGCGGTGCCCGCGACCAGGAGCGCCGCGGCGGCGACCAGCAGCACGCGGTCGATGCGGCGCGCGGTCATGTTCCAGGCATCGCCGGCCATCACGCCCAAGCTGGGGACCGGGGCGCCGCGTCGTCAATGTCAGGCGAACGCGGGGGCGGGCGGTAAGGGATCGCCGTCCAGTGTCCTACCGAGCGCCGCGGCGCGCGCCAGAAGTCTGTCGCCGACCGGTTTGGGCGACAGACCGGAGTCGAAACCGCCGATTTGGAGGACGGAATTCGCCGTGATTGAACCGTCGCTCAACGGCAGCAGCCTCAATGACCGCTATCGCCTCCTCGAGGTGATCGGCGAGGGGGGCATGGGGCGCGTGTTTCGTGCCGAGCAGCTGGCCACCGGCCAGCCGGTCGCGGTGAAGCTGCTCCACCCCGAGTTCGCGCAGGTCGATCAGGTGGTGCGGCGCTTCGAGCGGGAAGCGAAGGTGACCACGGAGCTGTCGCACCCACACATCGTCAAGACGATCGAGTTCGGGGAGTGGAACGGGCGGCTGTTCCTGGCCATGGAGCTGATCGCGGGTCAGTCGCTGGCGCAGCTGATCGAGCGCGACGACGGCAGCGGGCGCGGGCGGCGCATGACGGTCAAGCGGACGCTCGCCATCATGCGCACGATGCTCGACGCCCTGGAGTACGCGCACGGGCTGGGCGTCGTGCACCGCGACCTGAAGCCCGAGAACATCATGGTCATCCCCGGACGCAACATCCTGGCGCGCGAGAGCATCAAGCTGCTGGACTTCGGGATCGCGAAGCTCGGGGATCACTCCGACCGGTCGGCGCAGAAGCTGACCCAGCACGGCCTGGTGCTCGGAACGCCGGGCTACATGTCGCCCGAGCAGGCGGCCGGTCAGGAGGCCGACGAGCGCAGCGACCTGTATTCGTGCGGCGTGATGATGTACCAGATGCTGGCCGGCCAGCGGCCGTTCGAGGCGGACTCGAACCTCGACGTGCTGGTGATGCATCTCAACACGCAGCCGCGATCGCTGCAGGAGGTCGCGCCCGACGCCTGGATCCCGCCCGCCGTCGACAACGTCGTGTTGCGCGCGCTGGCGAAGCGGCCGGCCGAGCGCTTTCAGTCCGCGGGCGAGCTGCGCCGGGCGCTCGAGCGCGCGGTGCTGGCGGACTACAGCGGCGTGGGCGTGGACGGGCTGGGCGCGACGGTGCTGGCGCCGTCGCGGGTCACGCCGCCGCCGCGACTGCCGGTGATCCGCTTCACCGTCATGACGGCCGCCCTCGCGCTGGGGCTCGGGCACCACCTGCCGCGGCGCGCGTCGGTCGTCAACGAGCCCGCCCGCCGGGCGCATGCGGGCGGCGGCGCCGCCGCCGTCGCGCCGCCGCCGCCGTCGCGCGACCACGCCCGCCAACCCGAGCCCGCCCCCGCGCGCGAGCCGCCGGCGCGACCCACCCACGCGACACACGCCAAGCACGACGCGAAGCCGGCCCGCACGAAGGCGCACGCCAAGCCCCACGCCAAGGCTCACGCCAAAGCGAAGAAGCCGCCCCCGCGCGGCAAGCACTGATCTTTCTCCCTCTCCCTTTGGGAGAGGGTCGGGGTGAGGCCCCTCTCCCTGACCCTCTCCCCGCTGTCGCGGGGCGAGGGGACCAGATCCGGATCCTTCCCCCTCTCCCTTTGGGAGAGGGCCGGGGTGAGGGCCCTCTCCCTGACCCGCTCCCCGCTTCGCGCGGCGAGGGGGCGCGGATCCGGATCCGCGGGCTTGCCGCGGCCGCGACCATCCTTACTGTGCTTCGGGCGACTAAGGGACAACGCGAATGTGGATCGTCCGTCTGGCCCTGCGTCGCCCGTACACGGTCCTCGTGAGCGTGCTGGCGGTGGTGCTGTTCTCCGGGCTGGCCCTGACGCGCCTCAAGCGGGACGTGCTGCCGAACATCGACATACCGGTCGTCACGGTGATCTGGAACTTCCCGGGCCTGTCCGCAGACGACATGGAGAAGCGGGTGGTGTTCATCACCGAGCGCGCGCTGTCGACGACCGTCAACGGCATCTCACGCATCGAATCGCAGTCGACGTTCAGCACCGGCCTGGTCCGCGTCTACTTCGAGGAAGGGACCGACATCGGCGCGGCCATCGCCCAGATCAACGCCGTCTGCAACACCGCGCTGCGCATCATGCCGCCCGGGATCACGCCGCCCACCATCCTTCAGTACAACGCCTCCAACGTTCAGGTGGCGCAGCTGACCATCAAGAGCGACAGCCTGAGCGAACAGGAGCTGTTCGACTACGGGCTCAACTTCCTGCGGCTGCGCCTGTTCACGATCCAGGGTCTGTCGACCCCCGCGCCGTTCGGCGGGCGCAGCCGCCAGGTGATGGTCGACCTCGCGCCCCGCAAGATGCGGGCCCGGGGCGTGTCGGCCCAGGACGTGGTGACGTCGGTGGCGAACAACAACGTCATCTTGCCGGCCGGCCAGGCCCGCATCGGCGGGACCAGCTACGACGTGCTGATGAACTCGTCGCCGGCGACCGTCGCCGAGTTCAATACGATGCCGCTCAAGGTGGCCAACGGCATGACGGTCCTGCTCGGGGACGTCGCGAACATCCACGACGGCTACGCCGTCCAGACCAACATGGTCCACGTCAACGGACGGCGGGCCACGTACCTGTCGATCCTGCGCAAGTCCGGGGCGTCGACCCTGAGCGTCGTCGACGCCGTTCGCGATCTGCTGCCGTCGATCAAGGCGGGCGCGCCCAAGGGGGCGGACCTGTCCATCGACTTCGATCAGTCGACGTTCGTGCGCGCCGCGATCCGCAGCGTGCTGCGCGAGGCGGCGATCGCCGCGGTGCTGGTATCGCTGATGATCCTGTTCTTCCTCGGCAGCTGGCGCTCCGTCGTCATCGTCTGCACGTCGATTCCGGTCGCGCTGCTGGTCGGCGTCATAGGCCTGTTCCTGACGGGGCAGACGCTGAACCTGATGACGCTGGGCGGGCTCGCGCTCGCGGTCGGCATGCTGGTCGACGACGCGACCGTCGAGATCGAGAACATCCACCGCAACCGGTTGATGGGCAAGCCGCTCACCGTGGCGATCCTCGACGGCGCCCATCAGGTCGCCGTCCCCGCGCTCGCCGCGACGCTGACGATCTGCATCGTCTTCTTTCCGGTCGTCATGCTGGAAGGGCCGGCGCGCTACCTGTTCGTGTCGCTGGCGCTCGCGGTCGTGTTCTCGATGATCGCCTCGTACCTGCTGTCGCGCACGCTGGTGCCGTCGCTGGCCCGGCGCCTGCTCGGCCCGCAGCACGAGGGCGAATCGCGGTTCAACCGCTGGCGCGATCGGCAGTTCGAACGCCTGCGCGGCGCGCACCGCTCGCTGCTCGCCACCTGCCTGGCGCGCCGTCGTCTGTTCCTGGCGGGTGGCCTGGTCTTTTCCGTCGCCAGCCTGCTGCTCGTCAAGGTCGTCGGCTTCGATTTCTTTCCGTCGGTGGACACCGGACAGATGCGGCTGCACGTGCGCGCACCGGTCGGCACGCGCATCGAGAACACGGAGCAGATCGTCGCCTCCGTGCAAGCCGAGATCCGCCGGATCATCCCCGCGGACGAGCTCGACATGATCAACGACATGATCGGCGTCCCGACGTTCTACAACCTCGCCTTCGTCGCGACCGACAACGTCGGCGAGCAGGACGCCGAGGTGCTGGTGCAGCTCAAGCCGAAGCACCGCCCGTCGCTGGAGTACATGACGCGCATCCGGCGGGAGCTGGGCGAGAAGTTCCCGGACATTCAGACGTACTTCATGCCTGCCGACGTCGTGACGCAGGTCCTGAACTTCGGTGTGTCGTCGACGATCGACGTCCAGATCGAAGGCAAGGATCCGGAGGCGATCTACGGGGTGGCGCGGACGATGGCCGCGAAGATCCGGAAGGTGCCGGGGACGGAGGACGTCCGCATCAACCAGGTGTTCGATCACCCGGCGCTGCGGCTGGTGATCGACCGGCAGCAGGCGATGCGACGCAACATCGGGTTTCGCGACGTGGCGAGCAGCGTGCTGACGTCGCTCAGCTCGTCACAGCTGTCGAGCCCGAACTTCTGGGTGAACCCGCAGAACGGGGTCAACTACATCGTCGCGGCGCAGACGCCGATCATCAAGATGGCGAGCGTCGACGATCTGCTCGGGACGGCCGTGACGCCGGCGGGCGGCCTGGTGCAGGCGAGCGCCACCGCGGGCACGACGACGCCGAACGGGAGCCCGAACCCGAACCCCGCGACCGCGGGGACCAGCACGTTCGGCCCGACGGCGACGGCGGCGCCGATCCTGGGCGGCATCGCCCGCCTGGTGCCGGCCCAGAATCGCGCGTCGATCAGCCACTACACCGTGCAG
>DATBHU010000134.1:0-10061 GCA_036557265.1 Polyangia bacterium
ACGTTGCCGGAGCGCAAGGCCAGGTCCAGATGAGCGCCCAATCCCTGGACGGTGACATCCACCGGCCCGAGCTTTGCGCCGACATCCGCGCGGGCTTTCACGGTCAAACCGCCAGATATCTCGAGCTCGAGATCGATCGAGGTCAGTCGGAAGGGGCCGAGCTCGAGGCCAACGGGTCGGGTCAACCTGAGGCCGCCGCTCGCCTGAAAATGCACCCCGCGCGAGCGCGTCCAGTCGATCTCTGCATCGAACGCGGCGTCGACCGACTGGCCCGCGAGGAGCTTCGACAGAAACCCATCAGCCTGTGACCCATCGATCACGAGACGCCCCTTGTCGATCGCAGCGCCGAAGCCGATATCGTTATTTCCGGCGGTCGACGCCTCCAGAAAGAGCCGTATCTTGCTGGCCCGGACCGCCGAGCCGCTACCGAGCGAGATGATGTCCTGCGCGCCGGCCGCGGGGTCCGCCGACTCCGCAATCGTGCGACTGATCTCGACACGCGCGTTCGCCTGGACCTCGCCGGGCGTATCCCCAAAGACGTTGGAGACGATCCGCGGGGCCGCATCGGGCTTGAGGACCACGCCCAGTCCGGCCGAAAGGTTGCCCTGAATCGTCCAGGTCAGCGCCCATTGGGCATTGAGCTGATTGGTGCCAGAGAGAGCCGCGCCAAGGTCCAGGAGCATCGCCAGTGCTTGCGGCGCCCCGGCAGCGTCGACAGGGAAAGGGGCCACATCCAGAAAGACATCCCCCACCTCGAAATCCACCAGCGGGATCGAAAGCTGCGGGACCAGCGCGCTACCGTCTCCCGAAGGATCCGCGCCCACTGCAGTCAACGCGCTCGCGGCGGTGAATCCCTGGACCGAGTCCCTCCGGCGCCCTCGAAGCAGCCGCTGCAGGTTCGAGTAGAGTCGAGCCGTGTCTATCTGCGATGTTCCCCAGCCGTACAGCTCGGCGAGGACTCCTTTCGGGGACGAGAACCACGCCAGCAAGCGGTCGCCGCGAAGGCGCGGGACCTCGACGATTTGAAAGGCAGTCGGATCCGCCGGATCGGTGACGACGGCAACGACCTCTATATCGACAATCCCCGCCACGACCAGGAAATTGAAGAGCGTGTGGTGGCGCTCCGAGAGCCCATCGGCCAACGCGCGCCCGTACAACCGCGATTCGAGCTCGGGCAAATCGCCGTCCACGACCGCGGCTGTCACCTTGATCTCCGCAACCATCGCGACCACGGCGTTGAACAGATCGTCTTCGAGACCGGGCACACTGGCCGCGACCGTGGGATCGACCTCTGCGCCGATGCGCGCGGTGTCCAGATCTATGAGCGCGTCGACGACCTGCTGATCGACGTCGGCAAGCGCGGCGAGCGCGACCGGGTCCGCGAAGCTTCCGCCGTACCCGAGATCCAGCAGCGCCGCTTGACGACTGGGCGCATTCGCGGTCAATCGTCGCAGCAGCGGAACGACTCCACGGCCAACCAGCTCTGCGATGGCATTCAGCGTGGTACTCATGGCCCTGCCTTGGGAGTTACCTGGGGACGGACCGAGCCGAATTGCTTCAGCCCCAATACCGGGTCGAAGTAGAAGAGCCCCGGGACGAAGGTCATGTCGCTGTCCGCATCCAGGGACATGAACTGACGGCCCTGTGGTCCGGACGCCTTGCGGCTGGCGAAGTAGTTCCTCCAGGGGATTTCGCGTCTCGTCGACTTGTCACTCGGGGCGACCGTCGGCTCGAACAGTGGAAACAGAACGAACTTCGAGAGCAGGGCCTGATTCGTCTGGAGCCGAAGCTCGGGGATGTTCGGGAACGCCTGCATGATCGTGAGATCGACATCGGGGGCGCCGATCGAATGAGGCACCGCCGCCAACGCGCGCTCGACGGTGCCCCCCACGGTCCGGATCGGGATCGGAATCCACCAGGGCGCCGAGCTGAAGCTGACCTTTCTTTCGGTCGGCTTGCCGTTGACCAGCGTCCTGTCGGCGATGACAACCCTATTGATGTCCGCGAACGGTGCCCAGCGAAAGATCGGGATCTTTTCCTTGCCGCCTTTCGCGTCGTCGGCCCGACCCCACAGAAATTTGTTGTCGTTGTTTTGAATGGAAGCCACCACGCGTCGGTAAACGCTGACGAGCACGTCTTGCAACTCTCGGCCCAGACGGCCGCGCATCTGGTCGTACCCGACGACATCGGTGCCGTGGCCCTGAAAACGGAGCGTCGAGAGCGCCGCCGAGGTCCGATTGCCGGCCAGATCCGATGCCGGCTCGAATTCCATCACGATCGCGTTCTCGAGGCCCCAGATGCCTTTGCGGAAGGTGAGCGCGTCGTAGACCGGCGAGTTCAAGAACTTCACCTGATCGCCCACCTGGAGATCGTCGATCTTGAGGGGCTGGTTGCGGAAGTACGGATCGACGAACGGCGACGGCGCAACTTGATCCGACCTCATGAGCACAGTGGCGGTCGCCGGATCAGGGAGCGGCCCCTGCTCGGTCTGGTTTCGAACGTGGCCGTCGAGCGACACGAAGGCCACCTCGAATGACGCGGTCGTTGTCTGGGGGTGGTCGTCGTCGCCGACCTCGAGCTCGATCGCGTCGGCCGTCGGTCGCAGCCCGGCCACCGTCGCGAACTTCTGCTCGCCCGTCGCGACGCCGTAGCGTCTCCGGAGGCCGAGGAGGAGCGCGTCCAGCTGGAGAGAGCTGAGGACCATGTCGCAGAGCAGCCAGGCTCGGTTCCAGATGTCTTGCTTGCCCTGCAAGTCGAAGAGCTGATCGATGCATGCCGCGGGCGTACGCGGCGGCTGAGGCACAAAATCGATCCCGTAGTAGTTGCTCCTCCCGAACGACACCTCCCAGTTGTTCGCCGCGTCCGCCGGAAACCGCCACGGATTGCCCGAGTCCTGGGCAAAAGAACGACCGTCGGTCGACGTCCGCTGTTTGAAGGGAAAGACGGCGTACTGGATGTCCGCCCCGTTATCGTCCCACACCTGTCCGCCGGGAAATCCGGGGATCAGTTTCGCCTGCGCAGGGTACTCAAAGTATTCGAAGAGCCGGACGCGCAGCCCGTCCAACCAGTTGGATGTCGGTTGTGCCAGCGCCGGATCGAGGACGAAATTGAACTGCGTCCCGTTGTCCGACATCATCCTGTCCTGAGCGCCGACGTTGCACCGCGTGCGCTCGACGATCCTCAACCGGCGGTCGAACAGCTCGGCCAGCGCCTCGGTGTCGAGAGCGCCGTTGATGCCCCACAACTTGTCACTCTCGACGGTTACCGCCCGCCAGGTGATCATCAACGCGGCTCGAATCCGGTTATTCAGAAAGGCGGCTTTTCGTGCCTTGATCTGCTTGGCGTCGTTGCTGTCGCTCTGGCGCGCGAGGTCGGCGAGGTCGACGTGACTCGTCTTGTCGGTCTCGCCCGCGGCGCGCGGCTGCAGCAGCGGCCCAGACGTGCGATTGTCGCCGAGTCGCGGCCTCAAGAAATCGTTGACCAGATCGATTTCGTCATCCAGCCTGGTGGGCAGGTCGGGCACGGTCGCGATCAGTTGCTGGATGCGACGCCAAACGAAAGACGCTTTGAGGCGCTCCTCGAGGAATTGCTTCGCCTCGCTGACGGGCGTGAGGTGCCAACCTTTCAGCTTGATGAAGTCATCGAACATCGCTTCGGCTGGATCAGTTGCCATGGATCGATCCCTTTTCGTTCCGACTCATCGATCGCCCCTGCGTTCGCGCCGACGCCGCGCGGTTTTGACATTCGGATACTGGGCGCTCGCGCTGGCGTTGCCGTGCCGGACCTCATGGCCCGCAGACGCCGATCGCGAAATGAGCGACAGCTCCTGGACCTGGCAGGCCGGATTCCTGACCGCCGCAGGAGACAACGCAGAAGGAACCGTCACGGCAGCGACGGTGGACTCATCGGACAGCCTCATCCTCGCCGGTGCCGCCAACGGCCCGCTGCAGGTGAGCAGCCAGCGCGCGCTCGCGGAGTCGACCGGCGAGCAGGCATTCCTCGTCAAGGTGAGACGATCGGGAGAAGTGGAGTGGGTTCGTACGCTCGGTCTCTGGCCGCGAAGTCGCCGGCTCCACGGACACGGGATAACGGCGATGACGAGCGCCGCCGGCGAGGTCGTCGTGATCGGCGACTTCGAGACTGACGGGGCAGGGACGCCCGCTTCCGAAGATCGCGCGACCCACCTCCAGATTGGCACGATCGGCCGTGGAGGCGCGCTCGAAGAGATCCGTCCCGTGTCGCTCGGTGGCGACGTCCTCGCGCTGGCGCCGTTGTCGAAAAAAGAGTTCATCGCGATCGGCTGTCGTCGTGAGTGGGTGGGCTCGCCCTCACGAGGGGCTTCGCCGCGTCTGGAAGAACGAGGCGGGTTCGTGGCCCGATTGTCGGCCGCCGGAGGGGTGCTCTGGTCCAGCCCGATCAGGCGAGAGGGGAGCGCTCTTCCGGCGCTGGGACCCGCGATTGGCCCGCCGCTCGAGTGCCCGACGGGGCTGACCATCACTCGCGACAGAAGGATTTTCCTCATCGGCCACTTCGAAGGCCGCTTTCGGATTGGCGCCGACGCGCTCGACTCGGACAGGGGCACGTTCCTTGCCGAATACGACCTGGCTGGACAACCCCGGTGGGCCAGAACTGTAGCCAGGCGGCTCGTGACGACGTCCTTCGAAGAGCACCCCACGCTGGCGCTGCTCGGGCCTCGCCTCGTCACGACCGGCATCGTGCCGAACCGCACCCGCGCCGACGGTCTACCGGGCATCGCGGCGTTCGATCTGGATGGATCGCTCGTGTGGTCTCGAAGCATCCAGGCTGCCCGTGGCTGCTGCAGCAGCGAATTCCTCGTATCCACCGCGGGGATGAAGGACATCGTTGTCGCGGGTCGGGGGGACAGCGTGCCCGTGTTGGTCGACGGGCTGCCGGCCGCGAGACGAGCGGCCGGCCCGACATCGCCGCAACCGCGCTCGGCGGCCTTCCTGTTGCGGTTTGCGGCGAATGGCCGGCCCGGCGCGGCAAAGCAGCTACCCGGATTCAGTTCAGTTCCGGAGGCAATCGTCGTCGGAAAGAATGGTTCCTGGGTGGTGGGCTCGCAGATTGCTGTCGGCCGAGGCAGGGGCCTCTTTGCACACTGGATCGCGGCACGATAGCCGTCAGCTGACATCAATCTGAGGCTACGGGACCGCTCTCCAGAGCAGTACTGGGGAAAACCCCAGGCCCGGGCCCGGCTGCGACGTCGCCGTCAGTCTCTCGTCCAGAACGGCGACGCCGGAACTGGTCGCGGCGGCCATTGAAAGTCCCAGCAGGCCGGCTGGCCCGTCGCGGTGAGGGCGCAATAGCGCGGATGACGACATCTCCAAAGCGATGTTCCGCTGTCGCCGTCTGGGAACAGCGAGCGAACTCCTGCTGGCGCCACTTCCAGGCGCCATAGCACTCGTGGACCCAGTGGTCCGCAGCCGTCCAGCGCCACCGATCGTCGTCCGCATGCGCCCGCGGCGAGGACATGACGAATGCAATCGCACCGACGACTGCGATCCGCAGTACGGGCGCCGCACGGCGCAAATGAGCGATCGACCTCGACCTGATCATCTCGTCTCGACGCGAGGCAAGCTACGGCACGCCGTGATAGATGCCGTTGCTGGTGCCGAGGTAAACGTCGCTTGCGCTGCGACCCCAGATCCCTTTGATCGCCGGCAGGAAGCTGGTGCCCGGGTCGAAGCCTTCGTCCTGCCAGACGCCGTCGCCGATAGAGTGGAAAAGGTGCGCCTGATTGGTCCCTGCGTAAACGTCGCTCGGTCCAGATCCCCAGATGCAATGGAAATAGTCCGTGCTCCCGAGCGGCGTCGGCTCGGTGACCCAGAGGCCCGTGCTCGGCAGCCGGCGCATGATCGTCGCGCTGGTCACGAAATACGCCTCGTCCGAGCTTGCCGCCCAGATCTGCACGCCGTACTGGATGTTCGGATTCATCTCGAGCGACCAGATCCCGTCGCCCACCGACCGGAACACCTCACCGTACTTCCCCAGCACCCACAGATCAGTCGGCGAGGTTCCGGTGATTGACGCGAAGCCGGCGATGGTGGTCTGGCGGACGGTTTGCACGGTCCACTGGTCGTCGCCGCCCGAGTGGTAGACCTCACCGCCGGCGAGCGCGTAGACGTCCGTCGGACTGCTGCCCCAGATTCCTTCGAACACCCTCCCGCTGGTCAAGATGTCGCGCTTCCACGTTCCGCTGCCGTCCCAGTGAAGAACCAGGTTGGCGTACGCCGACGCGTAGACGTTGTCGAGACCGGCTACCCACAGACCGGTGACGTAGGCACTCCCGAGCAACGCCAGGCTCGACGTCGACAATGTCCCGTCGGCGTGGATCTGCAGCACACTCGACGGCTTTGAGCCACTCCAGATCTCACCGTTCGCCGCGCCCGCGATGACGTCCGCGTCCCAGCCAGGCGTCATGAGTGTAAAGGTGAGCTTGGGCGTGGGCCGAGGGCCGTCGCGCGAGACATCGCCGGACGCGTCCGGCAGCGGCGCATCGGCAGGGTGATCGGGAGGAGAACCGTCCGTATTCGTGCCGCCGGAGCCCACCGCGTCCGGCATCGCGGCGTCGCGTCCACCTGCGCCACCGACGTCGCCAGCTCCGCCGACGCTGACGCCACCTGCACCGCCCCCGCCAGCTCCGCTGCCGCCGTCGCTCTTCGCCCTGCTCTTTCCACAACCGCCGAGCACGCCGAGGACGACCAGTCCCGCCCCGAGCCAGCCCGCCAGCAATCCGAGATCAACGCAACGCCAGCGCATACTGCGCGGCAACGATACCACCGAACCCGATCGGCCGAACGCTCAGGCCGGTTCGTCAATCGCAGACCTGGACCTGCAGGCGCTGCAGGAGGAACGAATCACATCGCACGCGCCAACCGCACCACGCCGAGATCTTTGCCAGCTGCGCTGCTACGGCACGCCGTGATAGATGCCGTTGCTGGTGCCGAGGTAGACGTCGCCGGCGTTGCGGCCCCAGATCGCCTTGATCGCCGGCGCGAAGCTGGCGCCCGCGTCGAAGCCTTCGTCCTGCCAGACGCCGTCGCCGACGGAGTGGAACAGGTGAGCCTGGTTGCTGCCCGCGTAGACGTCGTTCGGCCCCGAGCCCCAGATCCAGTGCAGGTAGTCGTTGCCGGCGAGCGGCACCGTCTCGGCGACCCAGCGGCCCGTGCTCGGGAGGCGATGCATGATCGTCGCGTTGCTGACCATGTAGGCGTCATCGGACGTGGCCACCCAGAGCTGGTTCACGCCCGGCGTGGCGGGCGTCGTCTCTCTGTGCCACGTCCCGTCGCCGCTGGAACGGAAGATCTCGCCGTAGATTCCCGCGATCCAGACGTCGCTGGGACCGGTTCCGCCGAGCGCGCCCAGACCCGCCGTCGTGGTCTCGACGATCGGTTGGGAGACCCAGCGATCGTCGCCGGTCGAATGATAGGGATAGCCGCCCGACGCGTAGACGTCGGTCGGACCACTGCCCCACACCGACATGAACGTGAGCCCGCTGTTCATGACGTCGCGCTTCCAGGTTCCGCTTCCGTCCCAGTGCAGGACCAGGTTCGAGTACGCAGACGCATACACGTTGTCGGGACCGGCGACCCACAGACCGGTGACGTACGCGCTGCCGAGCAAAGCCAGGCTCGAGGTCGACTTCGTCCCGTCCGGGCGGACCTGCAGCACCGCCGACGGCTTCGAGGCGCTCCAGATCTCGCCGTTGGCCGCGCCCGAGATGAAATCCGCGTCCCAGCCGGACACCATCAATGTCCAGGTCAGCTTCGGCGTCGGGCGCGCGCTGTCGCGGGGAGCGTCGAGGGTGGGTGCGTCGGCAGGATGATCCGGAGAGGAGCCGTCCGTGTTCGCACCGCCGGAGCCGCTGCCGCCGGCACCTGCCGCGTCCGGCGTCCCGGCGTCTGATCCCGCAGACCCAGCGACGCCTGCAGCACCGGCGGCGCCGACGCCACCAGCGCCGCTTGCGCCGCCGTCATTCTTGGCGCCGCTCTTTCCGCACCCGCCGACCAGCGCAAGCCCGACCAGTCCCACCGCCGCCAGCATTACAAGATCAGCGCAACGTCCACGCATAGCTGCGCGGCAACGATATCACCGAACCCGATCGGCCGAACGCTCGCGAGCCCGGTCGGCCGACCGCTCAGGCCAATTCGTGACTCGCAGAGACCTGGACCTGCAGGCGTTGCGCCGGATTCGCGGTCCGGAGCGCGTCGAGCGCCAGCAACGCCGCCGACCGTGTCGTCGCCGTGATCCCGCCGTCAACCGCGGCCAGCGCCGTCAGCGCGCTGGTGCTCGACAGCACGAACGTCGGCTGGCTCACCTGGAACGCCTGCGTCGCCAGCCGGTCGATGAACCGCCGCGTCCCTGACTGCGTCGCCCCGCCCAGCACCACTGCGCTCCTCTTGCTCACACCCGTCACGTGATCGTTCGTCGCCTCGTACGACGACACCGGCTCCGGGCTGATCGTTCCGTCGCCCGCAATCAAGAACGTGTCGTAGGTCAGCGTCTTCGGCGCGTTCGTCCCAGCGCGAACGTTGTTGTCGTTCTCGCCGAACACGTAGCCCGACTGCTTCTGCTCGAACCCCGACGACGACAGCTTCTTTCCGTCGTCCATCTGGAAGTACTGCGCCGGCGCGAAGAAGTCCTTGTTCGCGCTCAGCGTCCTCAACGTCACCCCGTTCCCGAACGACGCTCCGTTCACCGGCAGCGTGTACGAGATCGGGTTCGTCACCTTGGCCACCCCGAACCGGCTGATCGGCTGGTCCGTCTCCACCGGCACCGCCTTCTGGTGCACCGACAACCCGCCCAGCGGATCCACCAGCGCTTCCGTCCCCTGCGCACGCGAGATCACGTTCGCCGTCCCGCCAGGCAGCACCCCCGACCAGTTCCCCGCATCCTCCAGCGCCGTCTTCAACCCGATGATCGCCGGCGCGTCGCCCGCTGCGAGCACGCCGAACCACGGATCCAGCTCCGGCACCGACGGCTGCGCGTCCCCGCCCCCGAACGTCTCGTCGAACCCCAGGCACGCGTCCCAGAAAAGAATGCTGACGCAGACCTCCCCCTTGATGTGCCACGGCGACGGCCCTTCCAGCGTCCCGCTCAGGTGCACGCTCGGCCCGTGCCCGTGGAACGAGATCTTCACGCTCGCGTCGATGTTCGCCGTGAAGTGGAACGGCGAAAAAACGAACAGCGCCTTCACCCCCACCGACGCGTCCAGCGAGATCCCGCTGCCCCCGGCGTGCAGCCGCGCGTCCCCGCCCACCTGCACCGTGTTCGACGTGACCGCGAAGAACCCGCTCACCGTGATCGTCGCCGCCCCGTGCTGCCCCAGGTCCAGCGCCATCGGCTGCAGCTTCGGGAAGTCCTTCGGCGGCTGGTACGCCGGGTGGAACCCGCCGATCGACAGCGCGAAGTTCGGCTGCTCTCCCCACGACAACCGGAACGCCATCTGCCCCGAGATCGGGTACCCCTCGATGATCGAATCGTGCAGCATCGCGTCCAGCGAGAACTTCTTGTTCGGGAAGTCCAGCGTCCCCCCGATCGACAAGTTCATCTTCACCAGCGCCGCTTCCGGCTTCGGCAGCAGGCACTTCACCTCCCCCAGCAGCACCACCACAGGCCCCGGGATCTCCAGGATCACCCCCAGCTCGCCGGTGATCAGCGTCGGCGTCCCCCACCCAAGCTTCGCCAGCGGCCCGAACACGTAGTGCCCCTGCCGCGCAGGAAACACCGTCCCCAGGTCCCGGATGATCGTCGGCGCGTTCTGGATCAGGTTCTTCGGGAACAGCAGCTCCTCCGACTGCCCAGCCCGCACCAGATCCGCCAGCGCCTTGCTGTCCACCGTCCGGTTGATCCCGACCAGCCCGCCGACCCCGTTCAGCGTGAACCCGAAGCCGAGCTGGATCGAGGGCAGGCGCAGGAACAGCGCGAGCAGCAGCGACCAGCCGTCCACGTCGGGTGGGTCGGTGTCCAGGATCCCGGCCGCGCTGATCGCGACCGAGAGCGCGCTCAGCTCGAGGACGCCGCTGTAGCCGGTGGCGTCG
>DATBHU010000135.1:0-37709 GCA_036557265.1 Polyangia bacterium
CGAAGAAGTGGGCGCGCGTCTGGGCGCGGAGGCGGCGGCGGTCCTCGCGCTGGCGGCGCCTCAGGCGGCGAAGCTGAAGGCGGCGCGGCTGGACCCGCTCTACCGCGACATGGAGCTGCCGCTGTCGCACGTGCTCGCCCACATCGAGTGCCGCGGCATCAAGCTGGACATCGATCGGCTGCGCGAGATCGGCCTCGAGGTCGGCAAGCAGCTCGCCGCGCTGGAGACGGAGATCCACACGCTGGCGGGGCTGCCGTTCAACATCAACTCCCCCAAGCAGCTCGCCGACGTGCTGTTCGGCAAGCTGGCGCTGCCGGTGGTCCGGAAGACGAAGACCGGCCCGTCGACCGACGCCGACACGCTGGAGGAGCTGGCCGCGCTCCACCCGGTGCCCGCGAAGATCGTCGATTATCGCGTCCTCTCGAAGTTGAAGGGGACGTACATCGATGCGCTGCCGGCGCTGGTCAACCCGGCGACGGGCCGCCTGCACACGTCGTTCAACCAGGCGGTCGCGGCGACCGGCCGGCTGTCGTCCAGCAATCCGAATCTGCAGAACATCCCGATCCGGACCGAAGTGGGCCGCCGCATCCGGCAGGCGTTCGTCGCCAAGCCGGACCACGTGCTGGTGTCGGCCGACTACTCGCAGATCGAGCTGCGCATCCTCGCGCACTTCTCGCAGGATCCGGCGTTCCTCGACGCGTTCCGCTCGGGCGAGGACATCCACCTGCGCACCGCCGCCGAGGTGTTCGGCGTGCCGCCGGCGTCGGTGACGCCCGAGCACCGGCGCATCGCCAAGGCGATCAACTTCGGCCTGTCGTACGGCCAGAGCGACTTCGGCCTGGCGCAGGTGCTGCGCATCCCGCGCGCGCAGGCCAAGAGCTACATCCAGAGCTACTTCGAGCGCTACGCGGGCGTGCGCGCGTACATGGAGCGCAGCATCGCCGACGCGCGCGCCAGCGCCGAGGTGGTGACGCTGTTCGGGCGCCGGCGGCCGCTGCCCGAGATCCGCGCCACCCGCCCGCAGGACCGGGCCTACGCGGAGCGGATCGCGCGCAACACGCCGATCCAGGGGTCGGCGGCGGACCTCCTGAAGCTCGCCATGATCAACGTCGATCGCGCGCTCGAGTCGGGGGCGTCACCGGTTCCGGACGTCGACCTCCTGCTGACCGTGCACGACGAGCTGGTGTTCGAGGTGCCGGCCGGGCGCAGCGCGGAGTTCAAGCAATGGGTGAAGAACGAGATGGAAGGCGTTCATAAGCTGGACGTTCCGCTCGTGGTCGAGGTCGGGGAGGGCCGCACCTGGGGCGCCGCGCATTAACACAGGCGGCACGCTGAAACGGCTCAGGCTCGGGTATCATATGGGACCACCCATGAAGCTGACCGCCGCCGCCGCCTGTCTCGCGATCGCGCTGGGGACGGGGGCTGGCTGCCGGCCGCGCCACCCGGGCGGCGGCGCGGCAGCAGCGTCGTCGGCGTCGCCGGCGGTCAGCGTGGTCGCTCCCGCCGGGCATTCGTGCGGGACGGTCACGGCGTCGTCGGCGGAGGCGAACGAACCGCCGCCGCGGCCGCTGCGCCGCTGCTTCCCCGATCGGCCCGCCTGGCTGGACGCGCCGGTGGCGGCGCTGCTGGATCGCGCCGCCGAGCAGTTCGACGACGGCGACTACGCGGGGGCGCTCGCCTGCGCCGAGGAGGCCGCCCGCCAGGCGCCACGGTCCGTCGAGGCGCACCACAACCGCGCCATCTCGCTGATGCGGCTCGATCGCCTGGACGAGGCCCGCGACGCCATCGCGCTGGCGCTGGCGCTGGCGCCCGACGATCCGGAGACGCTGGAGGCGGCGGCGGACCTGAACATCAACCAGCTGGCGCCGTCGGTCGATCGCTCGGCGCTCGGCCTGGAGTACGCGCGCCGCGGCAGCCGGCACGTCGGCCGCCGCGACCACGAGCGCGTGGCCCGGCTGGCGCTGCTGGAGGGACAGGCGCTGATCGATCTGGGACGCGCGGCCGAGGCGCTTCGCCGCATCGACGTCGCGCTGAAGGCGTCGCCGCACTTCGCGGCCGCGATCTACGAACGCGGCGTCGCGCTGTTCGAGCTGTGCCGCTTCGAGGACGCGCGCCGGACCTTCGAGAAGGTGCTGGCGTCGACGCCCGACCACGCGCACGCGCTTTACCACCTCGGCCTGATCGAGGAGCGGCTGGGCAACGACGCGGGCGCCGCGCGCCACCTGGCCGCCGCCAGCGCGGCCGACATCAAGTCGTTCCCGCTGCCGCTCGAGATGTCGCAGACGGAGTTCGCGGCGCGCGTGCAGCGGGCGGTCAGCGAGCTGCCCGACGACGTGAAGCACGATCTGGGCGGCATCAAGATCGAGGCGGCTGACCTGCCCGACATCAATGATCTGGTGGCGGAGAAGCCGCCCCTGTCGCCGACCATCCTCGGGCTGTTCCGCGGCCTGCCGCTCGACTACAGCGACCGCATGGTCCCGAGCCCCGCGGGCCGCGCCGGCAAGGGCCGCGCCCAGCCGGTGTCGGCGGGCGGCGGCACCGACGCCCCGTCCGCGCGATCGACCACGCCCGCGCCGGGCGAGCTGCAGTGCGACGCCGGCGAGCGGACGATTGTCCTCTACCGCCGCAATCTGCTCCGGACCGTGCACGACGCCGCCGAGCTGGACCAGGCGGTCGCGCGCACGCTGCTGCACGAGGTCGGCCACCTGCGCGGTGAGGACGACGGCTCATTGCGCGATCGCGGTCTGGAGTAACCTTTCCCCCGGATTGATCAGCGTCCGGGGTGTGACCAAGCAATACGGCGGGGCCCGCGAGCGAGCCGACGGCCGCCCTGCGCTCGACGACGTGTCGTTCGAGGTCGAGCGCGGTGAGATCGTCGGCCTCCTCGGGCCGAACGGCGCCGGCAAGACCACGCTGATGCGCGTGCTCAGCTGCTTCCTGGCGCCCACGCGGGGCACGGCCGTGCTGGACGGGCATTCGATCGCCGACGACACGCGGGCCGTGCGGCGCGCGCTCGGCTACTTGCCCGAGGCGGTGCCGCTGCCGCCCGAGATGCGCGTCCGCGAGTACCTCGCCTTCCGGGCGGCGCTGAAGGCGATCCCGCGCCGGCAGCGGCGCGCGGCGGTGGAGGGCGTGATCGCCTCCGCCGGCCTCGGCGAGCGGGGCGGCCAGATCATCGGCACGCTGTCGCGCGGCTACCGGCAGCGGGTCGGCCTGGCGGACGCGCTGCTCGCCGCGCCGCCGATCCTGATCCTGGACGAGCCGACCGTCGGCCTGGATCCCAACCAGATCCGCGAGACGCACGCGCTGATCCGGGCCCTGGCCCGCGAGCGGGCGGTGCTGCTGTCGACGCACATCCTGTCCGACGTCGAGGCGCTGGCGGGACGGGTCGTGATCCTGCACGGCGGGCGCGTGCGCGCGGACGGCACGCCGGCGGCGCTGCGCGAGCGCATGGGGGCGGCGTCACTGGACGAGGTGTTCGCCAAGGTGACGGCCAGCGTGAAGGAGACGACCGCGTCGTGAGCGCGCTGTTCGCGATCGTGCGGCGCGAGTGGGCGGCGTATTTTCGCACCCCGGTCGGCTGGGCGGTGCTGGGCCTGTTCCTGGCGCTGCAGGGGCTGGTGTTCTGGATGTTCCTGCACTTCCTGGCGCGCCCGGACGCGCCGCCGGGCGGCGTGATGGAGTGGGTCTTCGGCGGCACCATGCTCTACTGGGTCGCGCTGGCGCTGCTGGTGACGGTGCTGCCGATGCGGCTCCTCGCCGAGGAGCGCCGCAGCGGCACCATCGAGCCGCTGCTGACCGCGCCCGTCGCGCCGATCGAGGTGGTGCTCGGCAAGTGGCTGGGCGCGTTCGCGTTCTTCGCGGCCTGCTGGGCGCCGACGCTGCTCTACGTCGTCTACCTGCGCGCGGTCGGCGCGACCCTGGATCCCGGGCCGATCGTGGCGGGCTACCTCGGGACGATGCTGATCGGAGGGGCCGCGCTGGCGGTCGGGGTGCTCGCGTCGGCGGCGACGCGCAACCAGCTGGTGGCGGCGACGCTGTCATTCGTGGCGTTCTTCGCGGCGCTGCTGGTCGGCGCGCTGGAGGGCCAGGTGGGCTCGCCCGCGCTCGCGTCGGCGCTGCACCGGGCCAGCCTGTTCCGCATGATGGAGGACTTCGGCCACGGCATCGTCGACTCGCGGCCCGTGCTGCAGCTGGTGACCGTGACCGTGCTGGCGCTGCTGGCGGCGACGGCGCTGCTGGCGCGGCTGCGCGGACCGCTGCCGGCCGACGCGCCCCGCGGGCGGCGGCAGCCCGGCCGCATCGGCGCGCTGCTGATCGTGGCCATCGCGGTGATGACGCAGATCCTCGCTGGCCGGCATTACCTGCGCGGCGACTGGACGCGGGCGTCGCTCTACGCGCTGTCGCCGCGCACCACGAGCGTGCTGGAGTCGCTGCCCCGGCCGGTCGAGGCGACCATCTTCCTCTATCCGCAGCGCGACTCGGAGCGCGCGCGCGCCATCGCGGGCCTGCTGCGCGAGCTGGTCGAGCGCTGCGCGCGCGTCGGAGGCGACCGCTTTCACGCCCAGTTCGTCGACCCCGACCGCGATCCGCAGCGCGCCGAGGCGGCCAGCCGGCGCTACGGCATCGGCGCCTACGAGATGGGGCAGGGGGCCATCGTCTTCACGTCCGGCGCGCGCTCGAAGGTCGTCACCTGGGAGGACCTGATCGAGCCGGAGCTGGACGCGGACGGCGACGCGACGCCGGCGCTGCACGCCTGGCGCGGCGAGGCGGCCTTCGTGTCGGCGATCCTGACCGTCACCTCCGACGAGCCGCTGCGCATCTGCTTCTCGTCCGGCCACGGCGAGCCCGACGTGGAATCGGCGGCCGACGGCGGCTACGCGACGTTCGCCGACGAGCTGCGCCGCGACGGCGACGAGGTGCGGGCGCTCCCGCGGCTGGCCGACGCCGCGTCCACCGGCTGCCGGGTGGTGGTGGTGGCCGAGCCGACGCAGGCGCTGTCGCCGCCCGAGCTGGCGGCGCTGCGCCAGTTCGTCGACGGCGGCGGACGGCTGCTGGTGATGGCCGGGCCGGTGTTCGCGCGCGACGGCAGCGCGTTCGCGCACGTCGGCCTGGAGGGGTTCGCGGCCGACTACGGCGTGCGGCTCGGCGACAACCTGGTCGTCGATCCGGCGCGCGCCAGCGACGTCGAGGGCCCGTCGGTCTGGGCGGCGGGGCCGGGGAACTACCGCCCGCATCCGTTGACGGCGCGCTTCGGCGGGCGGCTGACCTACTGGCCGCGCACGCGCGAGGTCGCGCCCGCGCCGGACGCGACGCCGCCCGGCCTCACCGTCAGCACGCTGGTGCAGACCAGCCCGGACGGGTGGGGCGAGACCGACCTCGCCACCATCCGCGGCGAGGCTGACCTGACCTTCGACGCCGGCCGCGACCGCAAGGGCCCGGTCAGCGTCGCGGTCGCGGTCGAGCGCGGCGGCGCGCAGCCGACGCGGCTGGTGTTCTTGGGCACCGGGCGGCTGGTGATGAACGTGCGGCTCGCGGGCCTCACGCTGCGTGACTACGACGCCGACTTCGTGATGTCGGCGATCGCCTGGCTGTCCGAGCGCGAGGCGCGCGCCGGCGTCGGGCCGAAGCCGGTCGGGCGCACGGCGCCCGGGCTGACCAGCGCCGACGTCGGGCGCGCGCTCTGGCTGTTCGTGGTCGGCCTGCCGCTCGCGACGCTGATCGCCGGCGCCGTCACCTGGTGGCGACGGCGGGCATGAACCGCCGCGGCCTGCTGCTGCTGGCGATCGTCGCGGCGGCGCTCGCCGCGTATCTGGTGTACGACGCGCTCCGGCGGCCCGGCGGCCCCGAGCACGCCGCCGCGCACGCGCGCCTGCTGCCGCCGTTCGAGCGCAAGTCCGTTCGCCTGATCACGATCAAGCGGCGGCGGGGCCCGACGTTCTCGCTCCGGCACGCGCCGTCGGCGAACGCGCCGCCGCCGGCGCCCGGCTGGCGAATCGAGAGCGCCGATGCGCCGCCGGCCGATGACGGCGCGATCGAGGACCTGCTGGCTGCGGCCGATCTGGCGGAGAGCGATCGGACGGCGGACGTCTCCCCGGACGCGGCGGGGCTGCAGCCGCCGGAGGTCACCGTCGAGATCGAGACCGCGACGGCCGTCCTCTCCGCGCAGCTGGGACGGCCGGACGCGAC
Source organism: Polyangia bacterium (assembly GCA_036557265.1). GTDB lineage: Bacteria > Myxococcota_A > Polyangia > Fen-1088 > Fen-1088 > JADGRB01. The sequence goes on from DATBHU010000135.1 coordinate 6,190, forward strand.
CGGGCAGGGGGTGTACGCGCGCGCGGGCGCCGACGGCCCGGTGCGCGTGGTCGGGCGGCGTCTGCTCGACCTCGCCGATCGCGACGCCAGCGCCTTCCGCGATCACCGCCTGATCGCCGTCGATCCGGCGGCGCTGACGCAGATCCACTGGACGAGCGAGCGTGGCGAAGGCGGCCTGTCCGCCGTCGGCGCCCGCTGGCACAACTGGACCGGCGAATGGGCCGCGAACGATCGCGTCGCCGAGGCGCTGCGCCGGCTGTTCGCGCTCCGGATCGACAGCTTCGAACCGGGGCCCGCCAAGCCGGCCGGCACGCGCCACCTCGCGATGAAGGCGGGTCCGACGGAGATCGATCTCGATATCGGGTCGGGCGGCGAGGTCGTTCGCGGCGGCGAGCGGCCCTCGCCGCATCCTCTCGATATCGCGGCGGGCGGCGAGGTCGTCGGCCCGGGCGAGCGACTCCGCGTGCCAGCGGACGCGCTCGAATCGGCTTGGCGATCGCTGGTGGCCGCGACGGCGCCCGACCTCCGCCTGGTGACACAGCCGCCCGATTCGATCGCGGGCGTCGAGCTGTCCGACGGCCGCGCGCGCGTGGTCCTGGCGCGCGTGCGCGGCGAGTGGACGTTCGCCGCGCCGAAGGTCGCGTACGCCGCCGACACGCGCGTGGTCGACGACTGGCTGGCGCGCCTCGGGACCGTGAAGGGGACGAAGTCCGGCGGCCCGCGCGCGCGCCGCCTGGTCGTCGAGGGGCGCTACCAGGAGAGCGCGGACGTCTCGGGACCGCCCGAAGCGTACGCGCTGCTCGCGCCCGATCCGCTGCGCTTCCGCGACCGCGCCGTGCTGTCGTTCGCGCGCTTCGACGTGCGCCGTCTGGAACGCGCCTCGGGCACGGACACGCAGCAGGTCACCAGCGCGGACGGTGGCGCGACCTGGCGGGCGTCATCTCGTCGAGAACCGAACCAGGCCAACGTCGGCCGCGTCATCGGCGCGCTGTCCGATCTACGCGCCGACGAATTCGTGGCCGTGGCGCCCCCCGGCGCGCCATCCTTGCGGCTCGAGGTCGACGTCCAGGCGCCGGGCGACGACCGGCCCACGCGGAGCACGCTCGCGCTCTGGCCCGCCCGCGACGGTGTTTGCGCCGCGGAATTGAACGGCGCCACGAGATTTCGTCTGAACGCTGCCACCTGCGCGGCGCTCTCCGCGGAGCTCACCGGCGGATGATGGATTCAGAACTGGTGTCGGCTCTCGAGGTCGGCGAGGGCGTCGCGGCAGCGGCTGTCGTTCGGCAGCTCGCTCACGCACTCCTGCAACGCGCGCCGGGCTGACGGCCAATCACCGGCGTTCGCGTAGTCGGCCGACCAGTTGCCGTAGATGACGGCGACATTGCCGGCGCATACCCGGTCCGCGCGACAGGCGTCCCGGTGCTCGGCGTAGACCTTCGCCGCCCCGGCGTAGTCCTTGTTCGCGATCAGCTCGCACAGCACGTCGTTGAACAGGGCCGCGTAGTTGGTGCGCAGGGCGACCGCGTCCTTCCAGCTCGGGTCGACGTGTTCGAGCCCCTCGGCCAGCAGCGGCATCGCTTCGGATTTTCGCCCCACGATCATGAGCGCGTTGGCCTGGTGCCATCTGGCCCAGGAGACCAGCTCCAGCGTGCGGCTGTCCTTGCTGCGCGCGCCGACCTCCGCGACCGCCGGGCCGACGACGTCGAACATCGCGGCCATCGTGCGCCAGGCCTTGGCCTCGTAGAGATCGTGGGCCTCGTTGTCGTAGACCTGGACCCGCGACATCTGGAAGTCGGGGCTGTCGGGGGAGACGAGGGCCGACACCTCGTAGAGCCGATCGCGCTCCTGGTCGCTGGCCGCGATCTGGCCGTCGCGCATCGCGTACGCCATGAGCTGGTAGGGCTCGAGGATGGTGCGGTGCTGGTACTCGTCGAGCGTGACAGGGCGCAGGCCGCGGTTCGCCGACCACTTGTACGCCGCCTCCTTGTAGAAGCGCTCGTTGTGGACCCAGTCGAACCCGGTCGCCGAGGTGGTCTCGACCTCGATGATCTTCCCGCCCGGGACGCCCATCTCGACGAAGACGTGCGTCGGCACCATGGCCGCGCGCACCGGCAGACCGAAGCCGCGCGCGAGCACGACGAACAGCATCGCCGAGCTGAGGCAGTTGTAGCGACCGCCGGCGAAGATCCCGCTCAGGCGCGCCTGGCTGAACTCGTAGCCCTCGAGCTCGCCGCGCGCGTTGAAGAACACCCGGTGCATCGCCCGGTGAAGCTCGTAGCCGCGGTGCCAGTCATCTCCCGCCGCATCCATGACCGGCTTCATGTCGGCCAGGAAGCGGTCCACGCGCTGCTCGATCCGGGCGTACGCCGCCGGATCGCGGTCGCCGCCCGACGCCAGGATTCCGAGCGCGAGCAACGCGTGCGCGTCGCCCTGCCTGGCCTGCTCGAGGTTCTTGAGCGCGGCCACCTCCGGCGCTGTCAGCGGCCACCAGGCGTGCAGCTCCGCGTTGCCGAAGGCGGGGCGCACCTTCGCGGGGACGTCGCCGGTGTCGAGCGTCGCGGGCGGCTTCCAGGGGATGCCGCTGCTCGCACAGGCAGCGCTCGTCAGCGCGAGCAACGCGCCTGTCGTCCGCGCCCGAAAGAGCTGGCGTATCACCGCCCGGATCCTATCCGCTCGCCGCTCCGTCGTTCAAGACGGAGACGGCGTGAGACACCGCTGCGATCCGGAGGGGGAGCGGCTACTTCTTGCCGCCGGCCTTCTCGGCGTCGATGCGCTTGCCGCCGACCGCCTCGACCGGCTTGCCTTCCAGCTTGATGTCCTGCGCATCCGGCGGCAGCACGGCGTTGCCCTCGGCGATCACCTTGCCCGACGCGTCCTGGAACTTCTTGTGGATGATCAGGCCGTCCGACGCGGCGAAGCCGCCGATCGAGTTGATCGCGAACATGCCGGTCACGACGTACTGCTCGCCCGCCTTGGCGACGAGCGGCTTCGGCTTGCCAGTGTTCCAGTCCTTGATCGGGTAGTCGGCGATCAGCAGACCGTGATCCAGCTTGGTGGTCGGCGTGTCGCCCATGAAGAAGTGGGGCTGATCGCAGGGGCGGCAGGCGCCCATCTGCTTCGGCGGCTCGCCGCCCTTGGCAGGCGCCGCGGCCGTCTCCTTGCCCTTCTTCAGATTCGAGAGCTCCTTCTTCTTTTCCTTCTTCGACTTCGCGGCGAGATCGTCGTTGCACTTCCGCTGCTCGGCGGGGCACTCGTAGATCTGCAGCAGGTACGCCTTCACCTGGACGTCCTTGTCCAGGTACTGGCTCATGTGCTTGCGCAGCCCGTAGATCGACATCTCGCCGCTCGGATACTTTTCCGGCGCCGTCTGGATGTTGAAGTTCGGTGGCGGCGGGAGATCGACCTTGATCGGAGGCATCTCCTGACCTTGCCCGTAAGCGACCCGAAGGCCGCCCGGAGCGAGCATCGCCAGGGCGAAGGGGAGCACGAGATGGTATACGGTCGGCAATCGCTTCATGGAGACCCTCTCCCGCCGCGCGATGCGGCTAGCCCTGAATAACACGGTGGTTTTCGTCGGGCAAGCGCGAGTGACAGGCAGGTTGCGATTGTGGCAGGCGTCGATCGCCGTGTTGCTGGCGATCTCCGCGCCGGCCGGCTGCCACCGGGGCAAGAAGGCGCCGCCCGCCGGCGCGCGCAACGCGGCGCCCTCCGACCTCGCGCCCGCGCGCCCGCCGCCGCCCCCGGCCGGGACGCTGCCGCCGCCCGCCGCGGTGCCGCCGCCACCGCGCCGCGGCGGCTCGCTGCGCGTCCACCTCGACGGTGAGCCGCCCAACCTCATGCCGCTGGGCGACGTGGAGGCGTCTGCGCTTCAGGTGACCTCCGGGCTGATCTACGAAACGCTGCTCGACTGCAGCGACGGCAGCTACCGCCCCGGGCTCGCCGAGAGCTGGGACGTCTCCGACGACCGGATGAGGTTGGCGGTGCGCGTGCGCGGCGGCGTGCGCTGGCACGACAAGCGCGCGTTCGGCGTCGTGGACGTGCAGGCGACGATCGAGCCGCTGCTGCGCAAGGGCAACGACGCCGCCGCGCTCCGCGCGGAGCTGGCGGACATCGCGTCGGTCGAGCTGGTGACGGAGCGGACCGTCCGCTTCGTGCTCAAGCGCCCGTCCGACCTCGCGCTGCGCGCCCTGTGCGACGTGCCGATCCTGCCCGACCACATCATCCACGGCGCGCGCGTCGAGGCCGCGCCGATCGCGCGCCAGCCGGTCGGCACCGGCCCGTACCGGTTCGCCGGCTGGGAGCGGGGCAAGCGCATCCGCCTCGAGCGCGCGCCCGATTACTGGGGCCAGCCCGGCGGCGTCGACGAGATCGTCTTCGACGTCGACGGCGACGCCGTGCGCGCGCTGAACCGGACGCGGCGCGGGGAGATCGACGTGCTGGCGCGCGTGCTCGACGTCCACTACCCGGAGCAGGTGGAGCCGACCACGCTGCACGGCGGCGCCGCGCTGTATCGCCTCCAATCGGGCCGCTATTCGTTCCTGGCCGTGAACAACGCCCACTATCCGCTGTCCGACGCGCGCTTCCGGCGCGCCATGGCGATGCTGTGGGATCGCAGCCGTTTCTCGAGCGAGCTGCACAACGAGCTGGCCCGGCCGATCGGCGGGCCGCCGCTGGAAGGCGACGTCCCGGCGCCGCCCTTCGATCGCGCGCGCGCCATCGCGCAGCTCGAGGCGGCGGGCTACCTCGACAGCAACGCCGACGGCGTGCGCGACAACGCGGGCAAGCCGATCCGGCTCACCATGCTCGAGCCGTCCGGCAACAAGCTGTTCAACGTGGAGGCGCGCGCGTTCGTGCTCGAGATGCGCAAGGCCGGCATCCTCGTCGATCTGATCGCGACGGACACGGCGACGATCATGCAGCGCCTCAAGCGCGGCGAGTTCGACCTCGCGCCGATGACCTGGCAGGGCGCGCCCGACGACGTCCCGGCGGTGGCGGCGCTGTTCGGCGCGGACGGCGCCTTCAACTACGGGGGCTACCGCTCCGCGGCGCTCGACGCGCTGCTCGACGAGGCGCGCGGCGCCCCCGGTCCGGCCGCGCGCGCCCCGGTGCTGGCGCGCATCGCGCGCCTGCTGACCGACGAGCAGCCCGCCGTCTTCCTGTACCGCTACGACGTCCCCGCGCTCGTCGCCGCCCGCGTGCACGGCCTGGCCGCCGTCGGCGATCGCTTCGACCTCCGCCGGGTGTGGCTCGAATGACCGCCGCGCTCCTGGCCGCCCTGATCGCGGCCGCGCCGGCGCCCGCGCGCTCGAACGACGGCGGGTCGTGCCTGCCCGCGACGCCGCCGCCGGGCCTGGGCGCCGTCGATCCATTTCGCGCGCCCGACGCCAAGGCGACGGCGCTCAACAGCGCCGGCAAGGACTACTACCGCGACGGGAAGTGGGACGAGGCGCGCGTCGAGTACCGCGCGGCCACCGCCGCCGACCCGGGCTTCCTCGCCCCGCGCCTGAACGTCGCCTGCTCGTTCGTCCGCCAGGAGCGCTTCGCCGAGGCGACGGCCGAGGTCGAGGCGCTGCTCAAGCTGGCGTACGTCCCGTGGGCGCGCGAGGTGCTCGAGGCCGCCGACCTCGGCGCCCTCAAGCCGCGCCCCGAGATGGCGCAGATCCGCCGGGCCATGACCGCCGCCGCCGCTGCCTGGGGCGCGGGCCTCGACGGCGCCGTGCTGTTCGTCGGCCGCGCGCGCGCGCCGCTCAAGATCCCGGATGGCCCCGGGTTCTTCATCCTGAACCCGCACCAGGAGATCTACGCGTTCCTGCCCGGCAGCGGGCGCTTCCGCCAGCTGACCGCCGAGGACGGGCGCGTGCTGGCGATGGCGGCGACGCCGGACGGGCGGCGGATCGTCTACGTGACCGCCGAGAAGCTGATCCGCGGCGCGAAGCCCGACGAGCTGGCGCTGCGCGGGGTCGCGCTCGGCGAGCTGACGCTGGCGACCATGTCCAGCGCGCCGCCCGTCAAGATCGCGGGCGATGTCCGCAGCATCGAGATCGCGTCTCTCGGAGCCATCGTGACGTTCAAGATCGACGGCGATCGCGTGGCCGGGACCTTCCAGCGCGGCGACAGGGGGATGCTCGATCCGTTGCCGCCCGCGCCGCGCGCCAAGGTCGCGGCCATCGTCACCGCCCGCGGCGCGGAACCGGCGGCCGGCGCGGCCACGCCGGCGGCGACGCCGGGCTGCCGGGCCACCGCCCGCGAAGCGACGGCGCCCGGCAAGCCGCGCGCGATCGTCGTCACCGCGCCCGGCCGGCCCGCGCGCCGCATCGGCGACCCGTTCGGAGCCGGGCTGGTCGGCCTTCCGCTCCCGTGACTGCGTTCGCAGGTTCTCAGGGGATGCCACTGGTCAAAAAGTTGCGATGCGGGGTTAGTGGGATAATGTGGGCCTATGTCGGTAAAAACTCGGTTCCTCGTGATAATTCCGGCTCTTCTGGTCGGGTCCTGGGTCGCGGTGCGGTCGCAGGCGGCGTCACCCGCCCCGGAGCGCCCCGGCTTGCGGGCGCAGGGCGAGATGGGCGATCCGCCCGCGCCGGTCGCCGGGCTGTCGCCGCGCGAGCTGCGGGACCCGGCGCTGGCGCGTTACATCGGCGCCCTGGCCGCCGAATCGCGCCGGTAGCTGTTGACCTGACGCCCGCGATTCCAGTAGGGGATCGCTAGCCATGGGTCTCTACCTCGTCACGGGCGGCGCAGGGTTCATCGGATCATCCATCGCGCGGGCGCTGCTCGCCCGCGGCGACGGCGTGCGCGTCGTCGACAACTTCTCGACCGGCAAGCGCGAGAACCTGGCCGACATCGCCGGCCGCATCGAGCTCCTCGAGGGCGACATCCGCGACGAGCAGCTGCTCGCGCGCGCGATGGGCAGCGTCGACGTCGTGTTCCACGAGGCGGCCATCGCGTCAGTGCCGCAGTCGATGCGCGAGCCGCTGGAGAACCAGGCCGTCAACGCCACCGGCACCATGCGTGTGCTCGAGAGCGCGCGCCAGGCGGGTGTGCGCCGGGTGCTTTACGCGGCGTCGTCGGCCGCCTACGGCGACGAGCCGACGCTGCCGAAGGTGGAGACGATGGCGCCGGCGCCCATCTCGCCCTACGGCGCGACCAAGCTGGCGGGCGAGGTGGCCATGCAGGTCTACGCGCGCGCGTTCGGCATGGAGACCGTCTGCCTGCGCTACTTCAACGTGTTCGGCCCGCGCCAGGACCCGCAGTCCGAGTACGCGGCGGTGATCCCGAAGTTCATCACCGCGGCGCTCGCCGGGAAGCCGCTGCGCATCTTCGGCGACGGGCTGCAATCGCGCGACTTCTGCCACATCGACAACGTCGTCGAGGCGAACTTCGCGGCCGCGGCGGGCGATGCGCGGCGCGTCTCGGGCGGCGTCTTCAACGTCGGCTGCGGCGAGGCGATCGATCTCAATCGGGTGGTGGCGATCCTGGGCGACATCCTGGGGCGGAAGATCGATCCGATCTACGAACCGGCCCGCGCGGGCGACATCAAGCACTCGTGGGGCGACGTCGGCGCGGCGCGGGCAGCGTTCGGCTTCCGCGCGGGCGTGTCGTTCGCCGAGGGGCTGCGCCGCACCATCGAGTGGTATAAGACCAAGTCGTGAACTCAATGACGGGGTTCGGCCGCGCGTCCGTCGAGGCGGGCGAGCGCCGGCTCCGGGTCGAGATCCGTTCGGTCAACCACCGCGGCCTCGATCTGAAGATCCGGGGGACGGAGACGGACGCCTACGTCGGCGCGGAGCTGGGGCGGGCGGTGCGCGCGGTCGTCGAGCGCGGCGCGGTGACCGTGCAGGTGCGCGACGAGTCCGCGGCCGGTTCGGCGGGCGTCGACCAGGCGCGCGTCCGGGCCACGCACGCGGTGCTGGAGCAGCTGCGGCAGGAGCTGGAGATCGAGGAGCCGATCGGGCTGTCGACGATCGCGGCGTTCATGACCGTCGAGGCGGGCGCCGGGCTGGAGAGCGAGGCGCTGTGGGAGGCGCTGCGCCCGGCCGTCGAGGCGGCGCTCGCCGAGCTGTCGGCGACGCGGCGGCAGGAGGGCGGGGCGCTGGCGGCCGACATCGGCGGCCACCGCGCCCGCCTGGTCGGGCTGGCGGCCGAGCTGCGCGCGGCGACCGAGCCGCTGGCGGAGAAGTTCGCGCGGCGGCTCGCCGAGAGGCTGGACGCGTTCCGGGGGCAGCCCGGCTTCGAGCCGGGCCGCATCGCGCAGGAGGCGGCGCTGATGGCGGATCGGCTGGACGTGTCGGAGGAGCTGGTCCGGCTCGAGACCCACCTCGGGCTGGCGGGCGAGCTGTGCGCCGCCGCGGGCGCGGTCGGGCGCAAGCTCGACTTCGTGATCCAGGAAATCGGGCGCGAGCTGAACACGATCGCCTCGAAGTCCCAGGACGCGCACGTGGCCGCGCTGGTGATCGACGCGAAGGCGGAGCTGGAGCGGATGCGGGAACAGGCGCAAAACGTCGAGTGACGGAATCGAGAGCGAATTGACCCAAATGGTAGAATTCAGACGATGACAGACGGCAAAGGCGGCGCCCATCGCGGCATCCTGGTCGTGATCTCGTCCCCGTCGGGGGCGGGCAAGACGACGCTCGCGCACCGGCTGGCCGAGCAGGAGCGCCTCGAGTTCTCGGTCTCGTACACGACGCGGCCGCCGCGGGCGGGGGAGACCGACGGCGTCGACTACAAGTTCATCACCGAGGCCGAGTTCACCAGCATGGTCGAGCGCAACGAGTTCGCCGAGTGGGCGGTCGTGCACGGCAACCGCTACGGCACGGCGATCCACACCGTCAACCGCGCGCTGGAGGACGGCAAGGACTACCTGTTCGACGTCGACTACCAGGGCGGCGCCCAGATCCGGCGGCAGTGGCCGGGCGAGAGCGTGCTGGTGTTCATCCTGCCGCCGTCGATGGCGGAGCTGGAACGCCGGCTGCGGCGGCGCGCCACCGACGCGCCCGAGGCGATCGACCGCCGGCTGGCGACGGCCAAGCGCGAGCTCGAGCACTTCGCGGAGTACGACTACCTGGTCGTGAACGACAACCTGGAGACGGCGCTCAAGGAGCTGTCCAGCATCTACGTGGCGGCGCGCTGCACGCGCGCCCGCCGCGAGCACTACGGCCACGCGCTGCTGACGGAAGCGAGGTCGAGGGACGGAGGGCCACCGTCCTCGTCGCAATGAGCGGCGTCCAGGAGATTGTCGCCTCGGTCAGGGCGTACGACGGCGCCGCCGACACCGGTCTCATCGAACGCAGCTTCGCCTTCGCGGCCGAGCGCCACGCGGGACAGAAGCGGCGGTCCGGCGATCCTTACGTGGTCCACCCGGTCGGGGTGGCGCGCATCATCTCCGAGCTGCGCCTCGACGTCCCGTCGGTGTGCGCGGGCCTGCTGCACGACTGCGTCGAGGACACCAGCGCGACCGCGGAGGACATCGGCCGCCTGTTCGGCACCGAGATCCAGTTCCTCGTCGAGGGGGTGACCAAGCTCGGGCAGATCCCGTGGACCACCCGCGAGGAGCGCCAGGCGGAGAACTTCCGCAAGATGCTGCTGGCGATGGCGCGCGACATCCGCGTCATCCTGATCAAGCTCGCCGACCGCGTCGACAACATGCGGACGCTGGCGCACATGCCGCGCGACAAGCAGGAGCGGATCTCGCGCGAGACGCGCGAGATCTACGCGCCGCTCGCCAACCGCCTCGGTATCCAGTGGATGAAGGCGGAGCTCGAGGACCTGGCGTTCAAGTACCTCGAACCCGACGACTACGCCGCGCTGGTGGCGCGCCTGTCCGAGACGGCCGGCTCGCGCGAGGCCTACATCGTCGAGGTGGTCGACCGCCTGCAAGCGGCGCTCGCCGAGGCGGAGATCCCCGCGCAGGTGTCGGGTCGCGCCAAGCACCTCTGGTCGATCCAGCAGAAGATGAAGAGGTCGGGGCGCGACGTCGAGCAGATCTACGACGTGATCGCGTTCCGCGCGATCACCGAATCCGTGCGCGACTGCTACGGCGTGCTGGGCGTCGTGCACTCCAACTGGACGCCGGTGCCGGGCCGCTTCAAGGACTTCATCGCGCTGCCCAAGCCGAACCTGTACCAGTCGCTGCACACGACGGTGATCGGCCCGCGCGCCGAGCGGATGGAGATCCAGATCCGCACGCAGGAGATGCACCGGATCGCCGACCAGGGCATCGCCGCGCACTGGCAGTACAAGGAGGGCGAGGGCGCCAAGCATCGCTCCGCCGAGGACGGCAAGGCGTTCGCGTGGCTGCGCCAGCTGATGGAGTGGCAGCGCGATCTGAAGGACCCGACCGAGTTCATCGAGACGGTCAAGATCGACCTCTTCCAGGACGAGGTGTTCGTGTTCACGCCCAAGGGCGACGTGAAGGCGCTGCCCAAGGGCGCGACGCCGATCGATCTCGCGTACGCGATTCACTCCGCGGTCGGCGAGCACTGCTCCGGCGCGCGCGTCAACGGGCTGATCGTGCCGCTGCGCTACGCGCTTCGCAACGGCGACACCGTCGAGATCCTGACGTCGAACAGCCAGAAGCCGTCGAAGGACTGGCTGAAGTTCGTGGTCACCAGCCGCGCGCGCACCAAGATCCGGCACTTCATCCGCATGGAGCAGCGCGAGCGCAGCCGGCAGCTCGGGCGCGACCTGCTCGGGCGCGAGCTGCGCAAGCAGAGCTTCTCGCTGGCCACGGCCGAGCGCGAGGGCTGGCTCGACTCGGCCGCCGAGCGGCTGCGCCTCGGCAACGCCGACGACCTGCTGGTCGCGGTCGGCTACGGCAAGGTCAACCTGGCCCACGCCGCCGACGCCGTCCTGATCGATCAGTCACGCACGGGGGCCGAGACCCCCGCCGCGCCCGCCCCGGAGGTGCCGCCGGCGGCGCGCCGGCCGGCCGCCAAGCGCTCGATCGCGGGCGTGCGGGTCCAGGGCGAGGCCGACATCCTGGTGAAGTTCGCCAAGTGCTGCACCCCCGTCCCCGGCGACGAGATCGTGGGCTTCATCAGCCGCGGCCACGGCGTGGTCATCCACACCCGGGACTGCCCGAAGGCGCTGGACCTGGACCCGGCCCGGCGGCTGGACGTGTCGTGGGACGAGGAGTCGAAGACGCTGCGGCCGGTCGCGGTCCAGGTCACCTGCAACGACCGGGCGGGGCTGCTGGCGGCCATCTCGAAGACCTTCACGGAGAACGGGGTCAACATCTCCCAGGCCAAGTGCCGGACCACCGAGGACGGCCGCGCCGTGAACACCTTCCAGGTGACGGTCGGGCACCTGGACCAGCTCAAGACGGTGCTGCGCAGCCTGGGCGCGATAGAAGGCGTGGTGTCCGCGACCCGGCTGTGATAGGAAAGCCCGCGTTATGGCTTCGAACACCCGGATCACCTGGAAGCGGCGCGTGCGCAAGCACGTGAACGCGGGCAAGAAACGCAAGGCCAAGGAGAGCAAGCGCTCCACGCCCAGCGCCGCCGACCTGTTCGCGCAGATGGGGCCGCCCGAAGGGCAGCCCGCCGCCGCCAAGGCGAAGTGAACAAGTAAAGCCGGAGGCAGGGGCGCCGCGGCTCGCGGCGCGCTGTCGCCGTCGTCAGGTCATTCCCGCTCTTCCGGAGCCGGGAATCGGTCGGGAGAATTGATCTTTCCTCGCGATTGTGAGGTAACATGGCGCTCCGACGATCGCGGGTGCAGCCGACCCGGTCCCCGACGCGACCATCCGGATGAAAGTCTGCCCGAACTGTCAGAACCAGTATCCTGACGACGCTAACTTCTGCCCGCAGGAGGGGTGCGCCACGCCCGACGGACCGCGGCGGCTCGAGCCGATCGGTTCGACACAGGCTGCGGCGGCCGCACCTCCGCAGCGCTACGAGCTCGAAGATCAGCTCGGCGGCTCGCGCAGCGGCGGCGTCTGGCGCGCGCGCGACAGCCAGAGCGGCGCCACCGTCGCCTACAAGGTCGTCGCGCAGGCGTCGTTGCCGACGGTGGCCTCGGCGGAGCGCGCGCAGCGCGAGCTGAAGCAGCTGCAGCGCTCGCAGAGCAACCGCCTGGCGCGCGTGCTCGATTTCGGCAAGGAAGCGGACGGGCGGCTGTTCGTCGCCAGCGAGCTGGTCGCCGGACAGACGCTGGACCAGCTGCTCGCCGGCAGCGGGCCGTTGCCGCTGGATCGGGCCAAGGCGATCGTCGCGCAGATCGGCGAGGCGTTGCTGGAGGGGCAGAAGGTCGGCGTCGTTCACCACGACCTGTCGCCGAAGAACGTGATGGTCGGCGCGAACGACGACGTGAAGGTGATCAACTTCGTCGCCGCGGTCCCGGTCTCGGACACGGTGTTCGGCGTCGCCGAGTTCCTCTCGCCCGAGCAGGCCGAGGGGAAGCTGGTCGACCAGCGCTCGAACACCTACAGCCTGGGCGGCATCCTGATGATGATGCTGACCGGCCAGACGCCGGTCTCGGGCGCCGACACCGGCGCCGTGCTCGAGCAGGTGACGAAGGGCGAACTGGTGCCGCCGAGCCGCCGCGGCAACGGCGCCTCGACGCTGACGCCGGAGATCGATCGGGTGATCCTGAAGGCGATGGACAAGAGCCCGAACCGGCGGCCGCTCACCATGCGCCAGTTCCTGACCGAGGTGAGCGGGCTGGTGGCGCTGGGCGCCGCGCCCGCCGCCGGGGCCGGAGGCCAGGCGGGCGTCGGCTTCGCCAAGACGATGCTGTTCACGGGCGGCTCGCCCGAGGTGCAGAAGCTGGTGCAGCAGGCGGTCGCCGCGCGCGGCGGGGCGACCGGCGCGACGGCAGCGGCGCCGGCGGCAGCTCCGGCGGCCACGCCGCCCCCCGAGCCCGGTCCCGCCCAGGCCGCTGCGGCGGCCGCGGCAGGCCAGGCCACGCCGGCGCCGGTCGGACCGCGGCGCACCCACGGCGCGGCGATCGCGGCGACCGTCGTGTCGCTGCCGGCCGCCAAGGTTCCAGGCATGCCCGGGGCCAGTACGAACCCGAACCAGTCGGGGCAGGTGACGCCGCCGCCGGTGGCATCGACGCCGCCGCTGCAGCCGCTGACGCCGCCGCCACAGGCGATCTCGGCGACGCCGGCGCCCGGGGTCGCGCCGACGCCCAAGCCGGCGGCGGGCGGAAACTTCCGCGAGACGCTCTGGTTCAAGAAGGGCGACGTCGATCAGATGGTCGCAGAGGCGCGCGCGCGCGTGGAAGCCGCCCGGGCCCGGGGCGTGGCGGTGTCGGAGGCGGACGCGGCGGCTGCGGCCGGCGCACCGGCCGCGCCGGAAGAGCAGGCCAAGCCGCTCTCCGACCAGTACGTCGACGACGGCACGTTGACGGCGGAAGATCGGAAGAAGTTCTCGCTGCGATCGGGCGCGACGTCGACCGCGCTGCCGACCGTCGGTGGCGCCGTCCCGGGCGAGCGCATGAGCGACGCCGAGGTGATGGGCGAGATCGGCGGCAAGAAGCGCATCGGCATCATCATCGTCGCGGTGATCGTGGCGGCGCTGCTCGGCATCTTCTTCTTCAAGAAGATGACGGCCAAGGACGTCTCCAAGAACGCGGCCGCAATGACGCCGCCGACGATCCCGACGACCACGCCCACGCCGCCGCCCGAGGCGACGCCGCCGCCGGCGCCGCCCCCGCCGCCCGTCGCCGCCGTGAAGCCGCCGGCCCCGGCCGCGACCAAGGACAAGGAAGCCGACGACCCGGCCCCGCCGAAGGCGTCGCACTCGGCCGCGAAGAAGCACGCCGCCAAGAAGGCCAAGGGCAAGAAGGCCCACCGGTAGGCGCAGCGCGCGCCTGCCGGCGTCTCGACGTCCCGCCTAGAGCAGCCTGTCGACCGCGCCGGTCAGCGCGCGCGTGACGTCGTCGATGCTCGCGCGCGCGTCGATCGTGACCGCCTTCGGATCGCCCGCCACCAGCGCGCGGTACGCGGCCGCGACGCGCTCCTGCACGGCGTCCGCGTCGTAGCGCTCCTCGATGCGCCCGGCGGCGCGCCGGCGGGCGGCCGCGACCGCCACCGGCAGATCGAGCAACAGCGTCAGGTCGGCCGGGCGCACCTCGCGCGCCAGCTGGGCGACCCACTCGCGCTCCGCCTCTTCGCCCTGGTAGGCGAGCGACGACAGCAGGTAGCGATCGCAGACCACGTCCATGCCCGCGGCCAGCGCAGGCTCGACCTCGCGGCGCAGGTGGTCGCGGCGATCGGCCGCGAACAGCAGCGCCATCGCGCGCCCGTCGGCGGGCGCGCCGTCGGGAAGCCGGTGCTGCCCCATCAGCAGCTCGCGCAGCAGGCGGCCCACCGGTCCCGTGCTCGGCTCACGGGTGGTCACGACGCGGCGGCCGCGGCCGGTCAGGTGGCCGGCCAGGCGATCGAGCTGCGTCGTGGTCCCGGACCCGTCGATCCCTTCCAGGACGATGAACAGAGGCGGGGTCATTTGCGTTTGGCGCCTCCCCGATCTACACGGTTCTGGGCGTGACGAGAAGCTGGTGGCATCGGGTCCTGGCCTGTGGCGCGCTCGTCGCCACGGCGGCCGGCTGCCCGCGCGATCGCAACCGCTCGTCGCCGCCCAACGCCACCACCGCCAACGTCGACATGCGGGACGTGCGCTGCGTGGAGCGCCCCGAGGGCTGCGTCTGGTGCGAGGGGCGCGGCCCCACGCCGCCCCTGGTCGAACCCGACGCGGTGCCGGCGTCGCTGTGCGATCCGAAGGATCAGGGAAACTGTGTCGACTTCTGCTCGCGGCTGGCGCCCGAGTGCGCCGTCCCCTGGCACACCGGGCCGAGCTGTCTGCTGCCGTCCGAGCAGGAGTTCCGCCGCGAGATCATCCGCCGCGACACCGCCGACCGGCCCGAGGCGACGGTGCAAGGGCGCGTCACCGACGAGGCGGGACGCCGCATCGAGGGCGCCAAGATCAACGTCTGGTTCCAGGGCACGGCCATCGCCGAGGAGAGCACCGGCAAGGACGGCAGCTTTCACCTGCGCCTGCGCACCGGGCCGTGGACGTACTTCGTGCGCGTCAGCCGGGCCGGCCTCGCCACCGAGCTCGCGGACCTGCGCATCGAGAAGCCGGGGACCGGCCCCACGGTGCGGAACTTCCGGCTGGCGCCCGAGAACATCATCCGCGGGCGCGTCGTCGGCAGCAAGGGCGAGCCGATCGCGGGCGCCACCGTCCACGCCGTGCGCAACCCGGAGGATCCGGTCGCCTCCGGCGAGACCCAGAGCGCCGACGACGGCACGTTCGCGCTGGGCGGCCTCGACACCAAGCGCTACTTCCTGCGCGCGTCGAAGTTCGGCTGGCTGCCCGAGACGCTGAAGTGGACGGTCACCGCGCCCGCCAAGGGGATCGCGTTCAAGCTGACACGCACCGGGGTGATCGAGGGCCGCGTCGTCGACGCCGACGGGGAAGGGCAGGCCAACGCCACCGTGGTCGCGCTGCTGTCCGCCGCCGGCGCGTCGTCGTCACCGATCCTGTGGCGGGTCGACAGCGACGGAAAGTTCGCGCAGGACCGCTTCCAGGCCGGCACCTATTACCTGTGGGCGCGCCACGGCGAGATGCTGGTCTACCCGCCCGAGAAGATCGAGATCAGCGATCAGGACCTGGACGCGGAGATCGAGCTGCGCCTGGTCCACAAGGGGGCGCGCGTGCGCGGGCGCGTCGCCAGCAGCAAGGGCGCCGCGGTCGAGTCCGACGCGCGCGCCGTGCTGGTGGGGCGCTCGCCGCTGGCGCTGCCGCGCAAGGCGGTCGGCGAGATCGACCGGGACGGAAAGTTCGTGGTCGGCACGTTGCTCCCCGGACGCTACGAGATCTCCGTGCGCGTCGGCGCGCGCATCATGCAGATCACCAGCGGCCCGCGCGAGGTCGAGGTGCCGATCGATCCGGGCGCGACCGTCGATCTCACCGACACGATCGTCGTCCGACCGTCGATAGAAGAATGACTACTGAATGACTAGTGCAGAACGCGCATGCGGCTCAGGCAGTCGGCCAGCACGTGGTGGCTCTCGTTCTCGAACGAGGTGAAGCGGACGGCCATGCCGGCGACCGCGCGCGTGGCGCCGGCCTGCGTGTAGTTGATGAAGTAGTGGTTCTTCACCTCGCCGGTCGCGACGACGTCTCCCGAGCCGTCGGGCACCGGGAAGCAGACGCGCACGGTCGCGCCCAGCGGCAGCGGATCGGGCAGCTCCAGGAAGATGCCGCCCGCGGAGACGTTGCGCGCCACGCAGTAGATCTCGCCGAACAGCAGCGATTCCAGCCGCACGACGAACATCTTGTCGAACCGCAGGTGAGCCCTTTGCTCGGGCAGGTCGGGCGCTTCTGCGGTCACTTCTTCCGTCACTTCTTCGGTCTCGTCGTTCGAAAGCGGGCTGTCGGAGGGCGTCGCCATGGACAACATCCTACGATGTCGTCCAATGAAGTCAAAAAACTTACATGTAGGATAAATCGATCATGACCCGTCTCGGCTGGCACGGATGGCTGCGGGCGTGGGCGCCGGCGCTGCTCTGGGCGACGATCATCTTCCGGCTGTCCGCGATTCCGGGTGACCAGCTGCCGCCGCTCTCCGGATGGAATCTCGACAAGCTCGTCCACGCCTGCGTCTACGGCGTGCTCGGCGCGCTGTCGTGGTGGGGCGCGCGCCGGACGTTCGCGCGCGACCGCAGCCTCGCGCAGCAGATCGCCATCGCCGCGACGCTGACCGCGGTCTACGGCATCAGCGACGAGCTGCACCAGGCGTTCACGCCGCATCGTTCGCCCGATCCGTTCGACGTCATGGCCGACACGGCGGGCGGGCTGCTCGGCGCGCTCGTTTGCGTCGCGATTCTGGCACGCAAGCGCAAGCACAATTCTCCCGCGCGCGAAGTCGATCGCGGAGTCCATGGATGAAAATCTTCGGCTCCGTTATCATGGCTCTCGGGCTCGCGATCGGGCTCGCGATCGAATGCTCTCCGACGAGCGAACCACACACGAAGAGCTGCCGGCGCCGCGGGAGGTCGAGGGTCTCGTCGTCGCCCCGGGCCGCGCGGTCATGCGCTCGCTGGTCGGCTTCCTGCGCGGGGAGGGGATCAACGTCCGCACCGTCGCCGACGCCGAGGGCGCCTTCGAGGAGGCGCTGCTGCACCCGCCCGACATCATCCTGGTCGACGATCGCGTGCCGCCGTCGGGCGGGATCGACCTCGTTCACCGGCTGAAGGCGAACGTCCGCACGCATTTCGTCCCCGCGATCCTGTACACGCTGAACGATCTGCGGCGGGAGAGGGTGCGGGCGCTGGCGGCGGGGGCCGACGCGGTGTTCGCGCCGTCGACCGACGTGGAGGAGCGGCGGGCCCGCGTCTGGGCGCTGCTGCGCACGCGCGCGCTCTACCGCCGCATCGATCGTCTGCAGCGGACGCAGCGCACGGAGATCGTCGACCGGCGCCAGTGGCTGTCGCACTTCCTGCACGATCTCAAGGGACAGGTCGGCGCGCTGGCGGCCAACACCGAGTACCTGGCGCGCTTCGAGCCGGAGGCCGGCGACCCGCGCCACGGCGAGTTCCGCGCCAGCATCGAGGACACGCGCGGCATCTTCGAGCAGCTCAAGGCCGCGGTCCGCACCGTGCTCGACTACGACCGCTTCGAGACCGGGCAGCTGGTGCCGCGCGAGGATCGCTTTCGCCTGGGTGAAGCGGCCGCCGAGCCGATCGAGACGCTGCGGCGCCTCGCCGTCATGGCGGAGAGGACGCTGTCGGTCGCCGGTCCGCCGCCCGACCGCGAGCGCGCGATCTACGGCGATCGCGAGCTGATCGCCTGCGCGATCCTGAACCTCGGGATGGCGGCGCTGCGCCGGTCCGCCGTCCACAGCCAGCTCGCCGTCGAGATCGTCGAGACCGACGCGGGCATGCGCTTCCGCGTCGCCGCGCCCGGCGCGCCGCTGCAGGCCGCCGAGCGGCTGAACATCTTCGCGCCGTACGGCCACCACGCCGCCGGCTCGGCGATGTACGGCCTCGGGTTGGCGCTGGCGCGCGCGCTGATCGAGCTGTCGCAGGGATCGCTGTGGGTGGAGGATCTGCCGACGGGAGGCTGCGCGTTCGTGTTCGAGCTCGGCTGGCGGCGGACCGGGGCGCGGGCGGTGCGCCCAGGCAGCCGACCCCAGCCGCGCCTGGAGCCCCCGGAGCAACCTTGAGGGCGCGCGCGAGCCTCAACGCCGTCATCCTGGCGCTGCTGATGACCGCCGCCGCCTCCACGCGCGCCGCGGCCGCCGGCGACGTCCGCATCGACGACCTGTGCCGCGCCGTGAACGAGGACGGCAACTACAAGGTCCGCGTGCAGGCCGCGCTGGTGCTCGGCAAGCTGGGCGACGCGCGCGCCGTGCAGCCGCTGATCAAGGCGCTCGGCGATCAGAACAAGTCGGTGCGCGGGATCGCGGCGTCGGCGCTGGGCCAGCTGGGCGACGGGGCGGCCGTCGATCCGCTGCGCGATCTGCTCCGGCGCGAGAGCGACCCGTTCGTGCGCGGGCAGGCCGAGAAGGCGATGGCGGCGCTGTCGGGAGGCGGGGCGGGGGGCAAGCGCGCCAAGATCTACGTCAACTTCGGGGCCTTCGTGGGCGGCGTGAAGTCGGCCGGCCCCGAGTCCTCCAAGATCCTGCACGAGGCGCTGTCGCGGGAGCTCGGCAAGCTGGCGATCGTGACCCTGACGCTCAGCCCGACCGAGCAGCACAACTTCGGCAAGAGCGGGATGTCCGGCTTCTACATCGACGGCAACATCACCAAGCTCGAGGACAGCGGCGGCAACGAGACCAGCTGCGACGTGAAGGTGATGGTCGCGCGCTGGCCCCAGAAGAGCATCATCATGTGGACCAACGCGGGCGCCAGCGTGCAGTCGGGGTCGCGGCCGCGCGACAAGGAGAACGCCCGCCGGGACTGCCTGGAGGCGTCGGCCCGCGGTCTCAGCGAGGATCTAGTGAATTTCCTGAAGCAACAGGGGGGCTAGTAGAATGCTGCGCAGCATGCGGATCCGGAGGAGCTCATGAATACCGGCGAAACGGCCATGTCGCGGCCCGTGTACAAGCGCAAGGTCAAGAACTACCTGCTCGACGTCGGCCTGCAGCTCCGCTACACGGCCGCCATCGTGATCGTCGCGGTCGCGCTGACGATCGTCCTCGGTCACCGCATCTACCGGGCGACGCAGGACACGTCGAAGGTGATCCTCTGGACGGGGCTCGTCGATCCCGCCGCCTCGCAGGAGCTGCAGTCGCAGTTCGCGCAGAGCGACCGCACCGTGCTGTTCGGGATCATCGGCTTCGGCGTGATCCTGGTGCTGTCGATCGGGGGCGTCGGCATTCTGTTGACTCACAAGGTCGCCGGGCCGCTCTACAAGATCTCCAGCTTCTTCGGCCGCATCCGCGACAACCGGCTGGGGCCGGCGCCCGCCAAGCTGCGCAAGGGCGACGAGCTGCAGGACTTCTATCTGTCGTTCCGCGAGATGCACCAGGCGATTCGCGGGCGCACCGAGGAGGACGTCCGCGTGCTCGAGAGCGCGCTGGCGGCCCTGGAGAGCGGGCAGCACGGACGCTCACCGACGGTGGACCAGGCGATCGCGGACCTGCGGCAGATGTGCAAGCGCAAGGAGGACAGCCTCGAGGCGCCTCCGATCGATCGGATGACGACCAGCAGCCTGACCTGATCGTTCGGGCGTCCGCCGCTGCAGAAAGGCGGCGGGACACGCGTTCAGGCGGCGCGGCGGGTCTGCGCGGCGCTGACCAGGCAGAGGCCGTGCAGGAACAGGCCGGGCAGGAAGCAGCAGGCGTAGCCCATCAGCGTCGTCGCCATCCAGGCCACGCCGGCGCCCGGGCGGTTGGAGTAGATGTGGCCGGCCCCCGGGATCAACATCGACAGCATCACCGCCGTCACCGGATTCGGCCGCGGGCGCAGGGTCAGGAAGAAGCCCTCGTTGACGGAGATCGGCGGCGGTCCGACCGCCAGGTCCGTCGCGACGCGCGTCGCCAGCGGCTTGCGGCCCGGATAGACGTACTCGACGATGCCCGCCGCGTTGGTGCGAACGTTCAGCGTGCCTTGCTCGACCATGCGGGCGAGGTGCCGTTCGGCCGTGCGAACCGAGATCCGTCCCAGATACGCGACGTGCGCCGCGGTGACCGGAACGTCCGTCTCGAACAGCACCTTCAAGACCAGCTGTTCAAACTCGTCGAAATCCACGGTACGGGATCAGGTTAGCACACGCGAAAGTGATCGATCACGGCGAACGCGCCGACCCCGATCATCTTTTTGCGTTCCGCGTACGGACCCGCACGCGCGCGTCGTCGCCGAACCGATTTGCGCGATCGATTGCCTGCTGCCCCGGCATCAAGCCGCAAGGGAACGTGCGACAGGACGGAGGCAACATGACCCCGGTCGGAGGGCGCCCGAGCCCGACCGGAGGATTCTCTTTTACTGTCGCGAAGTTAACGGAATATTTCTTATCGGACATTTGGCCACGGCCGCCGGGGGCAGGCGAGCCGCGGTGCCTGACCGTGGACACCGACGCACACGGCCCCCATACGCGATAGCTCTATCCAGCGAAAGGAACCCGCCATGTCCCGCGCTTTTGCCTGGCCTCGATTCCGTGGATCCCTGTGGCTCGCTGCCATCGGGTCGGCCGCCGTGCTGGCCGCAGCGAGCGCCGGTTGCGGCGGAGCGAGCAGCAACGGCACGGGCGGCACCAGCGGCCCCGGGACGGCCGGCAATGGCGTGGCCGGAACCGGCGGCAGCGGCGGCAGCGCGATGGGCGCCGCCGGAACCAGCGGCGGCGGCAACGGCGGCACCGCGAGCGGAACCGGCGGCACGACCGCGGGCGGCGGCGGCAATGGTGGCAGCGGCGGCAGCGCCGCGGGCGGCCGTGGGGGCGCCGGCGGCGCTGGCGGAACCTCGGCGGGCGCCGCCGGGAGCGGCGCGGCGGGCAATGGCGCGGCGGGCGCGGCCGCTGGGCGTGGCGGAACCACGGGGGCCGGCGGCGCTGCAGGCATGGCCGGCCGCGGCGGAACCACCGGCAGCGCGGGCAGCGGCCCGGGCGGCGCGGCCGGAACCGGCGGCGCGACGGGCAGCGGTGGCGGCGGCGGCATGGCGGCCGCCGGCGACTTCTACGTCGGCCCGAACGGCTCCGACAGCAACCCGGGCACGCAGGCGTCGCCGTTCAAGACGATCACGGCGGCGCACGCGCGCGTCGCCGCGGGCGGCACGATCTGGCTGCTGTCCGGGACGAACATGCTGACGACGACCAACAACATCAGCAAGAGCGGCACCGCCAGCGCGCACATCCGCGTCCAGGCGGTCGCGGGCGGAACGCGGCCCGTGCTCGACTTCACGGGCCAGGCGGTCGCCTCGTCGAACCGCGGCCTCAACGTCACCGGCGACTACTGGGAGTTCCGCGGTTTCGAGATCAAGAACGCCGGCGACAACTGCATCGGCATCAGCGGCTCGAACAACACGTTCGACCAGCTGGTCATCCACGGCTGCGCCGACACCGGCCTGCAGATCACGGCCTCGTCGTCGGACGCGACCAACGACGCCAAGGCCGCCAACAACCTGGTGCTGAACTGCGACTCCTACGAGAACCTGGACCAGGCGACCAACGGCGAGACCGCCGACGGCTTCGCGGCCAAGCTGCGCATCGGCCCGGGCAACGTCTTCCGGGGCTGCCGATCGTGGAACAACGCGGATGACGGCTGGGACTTCTTCGCTTCCGATGACGTCGTCACCGTCGACAACTGCTGGGCCTTCCTGAACGGCAAGGTCGTGTCGGGCACGAACACCGCCGGCGACGGCAACGGCTTCAAGCTCGGCGGCGCGCCGAGCGGCGCCGGCGAAGGCGGCGCCGTCCACATCGTCAAGAACTCCTACGCGTTCGACAACCGGGCGTGCGGCTTCGTCCGCAACAACAACCCGGACGTCCCGATGCTGACCAGCTGCGGCGCGAACGCCAACGGCACCGCGTTCTGCTCGCTGACGAGCTCGCCGGTGGTCACCATCACGATGACCGGCGCCCAGGGCAAGGCCGCCGTCCGCAACGCCGACGGCAGCCTGCCCGCCATTCAATAGCGCCCGCAATAGCGCCCGCAATAGCGCCCGGACGGGCGCGCGGCCCCCTCCCCCTACCCGGCCGCCAGCTCTTCCGCCGCGAACGCGCGCAGCGCGTCCTGCCAGCTCGGCATCGTGTCGAGGCCGCGCTCGCGCAGGGCGCGGTTGTCGAGGATCGCGCGCAGCGGCCGCGGCGCCTTCAGCTTCAGGTCCGCGTACGCGACGCCCTGCACGCGCTCGGCCGGCGCGCCGACCAGCTCTGCCGCCAGCCGCGCGAAGTCGACCCAGGTGGCCGCGCCCTGGGCGGTGCAGTGGTAGAGTCCGTGGTGCTCGGTCGCCGCCAGCGCCGTCGACACGGCGGCGACGTCCTTCACCCAGGTCGGTGACCCCTGGCGGTCGCGGTCGGCGCGGATGTTCTCGCCCGCCCGCAGGCGCCGCACGATCGTGGAGGGAAAGTTGCGGCCCCCGTGGCCGTACAGGCAGCCGACGCGCAGGATGAAGTGGCGCGGGTTGGCCGCCGCCACCCGCCGATCGCCGTCGACCTTGGACTGCGCGTACTTGCCCTGCGGCGACGTCGGATCGCGCTCGTCGTACGGGCGGGATTGCGTCCCGTCGAAGACGAAGTCCGTCGAGTAGTGCATGACGGCCGCCCCGGCCGCGCCGGCCGCGGCCGCGATGGTCTCGGCGGCGGCGGCGTTCGCGGCGGCAGCGGCCTCGGGCTCGCTCTCGGCCCGATCGACGTCGGTATACGCGGCCGCGTTGAAGACGACGGTCGGCCGCGCGCGCGCGATCAGCTCGCGCACCGCGCCCGCGTCGGTGATGTCGCACTCGGCCCGCCCGACGGCGGCGGCCAGGCGCCAGCCCGCCCGCTCCAGCGCCGGCGCGAGCGCGCTCCCCAGCGTCCCCCGCGCCCCGAACAAGACGGCAGTCGGTTGCATCGTCATCGCCCCCTACGCGCTGGGCGCGCGCCCGGACAGCGACCCGCGCACGTCCTCTTCATCGGCCCGCACCATCATCTCGATCAACGCCTTGAAGCCGACCTTGGGCTTCCAGCCGAGCACGCGCTGCGCCTTGCTCGGATCGCCGTGCAGGTGGTCGACCTCCGTCGGGCGGAAGTAACGCGGATCGATCTCGACGAACTTCTTCCAGTCCAGATCCAGCGCCCCGAACGCGACCTCCAGGCACTCGCGCACGCTGTGCGATTCGCCCGTCGCGACCACGTAGTCGTCCGGCTTGTCCTGCTGGAGCATCAGCCACATCGCCTCGACGTAGTCGCCCGCGAAGCCCCAGTCGCGCTTGGCGTCCAGGTTGCCGAGGTAGAGCTTCTTCTCGAGGCCGTGCTTGATGCGCGCGGCCGCCCGCGTGATCTTGCGGGTGACGAACGGGATCCCGCGCCGCGGCGACTCGTGGTTGAACAGGATGCCGCAGCAGATGAACATCCCGTAGGCCTCGCGGTAGTTCTGCGCCAGCTGGTGGGCGAACACCTTGGCGCACGCGTACGGGCTGCGCGGCTCGAGCGGGGTCGCCTCGCTCTGGGGCGGCTTGGCCCCGCCGAACATCTCGCTGGACGACGCCTGGTAGAAGCGCACCGACTTGTCGAGGCCGGACTCGCGGATCGCCTCCAGCAAGCGCAGCGTGCCGAGCGCGACCGTCGAGGCCGTGTATTCGGGCACGTCGAAGCTGACGCGCACGTGGCTCTGGGCGCCCAGGTTGTAGATCTCGTCGGGGCGCACCGTGCGGACGGCGCGGTTCAGCGCGCTGGCGTCGTCCAGATCGCCGTAGACCAGGCGCAGCCGGTAGTCCGCCACGTGCGGGTCCTGGTAGATGCGATCGAGCCGCTCCGTGTTGAACGAGCTGGATCGGCGGACCATGCCGTGAACCTCGTAACCCTTCTCGAGCAAGAGCTCCGCCAGGTACGAACCGTCCTGGCCGGTCACGCCGGTGATGAGGGCGCGTTTCATTTCGTGTCGATCTCCCTTCGATGTTCTTCGTAATAGGCGACGGTTGCCGCGATTCCCTGCTCGAACGGGGTGCGCGCCTCGAAGCCGAAACGCTCCTTGGCGCGCGACACGTCCAGCCGCCGCCGCGGCTGGCCGTTCGGCTTGCTCGTGTCCCAGACGAAACGGCCCTGGTAGCGGGCCGCCCGGGCGATCTTCTCGGCCAGCTCGCGGATCGGGATCTCGACGCCGCTGCCCAGGTTGACCGGGTCGCTGGAGTCGTAGCGCTCGGCCGCGAGCACGATCCCCTCGGCGGCGTCCTCGACGTACAGGAACTCGCGCGTCGGCGATCCGTCGCCCCACAGCACGACCTCGCTGTCGCCGCGCTCGCGCGCGCTGACGAACTTGCGGATCATCGCCGGGATGACGTGCGAGGTGTGCAGATCGAAGTTGTCGCGCGGCCCGTACAGGTTGACCGGGAACAGCACGACGCTGTTCATCCCGTACTGGTCACGGTAGCCCTGCGACTGGACCAGCATCATCTTCTTCGCGACGCCGTAGGGCGCGTTGGTCTCCTCGGGGTAGCCGTTCCAGAGATCGTCTTCCTTGAACGGAACCGGCGCGAACTTCGGGTAAGCGCAGATCGTGCCGAGCGCGACCAGCTTGGGGACCTTGGCGAGCCGGCACTCCTCGAACACGTGCAGGCCCATCATCGCGTTCTCGAACAGATAGCGGCCCGGGTTGTCGCGGTTGGCGCCGATGCCGCCCACCTGCGCGGCCAGGTGAATCACCAGGTCGGGGTGCGCGTCGGCCAGCAGCCGGCGGACGGCCGCCCGGTCGACCAGGTCGTACTCCCGCGACCGCGGGACCACGGGACGCGCGCCCGCGGCGCGCAACCGCTCGACGACGAAGCTGCCCAGAAAACCCGCGCCGCCGGTGACGACGACCCGCTTGTCCTGCCAGAACGTGCTCATGCGCCCGGGGAACCTACCATGAGCCTGCCGGGCGCGGGCGAGTCGCTCCGGACTGAACCGGGCCCGCTGCAGCGGCGCGGACCGCGACGGCGGCGCCGCGCGCCGCTAGCGTCCCAGCGCCGCGTGCGACGACATCTTGCCGGCCGCCACCTCGGCCGCCAGGGCGGTCAGCTCCGGCAGAGCGTCGCCCGGGTTGGTGGTCGGGGGCTTCACCCCGCCCGCCTTCACCGTGGCGCCGAACGTCGTCACGACGAAGATGCGCACGATCTCCGACCGCTCGGCGGGGAGCGCGCGCCCGTAGGCGTCGACCAGGTCGGCGATGTCGGCGGGCGGCCGTCCTTCCAGCACGGCGCGCGCCCAGACCGACAGCAGCTTCGCCTGGAAGTTACGGAACGGCCCGAGCACGGCGGCCGGGCTGATCCCTTCGGGGACGCGATCCTTCACGAACGGCGCGTAGACGGCGTCGGGCGCGATCTTCCGGCCCACGCTCTTCGACTGCGCCAGGCGATAGAGGACGGTGGCCGCCACGCCCGGATCGGCCAGCAGCTCGGCGGCGGGGCGCAGCGCGCCGTCGGCGCCCATCACGTAGCGGTTCTCGCGCACCGCCGTGAACAGATCGCGCTGGGCCTTCGTCCCGGCGTCGGCCGGCATCGAGCCCGCGGGCCCCTCCCCGACCCGCCACTCGCGCGCCACCACCTCCAGCGCCCGCGCGTAGCCGACCACCAGGGGGTGCGTCGGGTTGGGCGCGTCCGCCGCGGCCACCCGCGACGCCGCGAGCGTGCCGAGCAGACCCGCCAGCGTCTGCGGCAGCGCCCGATCGTGGTCGGGATAGGCGTCGAGCGCGACGGCGATCACGTCCGGATACTCGTCGTCTCCGCCGAAGGATCCTTTGAGCGCGATCCCGCGCGTGGTCGGGCTGCCCGCGCGCGACCCGCCCATGATCAGCACGGTCGGCTGCCGCGCCGACGCGCGCTGCGCCTCGCCGTAACGGCGCCCGCCCAGGTCGATCTCGCGGATCAGCTGCTTGGCGAGGTAGTCGGTGCGCAACACCTCGCCGGCGAAGCCGACCGCGAACTGCTGGTGCAGCGGCACCGCGTGCGGCTCGTCCACAGCCACCTTGCTGACGACCGGCAGGCCCGACTTGCTCTTCGGCGCGGCGCCGTCGCGCGGCGGCGCGGGCGCCACCAGCATGAACGAGTCAGGCGGCCCCAGCGCGGTGTCGCGCTTGCACCCCGCGCCGCCCGCGGCCGTGCACGCCGCCGCCAGCGCCACGGCCACCGCCCGCGCTGTCCCCGCTCGACGACCCGCTCGTCGACCTCCCGCCGCCCGCCCCTGGCGAGCGCCGCTCGTCATTGCGCGCGCGGCGCCTGGGCTGCGTGCGCTCCGCAGTACATGTGGAGCAGCCGGGTCAGCGCATCGAAGTCGACCGGCTTGTACAGGACGGTCACGTCCTCCTTGATGCCGATCATCGGATCGTTCGCGGCGGTCATGATCACGCGCGGGATCGCCGCCAGGCTGGGCGTCCGCTTGACCACCTTCAGGAATTCGGCCCCGTTCATCACCGGCATGAACAGATCGACAAGCATCAGCGCCGGATGTTCCCGTTCCAGCACCGACAGCGCGGCTTTTCCGTTGGGCACGCAGATGGCGCGGTAGCCGCGCTCTTCCACGACATCATTGATCGTCATCGCCACGTCCTGGTCGTCTTCGATGACGAGCACCGCAGGCGGGGATGGCTTCGGTTGGGCCATGGCAAACACGGGCGTCGTCCCGTCTCTATAGATCCGACCTCGGCCACGAGCAATCCTGCCAGGGCAACATTCTTGAGCGCGACCGGTAACATTCTTGAGTGGGAGTTTTCATGCTACAAGCCCGGGACACCGCTGGGCCCCGTAGCTCAGGTGGATAGAGCGGCGGTTTCCTAAACCGTAGGTCGCCTGTTCGAATCAGGCCGGGGTCACGACCAAACCGCGGAGCACAACTGGGCGTGCCCTCGCCCGACCGCCGGCCCTGCAGCCCTCGTGCCGCGAACCGCATTCCGATTCAAGTCCGCGTGGTACAGGTCGATACCACCAGAGATGGGCGGCGATGTCGTTCGATCTGCTCGCCCGACGATCGGGCGGGATCCGAAATTGTCTGTACGGCGCAAGGCACTGTAAGATATGAGGAATTGGCGCGACCGCCGAGCCAGCTGAATGCCCAACGGGATCAAAGCGTGGATCGCAGGCGCCATCGCGGTCGCGCTGCTCGGCGCCGGCGCGCTGATTTTGCGCCACACGCGCAGCCAGCAGCAGGCGCTACGCCAGCGTTCCGCGGACGGCCCGACATCGCGCGGGCTCGCCGCGAGCGACTTCGGTACGCCCGCCCTGCCGCCGCTTCCGGAGACCAAGGAGCAGATCGCCGCGGAGGTGACGACGTCGCTGGGCGCGTGGCGGCAGGCGATCCTCGTCAAGGACGCCGAGACCGTGATGACGCTGGATCGCGCCTTCCTGGCCTCGCCCGATCGCTACCGCGTCGCGCTCGCGGAGAGCGCGAAGGCCGAGCGCGACGAGCGGGTGCGCGCGTTCTCCACGCGCGAGCTCGGCAAGTACAAGAATCCCGCGCTGGCCGGGCTGTTCCAGACCCAGCTCGCGGACAAGAGCGCGTACGTCAGACAGAACGCGGCCTGGGCGCTGGGCGAGCTGGCCGCGCAGGACGACGGCCGCACCGCCGCGCTGCGCGCGGTCGCGGAGCTTCGCCTCGCGCGCGCCAAGGACCCGGCGGCGGACGTCCGGAGCGCGGCGAAGAGCGCGCTCGCGAGGCTCGAGTGATGACCACACACACCCCGGAGGAAATCCATGGCTGAAAAATCGACCCGCAAGCCGGGCCGGCCCAAGGCGAAGCGGCCCTGGCGGCGGCCCCAGGTCAAGACGGGCCAGCTATTCGAATCGAACAGCCTCGCGTGCGGCAAGACCGAGCCATTCATTCAGGAGTGCGGCTTCCAAACTGGCATGCCCCAAACATCATGAGCCCACGTTCCACACGGGCGCGGGACGAGATGACGCTGGCAATCGGCGGCGTCGTGGCGCACCTCGAGCTGGAAGGCGCGCAGCCGATGTTCATCGAGCAGATGCGCGCGCGCTACGGCGCGTTCGAGCTGCCGGCGTCTCCGGGGATCGAGAGCGACCTGTCGCTGCGACTGACACTCGTCTCCGCCCCACCGCCCGGCAGCGGCCGCGCGGCGAGCGAGATTCAGGCGCACCCGCTTGCCGTGACCGCGCTGCCGCGGTTGATCGGCGTCGACCGGTGGGACATCGCCGCTAAGCTGACCGCCGCGACCAGGCGGGACGGACACGTCAGTTACAGCGGCAGCGTCCGGTGCGAGATGAACCCGCTGTCCGTCGATTGCCTGCTGAGATCGCTCTACGCGACGATCCTGCCCCGCCTGGGCGGGTTCCTGATTCACGGCTGCGGCCTGCGCCACGAGGAGGTCGGCGTCGTCTTCCCGGGGCGGAGCGGGGCCGGAAAGACCACTCTCGCGCGCAAGGCGCCCGACGCCGACGACGTGCTGTCGGACGAGCTGGTGGCGGTCCGCCGCGCCGACGACGGTAGCTGGCGCGTGCACGGCACCCCGTTTTGGGGTGACTTCGCGCGCGGC
This sequence comes from Polyangia bacterium, assembly GCA_036557265.1. Classification (GTDB taxonomy): domain Bacteria; phylum Myxococcota_A; class Polyangia; order Fen-1088; family Fen-1088; genus JADGRB01. The sequence continues at coordinate 34,786 of DATBHU010000135.1, forward strand.
GGGATCTCGATGCGCAGCTGGCCGCTGCGAACGCTGGCATTCCTGGCTCAGGCGTCGCGGGACGCCGTGACGATGACGCCCATCGTGTCGTCCGAGGCGACGCTGCGGCTGCTCGGCTGCTTTCTTTCGTTCGCGACCGATCGCGCGACCGCCGAGCGTAACCTGGCGCTGGCGGTGCAACTGTGCGAGGAGGTCCGGTCGGTCGAGGCGAGCCTGACCAAAGCCGTCCCGACTGCGGAGATCTTCCGCAAGCTGGCGCCGCACCTTGGCCCCGAGGTGGCGCGCAAAGTGCCGCCTCAGTCCGCGCGCGAGATGATCTCCGAGTTCCGGTCGTTCCTGCGCAAGCACAAGTCATACGCGTTCAAGCCCAAGGGCTCGAGCATGCGACCCTGGCTCAAGAGCGGCGATTCGCTGTTCATCCAGTCCGTCGACGAAGCGGACCTGGTCCCGGGTGACATCTTGCTTTACTGGACGCCGGGCCGAACACCGGAGAAGGACGCGCTCACCTGTCATCGGATGGTGGGACGGGTGCCGGGGCTGGGCGGAAGTGAGGCGACGTTCGTCACCAAGGGCGATGCGCTCTCGCATCTGGAACACTTCGAGAACCACCGGCAGAGTGAAATCCTGGGCAAGGTGGCGGCGATCTCGCGGGACGGCAAGACCTGGCCGGTACCGGGGCGGGTCGGCAACTTGGCGCGGCTCTTCGGATCGCTGGTGGCGATCCCGATCTTGAGGATGGCTGGACGATGAACGATGAGATGACGAGCCAGGCTCGCTGGCGGCGTGACGGCGAGTTGCCGTTCCAGAAGCTCGACGAAGAGACGATTGTCCTGGACCCGCGCCGGCGGGAGGTGCACCTGCTGAACGAGACCGCGGCGCGACTGTGGGAGATGCTCGCGTCCCCTCGATCGCTCGACGAGCTGGCGGCGACGCTCGCCGACGAATACGAGGTCGGAGAGGCCGAGCTGCGGGAGGCGATCGTCGAGTGCGTCGACGGGCTGACGAAGAAGGGCTTGCTGATCGCGGAGAGCTCGGAATGATTGTCTCGCCCACGCTGGCCGGCGCGGCGCCGGCGCCGCGCTGCGAAGACGACAGCGTCGTCGGTCTGGCGGGCGATACCGCGCTGATCGGGCGCATCCAGACGCTGGCGGCTTCGCGCAACGTCCCGCTCAACGTCATGCTGGAGCTGACGCTGAACTGCAACATCCGTTGCCTGCATTGTTACAACATGGACCGCGATCAGCCGCGGACCGCCTCGACCCGCGCGACGGCGTGCGGCAGCGGCGGTGGGCACGCCGAAGCGAAGCCGGAGCTGTCGTTGCCCGAGATCCAGCGTTTGCTCGGCGAGCTGCGCGAGGCGGGCTGTCTGACCCTGGGGCTGACCGGAGGCGAGGTGCTGACCCACCCTCACCTGTTTGCGGTGCTCGACCGGGCGCGGGAGCTGAACCTCGCGGTCCAGTTGCTGACGAACGGAACCATGCTGCAGCCCGGAATCGCGGGGCGACTGGCCGGCTACCGAAATCTCCTCGGCGTCAGTATCAGCATTTATGGCGCGACCGCCGACGTCCACGACGGCGTCACGCAGATTCAGGGCTCCTGGCGACGCACCTGGGAAGGCATCCGGCGGATGCGCGGCGCGGGCGTCGCGGTTCGCCTCAAGCTGATCTTGATGCGGCAGAACGCGCACGAGGTGGCCGGTATGCGCGCTCAGGCCGCGGAGAATGGGTTCCCCTACCTGATCGACGTCACCATCACGCCCCGCCACGACGGGACGCGCGGCAGCCTTGCCACTCGCCTCTCGGACGAGCAACTGGGCGACCTGTATCGGGGCCCGCTGCGCGACATGTTGCCCGAGCGGCCCGAGCGGCCCCGGCCCGTGACCGACGAGAACTTCGCGTGCAACTGCGCGCGCGGCAACTGTGCGATCTCGGTGACCGGCGACGTGTTTCCGTGCATCTCGGTGCCTTGGTCGGGGGGTAACGTCCGCGAGCGGCCATTCCTCGACATCTGGAAATATTCGCCGGTCTTCCAGAGGATCCGCGGCCTGCGAGTCGCCGACTACGCGTCGTGCGCGCCCTGCCCGGACAAGCCGTATTGCTCGCGCAACCGCGGCGCGGCGTTCAACCACTCGGGCAGCTACACGGGCGTCGATCCGTTCGTCTGCCGCAGCGCCGCGATCACGCGTGAGGTCGTGACGTCGACGCCTGCGGCCCCCGCGCCGCAAGCGCCGGGCGGGGCGCTCGTGTCGCACGAATGACCAGCAGCACCGCCAGCGCCGCCGCGAACCAGAGCGGCTGGCGCAGGTCGGACTTCACCCGCCAGACGAAGTGAACCACGCCGAGCACGGCGGCCAGATAGATCAGCCGGTGGAGGCGCTTCCAGCGCACGAAGCCGAGCCGGCGCACCATGCCGTCGGTCGAGGTGATCGCCAGCGGGATCAGCAGCAGGAACGCGGCGAAGCCGACGGTGATGAACTTGCGCTTGACGATGTCCTTGCCGATCGCGCCGAGATCGAAGAACTGATCGACGCCCAGGTAGACGGCGAAGTGCAGGCAGACGTAAAGGAACGTCTCCAGGCCCAGCATGCGGCGCAGGCGCAGCGGCCACTTCCACCCGGTCACGATCTGGATCGGCGTCGGCGCCAGCGTCACGAGCAGCAGCGTCAGCGTCCAGAAGCCGAGCCGGTTCATCGCCTCGGCGATCGGGTTCGGGCCGAGCGCGCCGGCCCCGGCGAGCCAGCCGATGCGCGCCGCCGGCGCCAGCGCCACCACACCGATCGCCAGCTTGGCGAGGCGCGACGCCAGGCGCTTCGGTGCCGCCCCGGCCGCCACGTCAGAAGTTCTTGCGCAGATCCATGCCGGCGTAGAGGCCGGCGACCTCCGCGCCGTAACCGTTGAACGCCAGCGTGACCCGGCGCCGCAGCT
>DATBHU010000136.1:0-17268 GCA_036557265.1 Polyangia bacterium
GATGTGGCCGTCGCGCAGCTGCGCCATCGCCTGCTCGTGCTCGGCCCGCGCGGCGGCGCGCGCGCCGGGCGCCTCCGGGGCGCCGCCCGCCCGCACGCCCGCGACCACGCCGCCGTCCGCGGCGGGCGGGGCAGCGGCGGCGCCGCGCGCCGCGGCGCGCGCGGAGCACGAGCAGGCGCTCGCGCAGCTGCGCGACGGGCACATCGAGGAGGCCGCCGCCCTGTTCGCCGCCGCCGTCGAGCACGATCCCGGCAACGCGGCCTACGCCACCGACTACGGCTTCGCGCTGGGCCGGCTCGGCCGGCGCGCCGAGGCGGAGAAGCTGCTGCGCGGCGCGATCGAGAAGGACCCGCACCGCGTCTACGCCTGGGTCAACCTCGCCGAGATCTACGCCGACGATCCGACGCGCTGGGAGCGGCGCGACAGCATCATCGCGTTCCTCGAGAAGGGCCTGGACGCGATCAAGGACGATCAGAAGCGGCGCTTCAACCTGGTGCTCGGGATCGCGAACTTCGAGCGCGCCATCGGCCGCACCACCGCGGCGCGCGCCCGCCTGGAGCCGCTGCTCGCCCGCGACGCCGACCCGCCGCTGTCGCGCGCCCAGCGCAAGCGCGTGCTCGATCTGCTCGACGCGCTGGCGCTCGATGATCGCGCCCACGCGCTGGAGGACTGGCCCCGGCCCGACGTCTCCCGCCCGGACCTCGCGCAGGCAGCCGCGGCGGCCCGCGCGCTCGACACCGGGCACGCCAGCGAGGCGCTGGCCGTCGCCGGGACGCTGGTGCAGCGCTACCCGACCTGGGCGCGCGCGCTGGTGCTGCGCGCGCGGGCGCTCGAAGCGTCCGGCCGCGTCGACGAGGCGGCCCGCGATCTGGAGGTCGCGGTCAACCTGGCGCCGTCGGACGCGGTGGCGTGGCGGACGCTCGGGAAGATCCTCGCCCAGCACGGCGGCGCGCTGGAAGCGGAGCGCGCCGACGAGGCGCTGCGCAACGCGCTGACGCTGGAGCCCGGCTGGACCGATCTGCGCGAGCTGCGCGACAAGCTGGCGCGCCGGCGCGCCATCGGCAACGCGCCGACGCAGCCGGGGCGCGCGGCCTTCCCGACGGACGTGGCGCGGCAGCTCTACCAGCAGGCGGAGGAGTGGATCCGCGTCGGCGATCCCGTCGGGCTGGGACGCGAGCTGCTGGATCAGGCGCTGGCCGACTCGCCCGGGTTCGTGGCGGCGGCGGTCAGCTCCTACGCGCTGACCGGCAAGCTGCCACCCGCGACGCTGGAGGCGTTGAAGGACGACGGGCCGGGGCTGTGGGCGCTGGCTGCCGGCGTGCGCAAGCTGGGGCAAACCGGCAAGAAGACGGCGAGCGGCGACGACGTCGAGGCGCTGGTCGGGCCGCTGATCGATCGGGCCGTCGCGCTCGACGTCCAGGAGGCGCGCTTCGCGCGGGCCATCGCGCGCGCCGCGACGGGAGACCGCGCCGGCGCGCTCGCGGACCTGACCGCCTACGTGGCGCGCGAGCCGACGCCCGAGCACCTGGCCGAGGCGCGGGCGCTGCGCGCGGAGATCGAGGACCGCAACAGCCCGCGGACCGACGCGCAGCCGTCGCCCCAGCTGCTGGCGCGCATCCGCCTGCTGGAGGACAAGCCGGACTGGGCGCTGCGGGCGCTGGGCGGTCCGTGCGCCCGCGATGTCCCGGGCGATCGCCTGGTCGCGCTCGGGTCGGTCTACGAGTACGCCGAGCAGCTGCCGGCCGCGCGTCACTGCTACGAGCTCGCCGCGAACGCCGGCGGCCCGGCCGGCGCGGGCGCGCTCCAGCGCGCGGCGAGCCTGGACGCCCGGCTGCCGGACGCCGAGCTGCGCAAGGCCGATCGACGCGTGCTCGCGACGGCGGCCGGGGCGCACATCGGCGCCGCCGAGTGGGCGCTCGCGCGCCTCGCGGAGCTGGAAGGGGATCGGCCGACCGCCCTCGCGCGCATCGACAGCGCGCTGGCGCTGGCCGTCGGCACCACCACCGACGGCGATCACTGGGTCGACGCCGCGCGCGCCGCCGGCAAGCGCCTGTCCGACGACATGCGGGCCGACGCCAGCGAGCGGCGCCGGCGCGAGCACCTGGCGGAGCTGTCCGTGGTCATCGCGGTCGGCGCCGTCCTCGGCCTGTTCGCGCGGCGCCGCTGGCGCGGGCGCACCGTCGCGAGCGCGCTGCGCAGGCGCCCCGGCCTCTTCCCCGAGGTCGCGCGCTCGGTCGGGGAGCTGCGCCACGACGTGCTCAAGCACCGCGCCAGCGTGCTCGGCATGCTCACCGATCCGGACGCGCCGCGCGACGAGATCGTTCGCACGATGACCGAACCGAAGCCGACGTCGGCGGTGGTGGCGGCGATCTACGACCGCATCGTGCAGGCCGCGGTCGGCCAGGGCGTGACGCTGCGGGCGCTGGCGCGCGAGCCCGTGTTCGGCGCGCTGCACCGCGATCTGGCGCGCGCCGAGGCGCTGCTCGCGCAAGGGGGCGGCGGCGCGGGCGCGGAGCTCGCCGCGATCGATGAGCGGCTGCGCGGTCCCGAGGCGGAGGCGCTGGCGGCCCTGCTGCAGCTCGGACCGCGCACGCGCCTCGACGCGGCGACGCTGTCGGGGTGGATCGCCTCCGTCGAAGCGTCGGCCCGCCAGGCCGGGGGCGGCTGGACCGCGCCCGCGCTGGCGCTCGCGGATCTGGGGGTCGACTTCCCCATCGAGCACGACGCGCTGGCGGCGATCTTCATGAACCTGCTGCGCAACGCGCAGGCGGCGGTGGCGGGCCAGGACGACGCGCGCGTGATCGTCCGCGTCGATCGGGCGCGCGACGTCACCGGGCAACAGGAGGTCAGCCTGGCGCTGGGGGACTCGGCCGCCGCGCCGCTGACGCTCGAATCGATCGAGGCGCGCGAGAGCGGCCGCGGCCTGGCCATCGTGCGCGACCTCGTCCGCCAGTGGCGCGGGCACATGGTGGTCCGCGCCGACGCCGGGCCGTTCACCAAGGCGGTGGGAGCGTGCTTTCCGCTATGAAGCCGGCGACACCGCGATTCATCGTCTGCGAGGACGGACGCGAATACCTCGACCGCTTCACGCGCTTCCTGGGCGATGACTTCGCGTTCATCCACACGCTCGACTTCGCGAGCGCGCTGGCCGCCGCCGGCGAGGCGGACGGCCTGCTCCTCGATCTCGATTTTCGCCGCACCCCGCGGGACCGCCTGGTCGACGAGCAGGGCCGGTCGTCGCCCAGCCTGGACGATGACCGGCGGCGCCGGCTGGCGGAGACGCAGGGGATCCTGATCCTGAGGCAGCTGCGCGCGGTGGGCGTCGCGCTGCCGGCGATCCTGTTCGCCGACCTGGACGACGACGGCCGCCGCGACTTCCTCGAGCGGACGCTCGCGCCGCTCACCGTCGCGTCCAGCCAGCTCGGGATCCGCGACATCGGCGGGCTCCTCCGGCGGGTGTTGCCGCGCCGGTGACTCACGCGCGGCGGGCGCGGCGCGCCGCCAGGTAGCGGCGCAGCGCCCCGGTCGAGCATCCCGCGGCGACCAGCCAGGAGAGCGCGACGGTGGCGGCGGTCGCGTGCGCCGGCGCGCTCACGGCCCCCGCCGCCAGCCCGATCAACGGACCGGCGAAGTAGCCGCACCCGATCAGCGCCTCGAACGAGCCGCCCGCGTCGACCGCGGCGTGGCCGACGCTGAGCGTGTAGTAGATCGACGCGCAGTACGTCAGCCCCATGCCGGCGCCGAACACGACCAGGCCCGCCGCCAGCAGGATCGCCGACGGCGCGAGCATGATCGCCGCGAGACCGAGCGCCAGCGCGGCGGCGCCGAGCGCCAGCGTTCCCCAGCGCCCGTGCCAGAAGCCCGTGCGCCACATCGCCAGCAGCGTCACGAACCGGGCGACCATCCACAACCCCGCGACGGCGCCGGCGCCGTCCCCGACCCCGACCGCCGCCAGACGATGCGGCAGCAGCGGGCCGATCACCGCGTACAGGATGTAGCTCATCGGCAGCAGCCACGAGGCCGCGCGCAGCAGCGCCGGGTATTCGCGCCCGACCGCCGATTGCGCGGCCTCCGGCGCGTGCGCGCCCGGGCGCATCGGCAGGCTGAACGTCGCCGCCAGCGCCGTCAGGCTTCCGGCCGCCGACAGCGCCAGCGGCGCCAGCGCGCCCATCCGGCCGACGAGCGGCATCAGCAGCAGCGCCAGCGCCGTCGCCGGCGTCCAGGTGATGTTGAACAGGCCGATGGCGCCGCGCATGTCGGCGCCGTGCCGGCCGGCGGAGAGGTAGCTCTCGACGATCGGCCAGGTGACGGCCGACGCCGCCGCGCCCACCAGCGCGCCCGCCCAGATCGCCGCCTCCGAGCGCGGCGCGGCTAGCGGCATCAGCGCCGCGACCGTCCAGCTCGCGAGCGCCGCCATCAGCACCGCGCGCGGCGACGACGACGACACCCGGCGGACCAGCCGGCCCGCCGCGGCGGCGGTGGCCGCGTAGACCGCGCCCATCACCGCCGCGAGCACCAGGTTGCCGGTCGGCGAGAAGCGGTAGTGCTCCGCGGTCACGAAGAAGATCGCCGCCCAGAACACGCCGCCGCTCAGCGAGCCGGCGAACGTCACCGCCAGCACGGCGGCGAGCGGAGCGGGCCGATCTCGTCCGGAGGTCACCATCAAGCGCGGGGCGACATCATGTCCGACGGCGGCGGCGATGCCAGGCGGCGTAGGCGGCGCCGCCCGCGATCAGCGTGGCCAGCCCGGCCGCGCTCTCCGTCGGGCGCTCGCGCACCGCGAGCACGACCATGAACGCCGACAGGGCCAGGAACAGCAGCCCCGAGAAGGGCCAGCCGAGCGCGCGGTGCGGCCGCGCGTGGGCCGGCTCGCGCCGGCGCAGCACGAACGCCGCCAGCACCGCCGCCGCGGCGTTCAGCAGCAGCGTGAAGCCCGCGTAGACCAGCAGGCGATCGAACGCCGTGGTCAGCACGGCCACGATCGCCAGCGCGCCCTGCAGGCCGACGGCCCGGGTGGGCGCGCCGCGCGCGTTGCTGCGGCCGAGCGCGCGGAAGAACACGCCGTCCTCGCCCATCGCGACCGCCACGCGCGGCCCCGACATCAGCATCGCGCTGACGAAGCCGGCCGCGGTCAGCGCCACCAGCGACGACACGAACGCGGCGCCGCGCGGACCGAACAGCGCGCCCGCCGCGATGTGCGCCACCTTGATCTGGCCGGCCAGCGCGGCGGGCGGCACCGCCGCCAGGAACACGAGGTTGAGCGCGAGGTAGAGCACCGTCACCAGGCCGGTGCCGAGCACCAGCGCGCGCGGCAGCGCCCGCGCCGGATCGCGCACCTCGCCCGCCACGTAGGCGGCGCCGTTCCAGCCCGAATAGGCGTAGGTCACCTGCACCAGCCCGATCGCGAACGCCGACGCCGCCGCGAGCGCGCCGCCCGCGACGGGCCGCGCGCCGGGCGCCGGCGCTCCGAGGTGCGCGGCGGCGAGGCGCCCGGTCGCCAGCGCCGCGCACACGAACAGGACGATCAGCGCGACGACCAGCCCGGACAGCCCCGCCTGGACGCGCGCGCCGAAGCGGACGTCGATCATGTGGACCGCCGTCACGACGACGATCAGCGCGACCGCCACCGCGGTCTGCGGCAGCGCGGGCACCACCGCGTTCACGTAGCTCGCGAAGCCGAGCGCGCCCACCCCGGTCGGCGCCGCGAAGCCGACGATCAGCGCGACCCAGCCGGAGACGAACCCGGCCGCCGGCCCGAACGCGCGCGAGACGTAGACGTATTCGCCGCCCACGCGCGGCATCATCGTCCCGAGCTCGGCGTAGACGGCCGCCCCGCACAGCGCCAGCAGCCCGGCGATCGCCCAGGCCGCCAGCACCACCGCCGGCGCGGGCAGCGACACCAGCAGCGTACCGGTGATCGTGAAGACGCCGGTGCCGACCATGCTGGCGACGACCACCGCCGCCGCGTGCACCACCCCCAGCGGGCGCTCGGTCGCCATCTAGGGAATCAGAATCCGCTGCCCGGTTCGGCCAGGAACGCCTGCTCGGCGGGCGTGCTCTGTCGGCCGAGCAGCGTGTTGCGGTGGGGGAAACGGCCGAAGCGCGCGATGATCTCCCGGTGCTTCTCCGCGTACTGCACCGCCGCCACCAGCGAGCCGCGCAGCTCGGACGGCGCGCTCTCCGCCAGCTCCTGGAACAGCGCGACCGAACGCTCCTGCATGCCGACCTCCTCGCTGTGCTGGTACGGCATGTAGAGGAAGGAGCGCTCGTTGACGTTCAGCCCGGCGTCGTCGTGGCGGGCCACGCCCTCGACCGCCGCGGCGAGCGCCTGGCGATCGCCCTCGAACATGCGCGCGCTGCCGCGGAACATGTTGCGCGCGAACTGGTCGAGCACGATCACGTAGGCGACGCGCCCGCGCGGATCGTCGAGCCACGCCTCGCGCAGGCCGCCGCGCACGTCGGCGTAGGTCTGCCCGAAGCGATCCGCGATCTCACGATCGAACGCCTCGTCCTTCATGAACCAGCGGCGCGAGTGCTGCACGTCCGATCGCCCCAGCTCGTCGACGTCGCCGAACCAGAACTGCAGGATCGGCACGAACCATGATCTCATCGCCGCGTCGCCTCCGGCGCGGATGATACGCCGGATGGGCCGATCCACGCCTCGACCTGCGCGCGCAGCACCGGCAGGCTGACCGCCCCGCCCCCCAGCACCAGGTCGTGGAACGCCTTGAGGTCGAACTTCGCGCCCAGCCGCGCCTCGGCCTGCGCGCGCAGGCTCCGGATCTCGCGTTCGCCCAGCTTGTAGGCGAGCGCCTGGCCGGGCCAGGCGATGTAGCGATCGACCTCGTTGACGATGTTGTCCTTGGCCAGGATCGCGTTCTCCTCGAAGAACGCGATCGCCTGCGAGCGGCTCCAGCCCATGGCGTGCATGCCGGTGTCGACCACCAGGCGGCACGCCCGCCAGGCGTCGAAGTTCAGCCGGCCCAGGCGCTCGCGCGCGCCCTTGTACAGCCCCAGCTCGTCGGCCAGCCCCTCCGCGTACAGGCCCCAGCCCTCGACGAAGGCGGTGACGCCGATGTGCTTGCGGAACTCGGGCAGGCCGGTCAGCTCCTGGGCGATCGCGATCTGGATGTGGTGGCCGGGGACCGACTCGTGGAACGCCAGCGCCTCGACCTCGTAGCGGGCGCGCGTCTCCGGCTTGTAGGTGTTGACGTAGTAAGCGGCCGGGCGCGAGCCGTCGACCGCCGCCGAACGGTAGTAGGCGATGGGCGCGTCCTTCTCCTCGAACGACTCGATCCGCTTCACGACGACGGGCGTGCGCGGCAGCTTGCCGAGGAAGCGCGGCTCGGCCGCCTGCGCGCGCGCCAGCGCCTTCCGGGCCGCCGCCTCGACGTCGCCGCGCGTGTGAAAGAAGGCCGCCGGATCGCCGCGCAGCTTGCGCCGCAGCTCGGCGAGCGTACCGGTGCCGAACGCGGCCTTGCCGACCTTCTCCATCTCCGCGTGGATGCGCGCCAGCTCCTCGAGCCCGATGCGGTGGATCTCCGCCGCCGGCAGCTCGAGCGACGTCTGCGCCTTGATCAGCTTGGGGTAGCAGGCCGCGCCGCCGGGCACGTTCAGGATCCCGACGTGGGCCTCGTCGCGCGCGCGCGGCAGGAGCTCGTTCCGCAACAAGGCCCGATAGCGCTCGAACGCGGGACGGATGGCGCCCGCGATGGCGGCGTCGACCGCGCGCACGAAGGCGAGCCGCTCCGGCGGCGGCCAGTCCGCGTGCGCCGCCGCCGCGGGCGCGCGCAGCGGCCACTTGTCGTCCGGCTTGGCCAGCAGATCGTCCAGCTGGCCGAGCACCCGCTTGAGCTCCTCGGCCGTCGCGACCTTGCCCGCCGCCAGCCCGCGCCGCAGGTTGGCGGTCTCCTGGTCGATGTAGCCGCCCATCTTTTCCCAGCGCGCCACCAGCCTCCAGCCCTCGGCGGTGGTGCGCACCGGTTGCAGCTCGGGCAGGCGCAGGAAGGCCACCTGGGTGCCGTCGCGCGCGTCGACCGTCCAGTCGTCCAGCGCGCAGCTGCCGAAGGCGAGATCGCTGTCGATCTCACCTTCCAGCAGCGCCTGCGTCACCCGGTCGTTCGCCGACAGCGCCGCCGCCGGCACGGCCGCCACGCGCGCGCGCAGCGCGCCGAGCGCCGCCAGCTCGCGGTCGCGCGCGGCCGGCGTGTTGTCGCCCAGGCGATCGTCGAACCGGCGGTCGCCGATGTCGGTCGCCTCCAGCGGATGCGTCCGCATCCGCGTGTCCCAGTACTCGGTCGCCAGCGCCGCCAGCGCCTGCGGCGGCGTCAGGGGCCGCGGCGGGGGAGCCGCGGGCGCCCCACCGCGCGGCCCGCCGCCGGTGGCGCGGCAGGCGAGCGCGAGCACGAGCACGAGCGCGAGCGCGGTGACGCGCGGGTTCACCACGCCGATCGCCGCCCTAGGACTTCTGGTCGCTCTTGCTCGAATCCTTCTTCGCGTCCTTCTTCGCCTGCGTGGCCGCCTTCTCCGACTTCTCCTGGCCCTTCATCCCACTGTTGCCGTCACACGCGTAGCTGGCCGCCGCCGTGAACGAGAACGCCGAGAGCACTGCCGCAAGTACGAGCTTCTTCATGATCGGCCTCCTTTGGAACGCCCTTGCTTACCACCGGGACCCGCGCGACGCCATCGTATCAAATGAAGCAGAACGGCCCTCCTGGGCACAAACCGGTGGTTGCAAACATCGCCGTCATTCCGGCGGGTTAGAGAAAAGATCGCCTGCCGCCTGCCGCTCGAACGACCGTAGAAGGGGATACGAATGTCCGACTGGCCGTCGCCAACAGGAAAACGTCATCGAGAAGCCCGTCGGCGCACGGCTGGCGGGGTGGCGTTCGCGCTCGTGCTGGCATCCCCGGCCGGCTGGGCCGCGCGCCTCGGCGTCCAGGACGATCCGTCCGCGGTCGTGGTGATCGGAGATCTCGCGCCCGCCGGAGCGCTCGCGGCGGCCGGCCGCGAGGTGCCCGGCGAATGGCGGCTGGAGACGCTGGCGCCGCGCGCCGTGTCGGACGGGTCCTCGCGCGCCCAGCTGGAGACGCTGGCGCACACCTACCGGGAGGCCGACTTCCTGCGCTGCCTGCGCCGGATCGATCAGACGCTGGATCCCGATCGGCTGCTGCAGCTCGGACACCGCGCGGAGGCCGCGCGGGCCGGGACGCTGGCCGCCGCCTGCGCGCTCGGCGCGGGCGACGAGGGGCGCGCGCGGGACGTCCTGCGCCGGCTCTCGGCGCGCGAGATGCTCGAGACCGGGGTGCTGCGCGACACCACGCCCGCCTTCCAGCGCCTGGCCGACGAAGAGCGGCAGGCGGCGGAGCGGCGGGGGTGGATCGCCGTGGACGTGCGCAGCGAACCGGACGGGGCGGCCATCCACGTCGACGGGGTGGAGCGCTGCCCGGCCGCGCCGTGCCGCGTCCACCTGCTGCGCGGCGAGCACGTCCTCGTCGCCCACAAGCTGGGCCACCGGCCCCGCACCCTCACCCCGGTGCTGGAGGGGGACCACGCCGTCACCATCCAGCTCGATCCCGCGTCGGCGGACGAGACGCGCACCCAGCTCGCCAGCGCCCTCGCGTCCGGCGTCGATCCGTCCGGCGTCGAGATCTCGCGGGCGACCGCGTCGGCGCTCGGGGTCGGCCTGCTGGTCCTGGTCTGGACGCGCAACCTGCAGGTGCACGCCGCCGCCTATCAGGCTGGCAGTCCAACGTTGACGCACGTCGCTGTCGACAGCCGTGAGGGGACGCCGCGCGCGATCGCGGCGGCGCTGCACGGGTGGCGCGCGCAGGGTACGCCGCGGGGAGGCGGCGCTTCGATTTCCTCGTTCAGAGAGATAGCGTTTTGGTCGTGGGGCGTCGCGGTCGCGTTCGCGAGTGTCGCGCTGGCGTTCCGGTTGCACCGATCGAAGGTTCGCCATGGCGTCGCCTACCGCTAGCCGGGCGGTGAGCACGCTGGCCCGATTCTCGCTTATCCGCCCGGTCGAAAAGAGAACCCCGATGGGTGAGCCGACCGAGCTCCATCTCGAGCGCGTACAGCCGACCGTCCGCCGGCTGCGTGTCCGCGTGGTCGAAGGACCAGACCGGGACCGCGTCATGGAGCATTACGGCGAACGGCTGGGGGTGGGCACATCGCCCGCGAACGAGCTGACTCTGACCGACCCGACCGTCAGCCATTATCACCTGGAGCTGCGCTGCGAGGACGGGGTGATGGTGAAGGACCTCGGCAGCCGCAACGGGACCTTCGTGGGCGACGTCCGCGTCGCCGAGGCGGTGGTGCCGATCGGGACGCGCGTGCGCATCGGCCGCACCGTGCTGTCGCTGCTCGACGCGACCGTGGAGACGCCCGAGGCGCCGCTGCCGCCGCCCAACGTCCCGGGCCTGGTGACGGCCAGCCCGACGATGCAGGAGATCGGACGCACCGTCGAACGGCTGGCGCAGTCGAACGTCTCGGTGCTGATCCAGGGCGAGACCGGCACCGGCAAGGAGCTGGTGGCGCGCGCCATCCACGACCTCTCCGCGCGCGCCAAGCGGCCGTTCATCGTCGTCGATCCGGGCGCGCTGCCGGCCACCCTGATCGCCTCGCAGCTGTTCGGCCACGAACGCGGCGCGTTCACCGGGGCGGAGAAGCGGCAAGAGGGCGCGTTCGAGCTCGCCCACGGCGGCTCGATCTTCCTCGACGAGATCGGCGAGTTGCCGCTGGCGGTGCAGCCGGCGCTGCTCGGCGTGCTCGAACGGCGTTCCTTCCGGCGCCTCGGTGGCAAGGAGGACATCCAGGTCGACGTCCGCGTCATCTCGGCCACCCACCGCGACCTGCGCGCGGAGGCGAACGCCGGGACGTTCCGCGCCGATCTCTACTTCCGGCTGGCGGTCGCGCGCATCGAGATCCCCGCGCTGCGCGAGCGGCCCGAGGACATCGATCCGCTGGTCGCCCACTTCGCCGCGGAGATCACGGGCGCGCCCGGGTTCACGTTCTCGGAGGCGACGATGAACGCGCTGCGCGCGCATCGCTGGTCGGGCAACGTGCGCGAGCTCCGCAACGTCGTCGAGAGCGCGCTCGCGATGGGCAGCATCAACCTGAACGGACTGGCCCAGCCCGCCGCCCCCGCGCCCAACGCGACGATCGTTCCGCAATACCGCCTCGCGCGCGCCGAGGCGCTGGCGGCGTTCGAACGCAGCTACCTGCGCCGTCTGATCGAAGCGACCAACGGAAATGCGTCCGCCGCGGCGCGCGCGGCCAACATGGATCGGCCTTATTTGTTGTCGCTCCTGCGGCGTCACGGGCTGCGCTGACTCGCCTTCGGCGACGCGCTTTTCGCCTTCCTATCGGCGCATCGCCCTTCGCCTTCTATTGGCGCATCGCCCTTCGCTTCTATTGCCTTCGCATCCCTTCCAACGATCGCAGTCTCCCCCGATCGCAGGCGAGCGCCGTTACGCGCGGTCCCGCTCGCCCCGTCTCGACCGAGCCCTTCGTCCGCGCGTGGGCTTTTTCCGGCGCGAGGGCTGCCGCTCGAAAATGAAACGCAGCCCTCGCGCCGGAAAAAGCTCGCAAGCGGACGAGACGCTCGGGCGAGACGCGAGGATCGACGCGCGCGCGTGCGGGGTTTCGATCGATCGGGCGACGTCGATCGGGCGACGTCGATCCGGCGACGTCGATCCGGCGTTGAGCGGGCGGAGCGATCGCAAGGCAGCGAGCCAGCGAGGCAGCAGGCAGCAAGCAAGCGAGCAAGCAAGCAACCAAGCAAGCAAGGCAGCGAGGAAGCGACCGGTCGGCCGCAATCTAGCCAATCCGAAAAGGGCCGCAGCCAATCCGAAACAAGGCGAGGAGCAGCAATCTCGAGCGTGGGTGCTGGGCCGATTCTTGCTCACAGTACGCGCAAAAGTCGGCAACGGCGTACATCGGCCCCGCACGGGGCCGCAAACGCCCGGAGGCAATGATGACCCTTTCGCGGAGAAACAGCGCTTTCGAAGGCAGCGGAGCTTCCGGCAAACCGGAATCTATCGTTGGTGAGCGCCAACAGGGAATCCCATTACTGCCAACATTTGCCAACGAGCCCTGTTGGCGGCCCACAACGAAGGCCCGCCCCGGGCGGGCGCTGACCGCGTGCGCGGCGCTCGCTGTGTTTGCGACGTTGGCGCTCGCGTCACGGCCGGCCGCCGCCTTCGACGCGAAGAAGGTCTTCAACTCACGATGCACCGCCTGCCACACGTTCGGCAAGGGGGTTAAGGTCGGCCCCGATCTGAAGGGCGTGACCGCGCGCCGGCAGCGGCCCTGGCTGCAACAGTTCATCCGGGGGTCGTCGAAGGTGATCGCCAGCGGCGACGCGACCGCGACGGAGCTGTTCCGCACGTACAAGAAGCAGCGCATGCCGGACTGGAGCGACCTGTCGCCCCAGGACGTGAGCGTCATCCTCGACTGGCTCGCCGCCGACGGGCCGGACCAGAAGCCGGCCGACGAGCGCGACGCCGAGCTGGCGACCGCCGCCGACGTCACCCGGGCGCGCGCGCTGTTCGAGGGGCAGACCGCGCTCGCCAGCGGCGGGCTCGCCTGCGCCTCCTGCCACACCATCCGCGACCACGACCGGCGCGCGGGCGGGACGCTGGGCCCGGAGCTGACCGACACCTACCTCAAGTACCGCGACCGCGCGCTGACGCTGTACCTGCGGCACCCGTGCACGCCGCGCCAGCCGGAGATGACCTCCGGGCGCTACCTGGAGCCGAACGAGGCGTTCGCGCTGAAGGCCTACCTGCGCGAGGCGGCGCTGGCCGCGTCGCCGTTCACCACCTACCCGCTCACCGAAGCGAAGCGAGGACACCAATGAACGAGACCGCGGGCAGTTTCATGTTTCGGGTCTGGCCGTACCTGGCGTTGATCGTGGCCGCGGCGGGCTTCACCGTCCGCCTGCTGGTGACGAGCGATCGCCTCCCGGTCGTCAAGCGCGTGCTGCCGCGCGCGCAGCGGGTCTACCTGGGTGGCTGGGGGTGGCGCGCCTGCTGGGCGCTGCTGGCGGCGGCCCACGTGGTGGGCCTGGCGTTGCCGCGGGTGATCCTCGGCTTGACGCGGACGCCGGCGCGGCTGTTCGCGGTCGAGGCGATCGGGTTCGCGCTGGGCGCCGCGGTGGCGGCGGCGTGCGTCCGCAGCGCCTGGCTGCACCTGCGCCGCCCGGTGCGGAGCGGCTGGTCGCTGGTGTCGGACCTGGCCGACTCGGCGTTCATGGCGCTGCTGCTGGTGGGCGTCGCATCCGGCCTGCTCGGCGCCGCGATTCATCGCTGGGGCTCGGCCTGGGGCGCGGTCACGCTCGCCCCCTACGCCGCGTCGCTGCTGCACGGGCAGCCGGCGCCGGCGCTGGTCGACCACCTGCCGCTGCTGATCCGCCTGCACGTGTTCGCGGCGTTCGCGGCGCTGGCGGTGTTCCCGGCGACGCGCCTGGCGGCGTTTCCGCTCGCGCTCGCCCACCGGGCGATGGCCGCCGCCACGCGCGCGCTGGCCGCCGCCGCACGCCCGGGCGTCGCCTGGCTCCGCAGCGGGCCCGCCGTCTGGCTGTGGCCGGAGCGCGAGATCCGCTGGATCGCCAAGCCGCGCGCCGGCGCCGAGGCCGCGCGCAAGCCTGCGGCGGCTGACAAGCCGGCCGCCCTGTGGCCGCGACCCACGCACGACGCCGCCGTCGGCGCCGTCGCCCGCACCGTGAAGCACGGGGGCAAGGCGGTCTGATGAAACTCCGCGTGATCGTGATCGGCTTCGCGGCGCTCGGCGCGGGCGGGGGTCTGCTCGCCCGCGGCGCCACGCGCATCGGCGTCCACCAGGGCTACGCGCCCGAGCAGCCGATCGCGTTCCCGCACAAGGTGCACGCCGGCGACAACAAGGTCCCGTGCCTGTACTGCCATTCGGGCGCGCGCACCAGCCGCCACGCCGGCATCCCGTCGGCGAGCGTCTGCATGAACTGTCACAACCTCCTCGAGAAGCAGACGACGGAGATCGCGCGCCTCAAGGAGGCCGTGCAGCAGGGCCGGCCGATCGTCTGGAACAAGGTCCACAACCTGCCCGACTTCGTCTACTTCAACCACAGCCAGCACGTGGTGTCGGGCGTCGCCTGCCAGCGCTGTCACGGCGCCGTCGAACAGATGGACCGCATCGAGCAGTTCGCGCCGTTGACGATGGGCTGGTGCCTCGGGTGCCACCGCAGCGAGGCGCACGTGCCGACCAGCACCTTCGCGCGCGTCGCGAAGAACGTCCGCGAGCGGCCCACGCCCTTCGCGGGCGAGGACTGCACCAGCTGCCACTACTGACCTGGGAGACGTCCAGCATGAATCGCAGACCAACATGCGAAGAAGCGAACGACGAGCCGCTCGTCCAGATCGGCTTGCCGACCGGCTCGCGTTCGACCGGCTTCGAGGCGACCCGCCGCGACGTGCTGTCGCTGATGGGGTTCTCGCTCGGCGCGATCGGCCTCTCCGGCTGTCGCGCGCCAGTCCAGCACGCGGTGCCGCTGCCGGCCGCGTCGACCGAGATGGTGCCCGGCGTACCCAACATGTACGCCACCACCTGCGGCGGCTGCGCGGCGTCCTGCGGCCTGGTCGTCAGGCAGCGCGACGGACGGCCGATCAAGATTGAAGGCAACGACGCGTCGCCGCTGACCGCCGGCGGCACCTGCGCGGCCGGCCAGGCCAGCGTGCTGTCGCTCTACGACGACGCGCGCCTGCGCGGCCCGGTCTGGCTGGGCAACGCCGTGTCGTGGGCGGAGATCGACCGCCACATCCGGACCATGCTGAACCCGGGCAGCGGCGACCCGCGCCCGATCGTGCTGGTGTCGCAGACCATCACCAGCCCGTCGACGCTGGCGGTGCTCGCCGACTTCCGCGCCGCGTTCCCCAGCTTCCGCCACGTCGTCTACGACACCCTGTCGCTGGCGGCGCTGCGCGAGGCGAACCGGCTCGCGCACGGCGCGGCGGTGGTGCCGCATTTCCACTTCGACAAGGCGCGCGTCGTCGTCGCGCTGGACGCCGACTTCCTCGGCACCTGGCTGGCGCCCGTCGAGTTCGCGCGCCAGTGGTCGCGGCGGCGCACCGCCGACGGCGAGCGCAGCTTCCACGTCCAGTGCGAGTCGGGGCTGTCGGTCACCGGCAGCAACGCCGATCTGCGGCTGGCGATGGCGCCGTCGGAACTCGGGACGTTCGCGGTCGCGCTGCTGGCGGCGGTCGCCCGCCGGGTGAGCGACCCCGACCTGGGCGGCCTGCGGGCCGAGGGCGTCACCCAGAACGCGCCCCACGCCGGCGACGTCGCCCGCATCGCCGACGCGCTGGCGCGCCACCGGGGTGAATCGCTGGTCGTCAGCGGCAGCGACGACCTCGCCACCCAGCTGGTGGTGGCCAAGCTGAACGCGCTGCTCGGCAACGTCGGCGCGACCCTCGATCTCGCGCGGCCGTCGCTGCAGCGCCAGGGCGACGACGCGTCGATGGCGAAGCTGATCGACGACATGAACACGGGCCGGGTGCGGGCGCTGATGGTCTGGGGCGCCAACCCGGTCTACGACCACCCCGACGGGGCGGCCTTCGCGAAGGCGCTGGCCAAGGTGCCGCTCACCATCTCGCTCGGCGATCGGCGGGACGAGACGGGCGCCCACGTGCGCGCGCTCTGCCCCGATCACCACTTCCTCGAGGCGTGGGGCGACGCCGAGCCGGTGAGCGGGCAGCTCAGCCTGCGGCAGCCGCTGATCGCGCCGCTCGCCGACACGCGCGCCGGCGCCGAGAGCCTGCTCGCCTGGGCGGGCCGTCCCGCCCCCGATCACCATTCGTACCTGCGCGACTTCTGGCGGAAGGCGATCTACCCGAGCGCGCCGACCGCCGAGCCGTTCGACGACTTCTGGGAGCGCGCGCTGGAGCGCGGCGTGGTCCAGAGCCCGCGCCCGCCCGTGGCCGCGCCCGGCCCGTACGCCGCCGACTGGCAAGCCGCCGTGCGCGACATCGTCGGACGCGCCAATCGACCCGCGCCCGAGGGATACGAGCTGGCGCTGCACGAGACCGTCGGCGCGCGCGACGGCCGCCACGCGAACAACCCGTGGCTGCTGGAGCTGCCGGATCCGATCACGCGCCTCACCTGGGGCAACGTCGCCTGCCTCGCGCCGTCCACCGCCGCCGCGCTGGGCGTCGCTAGCGGCGACGTCGTCACGCTGACGACCGAGGCCGGCAAGCTGGAGCTGCCCGCCTTCGTGCAGCCCGGCCAGGAGCGGCGCACGATCTCGGTCGCGGTCGGCTACGGGCGCTGGGCGGCCGGCAAGGCCGGCGACGGGATCGGCGGCAACGTCTATCCGCTGGCCCGCGTGGCGGACGGGTTCCGCCGCTATTCGGCGCGCGTGAACGTCGCGAAGACGGGACGGCGCGCGCGCCTCTACCCGGCGCAGACGCACTTCTCGATGGAGGGGCGCGAGATCGTCCAGACCATGGCGCTCGAAGGCGAGCACGAGCACGAGCGCGAGCAGCTGCCGAACCTGTGGAAGGAACGCCTGCACGGCGCGCACGCCTGGGGCATGTCGATCGATCTCGACGCCTGCACGGGCTGCTCGGCCTGCGTGGTCGCCTGTCAGTCCGAGAACAACGTCCCGGTCGTCGGCGCCGAGCAGGTGCGCAAGAGCCGCATCATGCACTGGATTCGCATCGACCGTTACTTCGACGGCGACGGCGACGACGCGCGCTCGGTGCATCAGCCGATGATGTGCCAGCACTGCCAGCACGCGCCGTGCGAGACGGTCTGTCCGGTGCTGGCGACGACCACCAGCTCCGAGGGGATCAACCAGCAGGTCTACAACCGCTGCATCGGCACGCGCTACTGCGCGAACAACTGCCCGTACAAGGTGCGCCGGTTCAACTGGCACAACTACACCGCGAACGACGACTTCCCGTACACCATGACGAGCCCGCTGGGCCGTCTGGTGCTGAACCCCGACGTCACCGTCCGCAGCCGCGGCGTGATGGAGAAGTGCAACCTCTGCGTCCAGCGCATCCAGCTGGGCAAGAACCAGGCGCTGCTGCAGCGCCGCCCGATGGCCGACGGCGACGTCGCGACCGCGTGCCAGCAGTCGTGCCCGACCGGCGCGATCGTGTTCGGCGATCTCGCCGACGCCGGCAGCCGCGCCAGCAAGCTGCTCGCCGGGCGGCGCGCCTACCGCGTGCTCGACGAGCTCGGGACGCGCCCGAACGTCGGGTACCTCAAGCGGATCGAAACGAAGGAGGG
>DATBHU010000137.1:0-3095 GCA_036557265.1 Polyangia bacterium
GGCGATGGTCTGGCGGTTCGGCCACGCGCCGCACCCGCCCGCAGGCGACGGTGTCGCGGCCACGGACGCCTGGCGCGGCCAGGTGACGCGCGTGTCGCGCGCGGGCGGCGGCGACGGCGGCCTGGTCCGCTGCGACGCCGACGGCAAGCACTGCGCCCCGCTCGCGGCCGGCGGCGCGATCGATCCGGGGTCTCGGCTGCGCACCGACGATCGGACGCGCGCGTACCTCCACCTCGCGGACGGGTCCGCGCTGGCGCTCGATCGCGCCACGGAGATCGCCTTCGGCGCCGGCCGCAGCGCCGTGCTGGCCCGCGGCGCCATCGCCGCCGACGTCGCCCACCTGCCGAGCGGCCGGGCGCGCTTCGATCTGCCCCAGGGGCACGCCGAGGTGCTGGGCACGAAGTTCGCGCTGCGCGCCGACGACGCCTGGACGTCGGTCGACGTCAGCCGCGGCGCCGTCGCGATGGAAGACCGGCGGGCGCGCAGCGTCACCGTGCGGGCCGGCGAGGAGGGGCGCATCTTCACCGACCTGCCGCCCGACGTCGGCGCCGCGCCCGATCTCGGGCAGTCGCTGGTGTGGGGCGAGGCCACCGGCCAGCCGGAACAGGAGACGTCCACGCGCGGGCTGGGCGAGCTGCGCGCCAAGAAGCCGGGCAGCGAGCGCGAGCTGGATCGCGCGGTCCGGCTCGCCGCGCACAGCGTGAAGGTGCGCATCGCGGGCGCGGTCGCGCGCACCGAGGTCGACGAGGTTTTCCGCAACGAGACCGGCGACGTGCTGGAGGGCATCTATCGCTTCCCGCTGCCGCCCGACGCGAAGATCGAACGGCTGGCGCTGGAGGTCGACGGCCGCATGGTCGAGGGGGCGTTCGTCGATCGCGACCGCGCCGCCGCGATCTGGCGCGGCGCCATCGCCCACGCGGCGCCGCACATGCCGAAGCCGAAGGACGAGATCATCTGGGTGCCGGGGCCGTGGCGCGATCCGGCCCTGCTCGAGTGGCAGCGGGGCGGCCGCTTCGAGCTGCGCATCTTCCCGATCCCGCGCCACGGCACGCGGCGGATCGTGCTCGCCTACACGCAGACGCTGAGCCCGGCGGGCGGCATGCGCCGCTACGCCTACCCGCTGGCCCACGATCCCGCCGGGTCGACGCGCGTCGATCGCTTCGACGTCGACGTGCAGGTGCGCGGCTTCGATCCGCAGCTGGGCGTGCGCGCGTACGGCTATCCGCTGCAGCGCGAGCGCGACGCGGACGACGGCGCGGCGCTGATGGCGTGGTCGGCGCCGGGCTTCGTGCCGAGCGGCGATCTGCAGATCGTCTTCGCCCCGGTCGATCGCGGCAGCGAGCTCTCGGCCTGGGCCTACCGCGCGGCGGGCAGCGACCAGGCCGCCGACATGTCCGCGGACGGCAGCACCGTCGCGCTCGCGCTGCGGCCGCGGCTGCCGCGGGTCGAGGAGAACGCGCGGCGCGACTTCGTGCTGGTGGTCGACTCGAGCCGGTCGATGTTCGGCGAGACCTACCAGCGCGCCATCCGGCTGGCGGCCCGCTTCAGCGCCGAGCTGGACCCGGCCGACCGCGTGACCGCGCTCGCCTGCGACAGCCAGTGCCGCGCGCTCCCCGGCGGCCTGGCGGCGCCCGGGCCCGAGACGGCGGCGCGCATCGGCCGGTTCCTCGCCGGCATCACGCCCGACGGCGCGTCCGACGTCGCGGGGGCGATGGCGGCGGCGGCCGCCGCGGCGGGCGGCCAGGCGGGCGGCGCGCTGCGCGTGATCTACTTCGGTGACGGCACGCCGACGATCGGCCCGGTGCGCCCGGCGTCGCTGACGCGCGCCGTGGCGCAGGCGATCCCGGCCGGCGGCGGCACGGTCACGGCCGTCGCCATCGGCGCCGAGTCGGATCTGCAGATGCTGGGCGCGCTCGCGCGCGGCGGCGGCGGCGTCGCGCTGCCGTACGTGCCGGGACAGACGACGGCGGAGGCGGCGTTCGCGGTGCTCGGGTCGGCGTACGGAAACGCGCTGCGCGACGTGACGCTGTCGCTGCCCGAGGCGCTGCACGAGGTCGCGCCGCGCAAGCTCGACACCATCCCGGCGGGCGGCGAGGCGTTCGTGGTGGCGCGGCTGGCCGGCGCCGAGGCGGCGGGGACGGTGGTGCTGCGCGGGAAGGTCGGCGCGCGCGACTTCGAGCAGCGCTATCCGCTGCGGATCGCGGCGTCGACGTCGGCGGGCAACGCGTTCGTGCCGCGCCTCTACGCGGCGGTGCGCATCGCCGATCTCGAGCGCGACGACGCGCCCGAGGCGAAGCAGCGCGCGATCGAGCTGTCGAGCCGGTTCAACGTCGCCAGCCGCTACACGTCGCTGCTGGTGCTGGAGAGCCCGGCGATGTTCCGCGCCTTCGGCCTCGACAACGTCCGCACCACACCCGAGTGGACCGGCGAGGAGGCGAGCGAGGGGACGAGCGCCGACGGTGAGGTCGCGGTGGCGGGCGCAGGCGAGAGCGGCAAGATGAGCAAGAGCACGCGTGGCGTGCCGCGTGACATGCTCTACGGCACGACCCCGGCGCCATCCGCCGTGACCGGCGGCAAGAAGGCGAAGGCGAGCATGGACCCGCTCGACGGCCTCGACATGGAGAGCCGGGCCGCGGCCAAGCCGAGGCCGGAGAGCATGGACAGGTTGCTGGGCTCGATCGGAAAGTCCGGCGGCGGGCGCGGCAGAGGCGGCGAGCCCGACATGGCGGCGGCGCCCGCGCCCGCGCCCGCCGCGCCGGCAGCGACGCCTCCACCCATGCCGCACGGGCCCGCGACCGTCCCGGCGCCACCCCTCGCGCGCCGTCCGAGCGCCGACAAACCGATGACGAACGCGGAGCTGGACCGCCTGATCGCCCGCCAGCACCGGACGGTCGCGCAGCAGCTGGCGGAGGCGAACCGGCGCGAGCGGTTCCTCGGCAACCGCCGCATGATCCCGATGCGGCGGATCTGGGAGCGCGTCGGCGCGGTGTTCACGGATCGCCTGGCGCCGCGCGCGGCGGGACGCACCTCGATCGCCAGCCTGGAGTCGCGCCTCTCGGTCGACGAGAACCGCCGCGATCTGGTCAAGCGCCTCT
>DATBHU010000138.1:0-15275 GCA_036557265.1 Polyangia bacterium
GCCGCCGGCCGTCGCGACACCGGCAGCCCGCTGTAGTCCTTGGGGGTCACCTGCGAGCGCACCTCGACGCGCGCCGTGAACTTGAACGGCGCGCCGGACTTGATCTCCAGATCCTCGACGGTCGGCGGCGCCACCGGCTGGATCTGGTTCTCGCGGATCGCCTGGCCGATCGAGTGCTCGACCAGATCCCGCGCCACCTCGTCCTCGACCTGGCGCTTGTACATCTTCTCGAGCAGCGCCCGCGGCACCTTGCCGGGCCGGAACCCCGGCAGGCGGACGCCGCGACGGAGTGAGTCATAAGCCTTCTCGAGCTTCGGCACGACGTCGGACCACGGGAGCTCGAATTCGACGCGTTTCTCGACGGGCGAGAGGTCCTCGATCGTGATCTGCATGGGAAAGATCCGCTTGTCTACCTTCGCCACGCCCCAGGCGCAAGCAGCTGAATGGCGCCCCCCCTACACAACTGTTTCTACGTCCCGCTTGCGCGGCGGCCGGTGTTTCGTCAACCTTAGCCCCCGTCATGGGTCTGGCCGGGTTCACGCTTGCTGATCGGTTGGGGGCGAAGTCGTCCCCCTGCACAGTGCCGGGGTGCACGCGCACCTGGCTGTCGATGGCGTCTGCCAAAAATAAGATGTCCGCGAAGCTAGGGGGGCGCGGCGCGCCGACCGCGGACGATCCCGCGTCGTCGATGTGCGACCCGTGCCGCGAGGCTTTCGCCAAGACGAAGGACGTCGAGCGTCCTTGCGATCGGCCCGGCTGCAGCGGGACCTGGACCTGGACGGTGATGCAGCAGATGGAGGCGTTCGCCGGCAAGCGGCCCGCGCCGGCCGGTCTCTGCGCCGAGGACGAGGCCCGCCTCGCGGGGCTCGAGGACAAGGCCATCCCGTGCGCCGTGCCGGGCTGCAAGCGGACGTCGCTCTTCACGCGGCGGGCTCAGCTGCTCGCCGGCGCGCCGGAGGTCGAGCCGCCGCTGCCGGTGCATCGCTGCGGCCAGTGCGAGGGCGTGTTCCGCAAGCTCAAGGATCGTCCGGTCCGCTGCGGCATCAACGGCTGCGACAAGAAGTGGACCTGGCCGGCCCTCGAGCAGATCGAGGCCTACGCGAACGGCCTGTCCAACGATCCGCCGCGGCGCATGTGCGACCGCTGCAAGACCGACTTCGGCGCCATCGCGGACCGCGAGGTCCGCTGCCGCACCTCGGGCTGCAAGAAGACCTGGACCTGGACGCGCAGCGATCAGCTGGACGCGTGCCTGGGCGGCAAGCCGCCGCCCAAGGCGCCGCACCGCATGTGCGAGAGCTGCAACGGCATCTACCGCACGCTGCAGGACATCGAGCGGCCCTGCCGCCGCGCCACCTGCAAGAACACCTGGCTCGACAAGCGGGGCGGCCAGCTGGCCCGCATCGTGCGCGGCAAGACCGGCGATCCCTATCCGCAGTACTGCGACAACTGCGCGAAGGACGTCGTCGAGCTGGAGGACCGGCAGATCCCCTGCAAGACCGACAACTGCACCGGCACCTGGACCTGGGCCAAGGCCGCCCAGCTGGCCGCCGGCGTGCGTCCCGAGCTGAAGGAAGGACAGGAAGAGGGGCCGGTCGCGTCGACGGTCGCCGACGTCGCGGCGGCCGCGGCGGTGGCGGCGGGCGTGCTGCCCCAGATGGCCGCGACGCCCGTCAGCAAGAAGAAGAAGCGCAAGCGCGTCATCAAGCCGCCGGAGCGGCGCTGCCAGGACTGCGTCGAGTTCCTCAAGGACAAGAAGACGCTGGAGATCCCGTGCAAGCAGTGCACGACGCCGATCTACTGGCCGCCCGAGAGCCAGCTGCAGACGCACCTCGGCGCCTGGGCCGAGCCGTCCCTGTGCGGCGCGTGCAAGCGCGACGCGATGGAAGCGGCCCGCAACGCCGAGCGCGAGGCGCTGCGCCACAACCCGCTCGGCACGGTGGCGGAGGCGGCGGGGTCGGAAGCAGCTGCGGCTGAAGCGGCTGCGCCGGAAGCGGAGACGGCCGCGCCGGCCGCGGAGCCGCCGGAGCCTGCGGAGCGTCAAGAAGACGAGACGCCCGCCGAACCGTCGGCGTAATCAACCGGCCGCGAGCTTCCGCGCGAGCGGATAGTCCGCGGGCAGCAGATCCAGCGACGGCAGATCGGCGGGCGCGACCCACGCGATCTCCGCGACCTCGACGGCGCGCGGCGTCCCGCCGGCGATCCGGCTCGCGTAGACCAGCATGTAGAGGTCGAACTCGGGGTAGGCGTGGAACACCACCTCGTCGATGCGCTCGATGGCGATGTCGCAGCCGAGCTCCTCGCGCACCTCGCGCGCCAGCGCGGCTTCGGGGTGCTCGCCCGCCTCCACCTTGCCGCCGGGAAACTCCCACAGGTCCGGCATCGCCTGATCGGGGCGGCGCCGCGACATCAGGATCCGCCCGCCTTCGCGGATCAGCGCCGCGACCACCAGTTTGCGCGCCCGCATCCGGGTCAGATCATCGCAGCGGCGGCGACGGCGGCCGGGGCGACGCCGGCCGGCCGGCGCGCTTGCCGCGTCCGGAGGCGATGGAATCGACCAGCGTCAGCATCTCGTCGACGTTGAACGGCTTGCCGATCACGGCCGGGACCGACTCCTCCAGGAACCGGCGCGCATCGCCCGAAAACGCGCCCCCGGTGACGAACACGAACCGATCGGCGAGCGCCGGATAGCGCTTCACCACCACCGCGTGCAGCTCCATGCCCGACATCTCGGGCATCTGCAGGTCACACATGACGACGTCGAAGCGCGCATCCTTCTCCAGCAGCTGGATCGCCTCGGGCCCGCCCAGCGCCGTCACCACCTCGTGCGCCTCGCCCAGCATGCGGCGGTACGCCTTCAGCAGCAGCGCCTCGTCGTCGATGGCGAGGATGCGCCGGCGCGAGAAGACGCGGGCGGGGGTGATCTCCGAGATCGCGCTCCGCGACGCCGGCGCGCCCTCCGTGGCCGGGATCCGCACCCGGAACGTCGCCCCCTCGCCGGGCCGGCTGTCGACGATGATCTCGCCGCCCAGGCTGCGCACGATGCCGAGCGAGATCGGCAGGCCCAGCCCCGTCCCCATCCCGCGCGGCTTGGTCGTGAAGAACGACTCGAAGATCCGCGGCGCCGCCTCCGCCGAGATGCCCGGCCCGTTGTCCGACACCTCGACCACAACGTGGCCGCCGTCGTCGAAGCTGCGCACGCGCACCAGGTTGCGCTTGACGTCGGCCTCCTCCAGCGCCTGCACGGCGTTCGAGATCAGGTTCAGGAACACCTGCCCGAGGCGCGCCGCGCTGGCCAGCACCAGCCGCTTGGCGCGCAGGTCCTGCTCGACGCGCGCCCGATACTTGAGCTCGTTGCGCAGCATGGTCAGCGCCGACTCGACCGCCACGTTGACGCTGATCGGGACGTTGATGTCGTCGTCGGCGTGCGAGAACGACCCGAGGTCCTTGACGATGCGCTGGATGCGGGCCATCCCCTCCTTCGACTCCTGCAGGATCGCGCCCGCCTCGAACAACAGGCTGGACATGGCCGCCCGCGCCGGGCCGGCCTCGGGCAGGTCGCGCAGCTTGTCCTCAATCAGGCGCATGTGGCCGGTCAGCGCCTCGATGTTGGCCAGCACGAACGCGGCCGGATTGTTGATCTCGTGCGCGACGCCGGCGGCGAGCATCCCGATCGACGCCAGCTTCTCCGACTGCAGCCGTCCGATCTCGCGTTCGCGCTCGTCCGTCGCGTCGCGGATGTAGAGCACGACGCCCCGCTCGGACAGCGGATAGGCGCGCGCCGCGAACGCCCGCCCCTCCAGGGTCAGGCAGCGGTCGGCGGTGGCGCCGCGCCGGGACGCCTCGCTGGCGACGCCCTGCAGCTCCCCCTTCAGCGCGCTCTCGAACAGGCGCTCGCCGATCGCGTTCGCGACCTTGAGCTCGCCGTTCCGCGCCAGCAAGCAGACGCCGTCCTCGAACACGTCGAACGTCTCGCGCAGCAGGTCCGCGCTCGACGACGGGCGCGACCCCAGCGACGCCTCCAGCTGGGCGGGCGTCACCAGCACGAACCCGTGTCCGGCCTCGGCGGCCCGCACCAGCGCCGCGGCGATGGACTCGACCGCCTCCAGCTCCTGCTCGCGGACGCCGAGCGCGCGCGCCGCCGCCCGCCGATCGCCCGCCTCGTTATCGACGAGGAGTATGCGCGCCATGCGGATCCTCCCGGGATGACGTTGTACGAGACGGCGCCCGCTCCGCGCCCAGGCCGTCCCGGGTCCGAGACCCGATCAGCCGCGTCACCGTGGCGCGCAGCGCGCGCGGCGCGACCGGCTTGGCCAGGTAGTCGTCGCAGCCGGCCGCGAGGATCCGTTCGCGATCGCCCGCCATCGCCTGCGCGGTCAGCGCCAGGATCGGGACCTCGTCGCCGCCCGCCAGCGCGCGGATCCCGCCCGTCGCCTGCAGCCCCGACATCCCGGGCATCTGCATGTCCATGATCACCAGCGCGGGCAGCTGCCGGCGACAGTAGTCGATCGCCTGCCGGCCGCTCGACGCGGCGGCGACCTCGAACGCGAGCGGCACGAGCATCTCTCGCAAGGTGAACAGGTTGTCTTCGTTATCTTCCACGATCAAGACCGTTGTCGGGGCTTGCCGCGGGCTGCGAGCATACGCCTCCGCGCGAATATCCTCGACGGCGTCGGTCGGTGGCGTTGACAATCTTGAAACGTTTTTCTTTTCCGCCGTTTTCGTCTCGGCCTCGGCCGCGCGGGGAAGAGTCAAGGTGAATCGCGATCCGCTGCCGACGACGCTGGACGCCGTGATGTCGCCGCCCATCAGCCGCGCCAGACGGCTGGCGATCGCCAGACCCAGGCCGGTGCCCCCCTGGCGCCGCGCCAGCGTCTGATCGACCTGCACGAACTCCTCGAAGATGTGTCCGAGCTCGGCCTGCGGAATGCCGATGCCGGTATCCGTGACGTGAACGGCGACGGCGGCGGCGCGCGTCTCGGCCGTCACGCGGACCGCGCCGGTCTCGGTGAACTTGATGGCGTTGCCGATCAGGTTCGTCAGGATCTGGCGCAGCCGATCGACGTCGCAACGCACGAGCGGCAGGTCGTCGGGCAGCTTGACGATGGCGTCCAGGTCCTTGGCCATCGCGAGCGGCGACAGCGCCTCCACGATCGCCGCGATCTGAGGCCCGAGGTCGACGTCCTGGGTGTCGACCTGAAGGTGGCCCGACTCGATGCGCGACAGGTCGAGGATGTCGTCGATCAGGCGCAGCAGCGTCCGGCCGTTGCGGGTGATGATCTCCAGATACTTGCTCTGATCGGCGGTCAGCGGGCCCGCGGTGCCGTCGCGCAGCAGCTGGGAGAGCGCCAGCACCGAGTTGAGCGGCGTGCGGATCTCGTGGCTCATGTTCGCGACGAAGGTGCTCTTGAGGCGATCGGCGGTCATCGCGCTGCGCACCAGGTTGTCGGCCATTCCTCCCAGCGGGATCAGGACCCGCTTCGACGCCAGCGCCCACGCTGCGAGCGAGACGATGACCCCCAGGACGGCGCTGATCGCCAGACAGGGGAGCGCCCGCGCGTGAATGACCAGCGCGACCAGCACCGCCAGCACGGGCGGCAGGACCGCGGCGGTCAGAAAGTAGGCGCGCAGGCGGCGCCGGCACGAGATCGTGTCGGGCGGCCCGCCGGACGGCGCGCGACCGACGACGTTCAACGTTGAATGCTCCCCCATCGCCATGCCCGGCACCTGCCTTTTGATCTCGGAACCCGGGAGGGTTCCGAACCTCCCGCGACGGGCTCGGCCGTGCAAAGCCCGTCCTCGCCCACGCGATTGTATCTTCGGACCGCCCGATCCCGCGCGCAAGGGCCGCGGCCGCGCGGCTGAGCTTCGTCCGCGTCGCGATCCTGGCGCGCTAGGTCGACCCGGCCACGGCCGCCGCCTCGCTGCGCGGCTTCCGGTCCAGCACATCGGCCAGCGCCTCACGCAGCAGCGGGTGGCGGAACGAGTAGCCGGTCTCGAGAGTTCGCACCGGCATCGCCCGCTGGCTGGCGAGCAAGACCTCGTCCACCAACGAACCGAACCGGAGGCGGAGCGCGAAGGCGGGCGCCTTCATCACCGTCGGCCGGCCCAGCACCTCGCCCAGCGACTTCGCGAACTCGGCGTTGGTCACCGGCTCCGGCGCGACCGCGTTCAGCGCGCCGGACACCGCCTCGTGCGACATCACGTGGCGGATGAGGCCGATCTCGTCCTCGAGGTGGATCCACGGCAACCACTGCCCGCCGGTGCCGATGGAGCCGCCCAGGCCCATGCGGAACGGCGGCAGCAGCTTGCGCAGGATGCCCGCGTCCTTGGAGAGGACGACCCCGCTGCGCAGCAACACGACCCGCAGCCCGAGATCGGCGGCGCGCGTCGCCTCCGTCTCCCAGTCGCGCGCCAGCTCCGCCATGAAGCCGCTGCCGGCGGCGGCGCTCTCGGTCAGGATCTCCTCGCCGCGGTCGCCGTAAAAACCGACCCCCGACGCCGAGATCAGCAGCCGCGGCCGCTTCGGCAGATCCCGCATGGCGTCGACGAGCGCACGCGTGCCGACGACGCGGCTGTCGCGCAGCTGCTTCTTGCGGGCGTCGGTCCAGCGCTTGTCCGCCAGCGGCTCGCCGATCAGGTTGACGACGACGTCGGCGCCGTTCAGCGCGTCGGCGGGCGGCGACCCACGCGTGGCATCCCAGGCGTGCAGCGTCGCCGACGGCAGAACGTCAGCAGCGCGAACCGTGTCGCGCACCAGGGCCGAGACCGCGATTCCGTCGCGCGCGCACGAGGCGGCGAGCGTCGTTCCGATGAGGCCGGTCGCGCCGGCGATCGCAACACCTCCTTGCATCAGGCAAGAATAGCGTCGATCTTGGCGGCGAGTATGAAGTCATTTTCAGACAGGCCGCCCACTGCGTGCGTCCACAGCGTGACGTCCACGCGGCTGTAGTGAACGCAGAAGTCCGGGTGGTGCGCCTCTTCCTCGGCGAGCGCGGCCATCTTGTCGACGAACGCCATGGCGGCCAGGAAGTCCACGAACTGGAACCGCTTGCGCAGCCGTGCCTGTCCCGCTTCGGGCGCCACGGTCCAGCCCGAGATCTGCCCCAGCAGCTTGTTGGTGGCGGCGTCGTCGAGCGCGGGCGTGCCGCCCTCGCACGGAACGCAGCGTCTCTCTTTCAAGCTCATTCGCGCCCTCCCCTTGAATGCATCGCGCGCTTTTGGCAGGTTGTCCATAAGCACGGATGTCGTCCGCGTTGACACGGGGTATCTTGGTCACGGTTCGGAGTCGGTACATCCCCGAAAAATCCTCAGCGACCACGCGGCAATACGCGTTCGCGTACACGGTGAACATCTCGAACCGCGGCAGCGTGACGGCGCAGCTCGAGAGCCGGCACTGGATCATCACCGACGCCGAGGGCGACGTGCAGGAGGTGCGCGGTGAGGGCGTGGTGGGCGCGCAGCCGGTGCTGGCGCCGGGCGAGGAGTTCGAATACACGAGCTGGTGCATGATCGCGACGCCCGACGGCAGCATGCGCGGCAGCTACCAGATGGTCACGCCCGACGGCGACCGCTTCGACGCCGAGGTCGCCCCCTTCAAGCTGTCGCAGTCGACGCTGCTCAACTAGGGCGCTAGACGCTGATGACGCCGATGGCGTTGGTGGGCGTGCGCTGGCCGACCGGCGAGCCGAACGCCATCACGAACTTGTCGCCCTGCTTCACCAGGTCCTGTTCCAGCAGGCTCTGCATCACCCGGTCGACCAGCGTGTCGGTGTCGGGCAGCGGCGGCAGGGCCAGCAGGCGCGGCACGACGCCCCAGTACAGCGCCAGCTGGCGCAGGTTCTCCTCGTCGCTCGCGAACGCGACGATCGGCACGCCCGGGCGCGCCTTGGAGATCAGGCGGGGCGTACCGCCGCTCTCCGTGAAGGCGACCAGCACGCGGGCGCCGATCTCCCGCGCGACGTTGCAGGCAGCGTGCGCGATCGCCTCGCGGGTCGAGCGCCCCGGCTCGGACGGGGGCGGCGCGTAGAAGCGGCTCGCCTCGGCCTGCTCGATGATGCGCGCCATCATCGCGCACGCGTCGCGCGGGTGCTTGCCGGTGGCGGTCTCGGCCGACAGCATCAGCGCGTCGGCGCCCTCGAACGCCGCCGACGCGACGTCGCTGGCCTCGGCGCGCGTGGGCCGCGTCGAATCGATCATCGACTGCAGCATCTCGGTCGCGACGATCACCGGCGTCTGCTGCAGGCGGCAGGCGCCGATGATCTCCTTCTGCACGACCGGCACCTGCTCGGGCGACAGCTCGACGCCCAGATCGCCGCGCGCCACCATCACGGCGTCCGCCGCCGCGACGATCTCCCACTGGTTCTCGACCGCCTCGGGCGTCTCGATCTTCGCGACGATCGGCGTCGGACGCCCCGCGGCCTTGCACGCCGCGCGCAGGGCGACGACGTCGTCCGCCCGCTTCACGAACGACAGCGCGATGTAGTCGACGCCGATGGCGAGACCGTGGGCGAGGTCGCGCCGGTCCTGGTCGGTCAGCGCCGGCAGCCGCACCCGGCGCGACGGCAGCGACACGCCCATGCGATCGCGCAGCGCCCCGCCCTGCACGACGGCGCAGGTGACGCGGCCGCCGCCCGTCGTATCGACCTTGTCGACGCGCAGGACGATGCGCCCGTCGTCCAGCCGGACCAGGTCGCCCGGGTGGAGGTCAGCGGCCAGACCCGCATATTCGACCGCGATGGCGTCGCGCGCGCCGGCGTTGCCCTCGACGAGCGCGATGGTCTCGCCGTCGGCGATCTGCGGGGGCGCGCCCTGCCCGGTGCGGATCTTCGGTCCCTGCAGATCCTGCAGCACGGCGATCGACTTGCGGCGGACGCGCGCGGCCTCGCGAACGATGGCGAGCCGGCGCGCGTGGTCCGCGTGCGTTCCGTGCGAGAAATTGAGGCGGGCGACGTCCATGCCGGCGTCTATCAGGTCGCCTATCGCCTTGACGTCATCCGTCGCCGGCCCCAACGTACAGACGATCTTGGCGTGGCGTAGACCCATGTCCGGTGGCATCTTAGAGACTGAACGGGGGGTTTCCAAATGCAGGAGCTGATGACCCGCGATCGCGCCGAAGCCAAGAAGAAGGGCATCTACGCCGCCGCGGCGTGGGGCGGAACGATCGCCCTCGGTGTCGCCGGGATGCCGATCCTCGGGATCGTCGCCGCCGGCGGCGCGGGATACCTGACCTACAAGTGGTTCCTGTACCGCGCGAAGCGCGGGATCCGGTTCTAGCGGGCCTCTCTGCCCTGTCGCCCCTTCTCCCTAGCCCTCTCCCCGCTGCGCGGGGCGAGGGGATCGGACTGGGCCTCTCCCCGCACCCTCTCGTAGTCAGATCTTGAGGCGGCGGAGGCGGCGTTCGAGGGAGAACATCACCTTCGCTTCGGCCGGCTTCTTGTGGTCGTGGCCGAACAGGTGGCAGAGGCCGTGGATGGCGAGCCGCTCCATCTCGGCGCTGAAGCGCCCGCGCGGCGCGCGGCGGCGCGCCGTCTCGACGGAGATGACGATGTCGCCCAGCGCGACGCCGTCGCCGGCCGGATCGCCCTCCCCGGCCAGCTCCTGCAGGTGAAAGCTGAGCACGTCGGTGGCGCGATCGTGCTTGCGGAAGGTGCGGTTCAGCGTGCGGATCTCGTCGTCGTCGGTCAGCACGATGCACGCCGACGAACGCCCGCGATCGAGCGCCCGCAGCGCGGCGCGCACGCGCGCGGCGAGCCGCCGCCGGGCCGCGGCGTCGAGGGCCCCGACCGCGCGCCCCCGGACGAGCGTCGTGACCGGCACGGTCAGATCACCCGCTTGTAGACCTCGCCGCCCACGAAGACCTGGAACAGCTCCGGGTCGCACTTCCCCGCCTTCACCTCGCTCTCGATGATCGCGAGCGCGCGATCGATCGGGACGGCCTTCTTGTAGGGCCGGTCCGAGGCGGTCAGCGCGTCGAAGATGTCGGCGATGGTCATGATGCGTGATTCGACCGGGATGTCCTTGCCGGGCAGCCGGTTGGGATAGCCGCTGCCGTTCAGGTATTCGTGGTGCGCGGCCGCGATGCGCGGCACGTCCGCGTAGCGGCGGCCCCACGGGATCTCCTGCAGGAAGGTGCGCGTGTGGACCACGTGCCGCTCGATCTCGACGCGCTCGACCTCGGTCAGGCTCCCCCGCCGCACCTGCAGCGCCGCCACCTCCTCCGCCTCCAGGTACGGGCGCAGCTGGCCGTCCGGCGCCAGGTAGACCAGCCGCGCGATCTCGACCAGCCTCTCGAAGCCGCCCTGCTCCAGCACCGTCGGCTCGTTGACGCGGGCGACGAACGCCAGCGCGTCGTCGACCTCGTCCATCCGCCGCCCCAGATCCGCGTCGATGTCGGCCAGCCGCGCCGCCAGGTCCGACTTGCCGAGCTCCAGCGCGACGCGCAGCTTGCGCTCGGCGTGATCCGCTTCGAGCGTCTTCTTGATGTACGCGAAGCGCAGCCGGATGGCGCGCAGGTCTTCCTCGTAGAGCTTCTTGGCCTTGACCAGCACGCGCTCGCGCACGCCGACCTTGCCGAAGTCGTGCAGCACGCCCGCGTACTCCAGCTGCTGCAGGTGCGTGGGCGTGAAGTGCACGGCCGCCAGCGGCCCGTCCGAGATCGCGTCGACCTTCTTCGCCAGCTCGACGGACATGGTGGCCACCCGGCGCGAGTGGCCGGACGTGGTCGGATCGCGCGACTCGATGGCGGTGACCGACGCCTCGACGAAGCCGTCGAACATCACCCGGATCTCGTCGTAGAGCAGCGCGTTCTCCAGCGCGATCCCGGCCATCGCGACCCAGGCGAGCGCCAGCTCCTCGGACCGCTGGTCGAAGGCGACCACGTCGCCCTCGCCGTCGGCGCCGAGCGGCCGGCGCGGGTCGGCGCGCTTGTTGATCAGCTGCACGACGCCGATCACGTCGCCGACCGCCGACAGCATCGGCACCGTCAGCATCGAGCGCGCGCGGTAGCCGGTCTTCTCGTCGAAGCTGCGGTTGTGGCGGAGGGTCTTGGTCTTCGTGGCGCCCTGGGGCGCCGCCTCGAGCTTCGCCAGATCCGGAATGTTGATCGGCTGCTTGGACAGCACCGCCTGGCCGACGATCGACTTGTCGTCGATCTCCAGCCTGAACTCCTGGAAGTCGACCTTCACCGAATCGTTCTGCGACAGCATGAAGTGCAGCAGCCGCTTCGCCGCGGGCTGGAACTCCGCCTGGCTTCCGCCCTCCTCCTCGACGACATAGACGCTGCCGGCGTCGGCGCCGGTCACCTGCCGGCACTTCAGCAGAATCACCGCCAGCAGCTTCTTGATGTCGCGCTCGGAGGCGAGCGCGCGCGCCGTCTCGACCAGCTCGGCCAGCTCGTAGCGGGCCCGGTCGGCCGACTGCGCTTCCGTTCCCTGCTGCCCCTGCTGCCCCTGCGTCACGGCGCCCAGAATATCATCGCCCAGGGCTGGGCTTGGCGGCGTCGTAGGCCTTGATGATCTGCTGCACCAGCGGGTGGCGCACCACGTCGACCTCGGTGAAGTAGCGGAAGGCGATCCCTTGCACGCCCGACAGCAGGTTGATCGCCTCGGTCAGTCCGGAGCGCCGGTTGTCGGGCAGGTCGATCTGCGTGACGTCGCCGGTGATCACCGCCTTCGATTCGAACCCGAGGCGGGTCAGGAACATCTTCATCTGCTCGCTGGTGGTGTTCTGCGCCTCGTCGAGGATGACGAACGCGTCGTTCAGCGTCCGCCCGCGCATGAACGCGATCGGCGCGACCTCGATCAGCCCGCGCGACACCAGCTGGTCGGCCTTCTCGAAGTCCATCATGTCGTGGAGGGCGTCGTAGAGCGGCCGCAGGTAAGGTGAGACCTTCTCCTCCATGCTGCCGGGCAGGAACCCGAGCCGCTCGCCCGCCTCGACCGCCGGGCGGGTCAGGACGATGCGCTTGTCCTGCTTCTCCATCAGCGCGCGGATGGCCAGCGCCATGGCCAGGTAGGTCTTGCCCGTGCCGGCCGGCCCGACGCCGAACACGATGTCATGGGCCCGGATCGCGTCGACGTAGCGCTTCTGCGCCAGCCCCTTGGGCGCGATGGGGCGCGCGCGACCGGCGACCAGGATGGTGTCCTGGAAGACCTCGCGCAGATCGACGCCCGCGTCCGCGCGCAGCGCCACCGCCGCGCGGCCGATGTCCTCGGGGCTGATCGGCGCCCCGCCGCGCGCCATGCTGTACAGCTGCTCGACCAGGCTGCGCGCGATCGCCACCCCGTCCTCGGGGCCGACGATGGTCATCTCGTTGCCGCGGGTGTGCAGCTGGGCGCCGGTCTCGCGCTCGATCAGCTTGAGGTTGGCATTGCGCTCACCACACAGCGCGAGCGCCACGCGATTGTCCTCCAGGGTCAGGCGCTCGGTGACGTTCGAGCTGGCGTTCGCGGGGGCGTTTGCGGTCGCCTGGGCAGCCGTCTCGGCTGGGCGCGGCGCCGGGGTCGCTTTGTCGGGCAAGCGGAAATGGTGCTAGCACGTGGCTCGGCCGGCTTCAATCCGCGCGATTGAAACGCTAAACTGCGCCCCGCCTTGGCCGACACGCCCGCCCGACCCACGCTGCCCGACCTGACGCCCCTCCCGGGCAAGCAGACCGGCGCCGAGGTGAGCAAGCTGGTCGGCCTGATGCAGCGCCTGCTGGCGCCCGAGGGGTGCCCCTGGGATCGAGAGCAGACGCTGGAGACGCTGGTCCCCTACCTGGTCGAGGAGACCTACGAGGTGGTCGACGCGCTCGCCGCCGGCGACGTCGACGATCACCGCGAGGAGCTGGGCGACCTGCTGCTGCAGATCGTCTTCCAGTCCGAGCTGCGCTTCGCCGAGGGGAAGTTCGGCATCGACGACGTCGCCCGCGGCATCGTCGCCAAGCTGGTGCGCCGCCACCCACACGTCTTCGGCGACGTGGTGGCGAGGGACGCGGACGCCGTGCTGGCCAACTGGGCGAAGCTGAAGGCCGCCGAGAAGGCCGAGAAGGGCAAGCACGGCGCCCTGCACGGCATCCCGGCCAGCGCCCCCGCCCTGCTGCGCGCCACCCGCGCCGGCGAGAAGGCGGGCGCCGTCGGGTTCGACTGGCCCGACGCGGACGGCCCGCGCGCCAAGGTCGACGAGGAGCTGGCGGAGTTCGAGCAGGCGCGGGCGGGCGGCGACCGCGCGGCGATGGAGCGCGAGCTGGGTGATGTCCTGTTCGCGCTGACGAACCTGGCGCGCAAGCTGGGCCTCGACGCCGAACAGTCGCTGCGCGGCGCGATCGATCGCTTCTCGACACGATTCCGTCACGTGGAGCTGGCGCTGGTGGCCGAGGGCCGCGCGGTCAGCGACGCCTCGCCCGACGAACAGGAGCAACTTTGGCAGGCCGCCAAACGGGCAGAAGGGTTAAAGTAGCTGCCCGAAATGTCCAAGGCGCCCTTCGACTGGATGGATGCCCGCCGGAATCCCGAGCGCGGCAAGATCGACAAGGCGCGCCGCGAGGCGATGTACCGCAGCGAGCTGGAAGAGCGCGCGGCGCTGCTGCAGCGGCTCGGTTGCGCGAAGGACAAGGCGCGCGCGCGGCTGGCGGCGAACCTGGCCTGGGATTTCCCGGCCGGCGCCCGGCCGCTGGACGACGCGGCGCTCGATGCGATTGTCGACCGGCTGTTCAGCAACGGCGCGGCCACGGGCCGCGTTGCCCCCCGCGGTAAAGGAGGAACGCGATGACGAGAGCACAGGCATGGCTGGCTTCTTTGATGGTCGCCAGCGTCGGAACGATGGCGACGGTGGGAGCCGGTTGCGGTATCGACGAGAACGTCCACAACGCAGTCCTCAAGGATCGCGACGCGCAGAAGCAGAAGCTGGCCGAGACGCAGACCGCGCTGGAAAAAGAGAAGGCGGCGCACAAGACAGACGTCGACAACCGTGACGCGCGCGTGCTGGTGCTGACCAAGAAGCTGGAGTCGCTGGGCCAGGACGTGTCGCGCCTGGAGACCGAGGCCGGCTCGAAGGACGCCGCGCTGGAGTCGGCGAAGAAGCGCATGGAGGAGCTGCGCAAGGCGCAGGCCCAGGCCGAGGCGCGCGCGGCGCAGTTCCGCAAGCTGGTGACGCAGTTCAAGTCGCTGACCGACGCCGGCAAGCTGCAGGTCGAGATCCGCGAGAACCGCATGATCGTCCGCCTGGGCGACAAGATCCTGTTCGATCCTGGCAAGACCGACCTGAAGCCGGAGGGCAAGGACGCCCTCAAGCAGGTGACCGAGGTGCTGAAGACGCTGCCGAACCGCAACTACCAGATCGCGGGCCACACCGACAACGCGCCGATCAAGAGCGCGAAGTTCCGGTCGAACTGGGACCTGTCGACGGCGCGCGCCGTCGAGGTGCTGAACTTCATGGTCAGCGCCGGCATGGAGCCGAAGCGGGTGTCAGCCGCCGGCTACGCGGACACCTCGCCCGTCGCCGCCAACGACAACGCCGAGAACAAGGCGAAGAACCGGCGCATCGAGATCACGCTGGTGCCGAACCTGGACGACCTGCCGCCGATCGACGAGGCGCTCAAGGAGAACAAGGAAGGCGGCGGCGCGGCGCCGTAGCGGCGTCCCGCCCTCGCCCCGCTGCGCGGGGAGAGGGAGAAAGAATCCCGCCCTCGCCCCACGAAGGAAGAGCGGCCGCATAGCAGGGAACTCTTCTCCTCTCCCTCGCCCCGCGAAGCGGGGAGAGGGTCGGGGAGAGGGGCCGCGTTCAGGGAACGACCGCCTCGAACGCGCGCACCGGCACCATCTTGAGGTCGTTGATCTCGTCGGGCCAGCTCTGGCTGTCCTCGCTCTGGAAGAAGAACGTGCTCGAGCTGCCGCCGTTGTCGGCCAGGATCAGGCCGTGCTTCTTGAACGCCCGCAGGAAGGTCTGCACCAGCGGCGTGAAGCTGCTGATGTCGTAGTCGGCCTTCAGGCGAACGCGCAGGCCCATCGGCGGCGCCGCCGGCCGACTGCTGCAGCTGCCGGGCACGGCCGAGTGGGTGGCGGGCGGAACGGTGGCGTCCTCGGTGCAGGGCAGCGTGAAGCGGATGGCGTGCGTGATCTCGCCGGCCATCGCCTCCTCGTAGCGCGCCAGGCCCGCGTAGATCGACAGGCCGGCCGCGTCGGCCGACGTCCAGCCGTCCGGTCGCTGGCCCTCGCTCTTCTTGGTGAGATCCCAGATCGCGCCGTTGCCACAATGCCAGCCGTCGGTCGCCAGGTGGCAGGCGTAACCCTCGTAGACCT
>DATBHU010000139.1:0-8204 GCA_036557265.1 Polyangia bacterium
CACCGATCCTGTGTGCGGCATGGAGCTGCGACGCGCCGACGCCGCGGCGGCGATCGACCTGCACGGCAAGGTCTACTTCTTCTGTTCGACCGCCTGCCGCGACGCCTTCGTCGCCGATCCCGACCGCTACATCCCTGCCGACGAATAGATAGAACCGCTCAGTAGGCAACTTTAGGCACTCCAGCGTCATCCCATGGCATGGAGGGTTGAACTTGCTCGGGTCTTGGTTCGCCATCGCGCTGTCGGCCTTGCTCGCCGCTGATGCGGGCGCCGACGACGTACCCGCGGGCAGCGGCAATCGCGTCGAGCACTCCGCCCTGCCCCAGCCGCGCTCGCTGCTCAGCCCGATAGGGCCGCACCGCGTCGTCCCCGAAGGCATCAACCTGGACGACCTGAAGGAGGCGAAGGACGGCAGCGGCGATCGCCTGTACCAGGGGAACGGATTCTCCGCCCGCGTGGCGCCCGACGGCTCGGTCGCCTTCAGCGACAAGAACGTGACCGGCCTGTCGCCGATCCCGTTCTGGCCGATGGACGCGCGCATGGGGGTGCCGTCGTTGCAGTCGTCGGTCGTCGGCCTGCTGAAGGGGCGCAGGCCGCCCAAGCCGCCGCCCTCCGAGCTGGACGTGGGGCTGGCGCCGCCCGAGACGAAGCAGGTCAACCCCGACGTGTCGCGCTACCGGCCCGATCCGCGCGAGAACTGCCGCGAGTGCACCTTCAACAGCCTGGCGGTGCCGGTCAACGGGCTCGCCCGCTTCGACCTGGCCGACCAGCTGGAACGCTTCTCGGGGAAGGATCCGTTCCGCTACCAGAAGGCGGTGTTCCTGGCCGCGACGCACGAGCAGCGGGTGCAGTTGGCTGCCCGGACGCACGCGCGCGTGATCCGGCAGGCGAGCGCCGATCTGCCCACCCGCCTGCAGGGGATCGCCTGTGACGAGCGGCTCACCTACCGGGAACGCCGCGCGATCATCGCCGCGCTCGGCGCCGAGATGGACACGACCTCACCCGACGGCGCGGCGGCGCAGAAGTCGATCCGGTCGTTCCTCGCCCACTACGACGCGGGCGAGGTCACCTGCACAACGAGGGCGGCGCCCTGAAGCGACGTTCTACTCCGTGGCCGCGCCGAGTATACTGCCGCGCACCGTGGCCGCAGACCGTGTCCTCATCACCGTCACGGGGCCCGACCGCACCGGCGTCACGTCGACGCTGACCGGCATCCTGTCGCAGCAGGGCGCCACGCTCCACGACATCGAACAGGTGGTCGTGCAGGGTCAGCTGACGCTCTGCCTGCTGGTCGACGTGCCCGAGACCCGCGACGTCCTCAAGGAGTTGTTGTTCTCCGCCAAGCAGCTCGGCATGGAGCTGGACTTCAAGCCGGTCGCGACCGACGGCGGCGAGGCGCGGCCCCCCGCGAACGAAGGGCGGCGCTACGTCATCACCGCGATCGGACCGACGCTGGGCGCGCAGCACCTGCACGCCATCGCCTCGGCGCTGGCGGCCGAGGGCGCCAACATCGAGAAGATCGGGCGCCTGTCCGAGAACACGCTGGCCTCCGTCGAGATCCACGCGCTGCTGCCGCCCGGGCGTGACAGCGACGCGCTCAAGCGGACGCTGCTCACCGTCGCCACCAGCGCCGGCTTCGACGTGTCGCTGCAGCGCGAGAGCCTCTACCGCCGCTCGAAGCGGCTGGTCGTGCTCGACATGGATTCGACCCTGATCCGGATCGAGGTGATCGACGAGCTGGCGCGCGCCGCCGGCGTCGGCACCGACGTCGCGCGCATCACCGAGCGCGCCATGCTGGGCGAGATGGACTACGACGAATCGCTGCGCCAGCGCGTCGGCCTGCTGGCGGGCCTCGACGTCGCGGTGCTGGACAAGCTGGCGTCGGACCTGCCGCTCACCGACGGCGCGGAGACGCTGGTGCGCGTGCTCAAGCGCCTCGGCTACAAGATCGCCGTCATCAGCGGCGGCTTCTCGCGCGCGGCGGAGGCGCTCAAGCGGCGCCTGGGCGTCGACTACGCGTACTCCAACAACCTCGAGGTGCAGGGCGGCAAGCTGACCGGGCGGGTCGTCGGCCCCATCGTCAACGGCCAGCGCAAGGCGGAGCTGCTGGAGACGATCGCGCAGGCCGAGGGCGTCCTGCTCGACCAGGTGATCGCCGTCGGCGACGGCGCCAACGACGCGCTGATGCTGGAGCGGGCGGGCCTCGGCATCGCCTTCCATGCCAAGCCGAAGCTGCGCGAGGCGGCGGACACCAGCATCACCGCGGCGGGGCTGGACGCGATCCTGTATCTGCTCGGGTTCTCGGCGCGGGAGCT
The DNA here is from genome assembly GCA_036557265.1 of Polyangia bacterium. GTDB lineage: Bacteria > Myxococcota_A > Polyangia > Fen-1088 > Fen-1088 > JADGRB01. The sequence continues at coordinate 2,316 of DATBHU010000139.1, forward strand.
GCAAGAGGTCGATTGAGGGTGCGGGCGCGCGCGGCGACGGCGACCCTGGCGCTGGCGCTGCTGGCCGCGGCGCCCGCGGCTGCGGCGGACGCGGCGGGCGCGGGCGCGGCGAGCTTGCCCGGCGTTCACCTGTCGTGGGTGCGCGCCGACGGCGCCGGCGTCTGTCCCGACGCCGCGGCGATCGAGGCGGAGGTGACCGGACGCCTGGGCGGCAACCCGTTCGCGCGCGCGCCGACGCAGTTCATCGAAGCGGTCATCACCCAGAAAGCGGAGGGCTTCCAGGTGACGATCGCCATGCGCGGCGGCGAGGGCAAGCTGCTCGGCAGCCGCGCCCTGACCAGCAGCCCGGGCGACTGCCAGTCGATCGCGACGGCGGCGGCGCTGACGATCGCGATCTTGATCGATCCCGACGCGCTCGCGCGCGCGCCCGCCCCCAAGCCGCCGCCCCCGCCGGCCCCGGCCCCGGCCGCAGGCGCCGCCGCCGGCGCGCACGTACCCGCCGGCCGCCTGACCGCGCTGGCGGGCGCGGGCTGGGGCCTCGTCCCCGGGGTGGCGCCGGGCGCCGGCCTGGCCGCGACGATCGACGCGCCCGGACCGTTCGCGATCGGCCTGACCGCGGTGCTGTACCCGGAGCAGCGCCCCGACCCGCCCGACGACGGCTTCGCGTTCGGCCTGACCTACGGCGAGCTGGCCGGCTGCTGGCTGCCGCTCGCGCAGCTGGCGCCGGCGGCCCGCCTGCGCCTGGAGCTGTGCGCGGGCGCGGCGGTCGGCGTCCTGCACGCCGTCGTCTTCGCGGCGACGCCGACGGCGCCCGGCCAGCGCTGGACGTTCGCGCCGGCGCAGCTGACGCGTCTCATCATCCCCCTCTTCGGCCCCCTGGTCGGCGAGCTCGCCGTCGAGGCGACCGAGCCCCTCCCGCGCCGCGCCTTTTTCGTTGCTGGCCGACCGGCCGGGATGGAGACTGTGTTCGCCCAGCCCGCCGTCACGCTGGCCGGCTGGGGGGGCGTCGGCTTACGTTGGAAATAAAGAAAGATTGTTGCCAAAATAGCGGCATCCAGCCCCCCCAAGCTTGGGAGATCCTATGAAGCAAGCCTATGCCGAGGTTCGACAAGCTTTCGTGCAACCGGCCTTCGACGATCAGGCCATCGCCCGCGGCGGCGAGCGGCCCGAGGTCCTCGAGGTTCGGACCATCTATCGCGAGCACGCCCGCTTCGTCTGGCTGAGCCTGCAACGGCTCGGCATCCATCCGTCGGATCTGGACGACGTCGCCCAGGACGTCTTCATGATCGTGCACCGGCGCCTCGACACGTTCGACCGGCGCGCCCGCATCTCCACCTGGCTGTTCGGGATCTGCATGCGCGTCGCCGCCAACTACCGGCGGCGCCGGCGCTGGACGCGCGAGGTGCTGGCGGGCGGCAGCGAGGACGATCGCCCGGCGGCGCTGGACGCGGCGGACGACATCCTGGTCCGGCGCGAGCAGCGCGAGATCGCCGAGCGCGCGCTGAACCGGCTGGAGGTGGCCAAGCGCGCCACGTTCGTGATGTTCGAGCTGGAGTCGCTGTCGTGCCTGGAGATCGCCGAGGTGATGAACGTCCCGGTCGGCACGGTCTATTCGCGCTTGCACAGCGCCCGGCGGCAGCTCGAGAAGCACCTCAGTCGGGATCTCGCGCGGCGGGGCCTCGGAAACAGCTGACGGCGGACATATACCGAGCACATGAGCGATCCCAGGCGGTGGCGTGACGATCCGAACGGGCAGGTCCCGGGGGCGGGGATCCTGCTGCGCGGGGCCCGGCGGCCGCAGCCGCCGGGGGCGCATGCTCTGGAGCGGCTGGGTGCCGCGATCGACGCGATGGCGCGCCGGCCGGCGGCGCCGCCGGCGTCGTGGCTGCGGCTCGCCGTGGCGGGGGCGATCGCGTTCGCGATCGTGGGCGGCGGCACCTTCGTCTGGGCGCTGCACGCGCGCAACGAGCAGCGAGCGGCCGCCGCGCGCGCCGGCGAGACCCCGCGCGTCGCGCAGGTCGCGCGCCCGAGGCCGGCGGTGGTCGCGATGGCGCAACCGGTGGCGGCGCCTTCGACGCCCGCCCGCGCCGCCGTCCCCGCTGCGCCCGCCGCGCGGCCGGCCCGACGGCACGTCGCGGAGGCAAGGGTGGCGAGCGCGCCGGCGCCTGAGGCGCCCGCCGCCGCGCCGACCGACGCGCTCGCCCGCGAGATCCCGCTGATCGACGCGGCCCGCAGCGATCTCGCGACGTCGCCGGCGCGCGCGCTCGCGTCGCTGGAGGCGCACCGCCGCCAGTTCCCGCGCGGGCAGCTGGCGGCCGAGCGCGACTTCCTGGCCGTGCAGGCGCTCCTGCAGACGAGCCGCATGGCCGACGCGAAGCAACGCGCCGCCGAGCTGGCGAGCCGGTATCCGTCCAGCTCGTATGCGGCGCGCGCCGCCCGGCTCATCGAGGACGTCGAAACGCGCCAGAGGTGAGGGCGAAGGTGCGAAGGTGAAGCACCAGCCGCGCATGCGGTCTCTGCGCGCGATGCTGGTCGCCGTCCCCGCCCTGGCCGCCGCGCTCGCCGTCGCCCTCGCCGTCGCCCTCGCGATCCCCGCCTGCGGCCTGCGCCGCGAGCAGCTCGCCCGCGAGGACCCCGGCACGGCCCCGTTCTCGTTCCCCTACGTCGATCCGGCGATCCCGGGCGCGCCCGACCAGTTCGGCGGCGCCGCCGGCGATCCCACGGGCGCGCCGCGCATCGCCTATCCGCTGGACGGCGCCATGCACGCGGTGAACATCGGCGCCATCACGTTCCAATGGCTGCGCGGCGCCGACACCAACCGCGTGTTCCGCATCCGCCTCGACGACGGCCACCAGCGCTACGACTTCTACGTCCCGTGCACGGTGGCGACCTGCCTCTACCCGATGCCCGCGCGCGGCTGGCTGGCAATCGCCTACGCGCACCCGGACGCGACCCTGCAGGCGACCATCGAAGGGACCGACGGCGCGGGCGGCCAGGTGTTCCGATCGCCGGCCATCGACGTCCGCTTCTCGCCCGAGCCGGTGACGGGCGGGCTCTACTACTGGACCGCCACCAGCACGGGCGGGACCACCTACCGGTTGCCGTTCGGCGCGTCGCAGGCGTCGCCGTTCATCGTGCCGTCGTCGCCCACCAACCCGCTGGTCTGCGGCGGCTGCCACAGCGTCAGCCGCGACGGGCGCATGATCTCGTTCACCTCGACGGCCGACCTCGGCTCGCAGATCGCCTTCCTGGCCGCCGCGCCCACCACCGCGCCGGCCGCGCCCAGCATCGTGCCGGACACCAGCACGCCGACGCCGACCGGGACGGCGTCGCGCTTCACCGCGCTGAACACCGACGGCAGCCGCGTGCTGGTGACGATGTTCGGGCACATCCAGGTCTACGGCACGGTGACGGGCGCGCCGATCGACATCGGCGACACCGACGCGCTGCTGCCGGCCGGCAAGCTGGTGACGCACCCCGAGTGGTCGCCGAGCGGCAAGCGCGTCGCGTTCACGCTGTACTCCGCCGAGGTGGGGAGCGGCAGCAGCGCGCGCGCGGTGACCGACAGCCGGCCCGAGGACGGCGAGATCGTGACGCTGGAGCTGGATCCGGCGACCGGCCGCGCCACCGCCCTGCGCCACATCGTCGGCACCGCGGCCGGCGACGGGCTGTTTCATTTCTATCCGAGCTGGTCGCCCGACGAGCACTGGCTGGTGATGGCGGCGGCGCCCGTCGGGACGTCGGCGTACACGGCCACCACGGCGCGGCTGCGGCTCGCGTCGGCGGACGCCGACGACCAGACCTGCCCGGGGCCGACCTGCTACGAGCTGGCGCGCGCGTCGCAGGGGACGTCGGTGTCGTCGACCTGGCCGAAGCTGAGCCCGTTCTCGCAGGCCAACGACCAGCTGCTGTTCGTGACGTTCAGCTCGAAGATCGACTACGGCTTCGCGCTGGTGAACACCGGCCCGTCGGGCGTGCACCGCGCCCAGCTCTGGATGGCGGCGATCGATCTGCGCGCCGTCGAGCCGGGCGGCGACCCGTCGCTGCCGCCGTTCTGGCTGCCGTTCCAGGACATCACCGAGACCAACCACCTGCCGTTCTGGACCGCGCAGGTCGCCTGCACGACGGACGGCGTCTCCTACGCGGGCTGCGGCGCCGACGAGGTGTGCGAGGCGGGCGCCTGCAAGGTCGTCGGGCCGTAGCTACGCTCACTGCGCGGTGTCGGGCAGCGTCGCCTCGACGACCGGCGGGCCCGGGAGCTCGAAGGGGACGTCGACGCACTCCTCGGGTCCAGTCGCGGTGCAGGTCGCCGGCGGGGCGGTGACGTCGCCCTGGACCCCGCTGACCGTTCCCGGCGTGACGCAGAAGTGCGCCGTGTAGCGTCCCGGCGGCACGAAGCGCTTGCTGACGCAGGAGGTGCCGAGCCCGCACGTGCCCGGCTCGTAGTACATGCCGTCCCAGGTCTGCTGCACCTGCGTCACCGCGTAACCGCCGCCCTGGATGCACAGGATCGCCACCGGCGGGCAAACGTGCGGCTGACATTGGTTGGAACAATCGAACGAGCAGAGGCCGCTCGAAAGCTGGAACGGCCGCCCGGTCGCGTCCTCGAGGGTGACGTGGGCGACCGTGGGCCCGCAGTTCGGAACCTGGTCGCAAAACGACCGCGTCGACGACAGATCGAGGCGAAGGGTGACGGTCCCGGGCGACGTGTCCTGGTAAGTTCTTCCGTCGCCGAGCGTCCCCATGTTGCACGCCGCCAGCGCCAGCACCGTCGATCCCAGGATTGCGATCCGCACGCCCGCGCAGGGCAGCAACGCACGTGCCACCGACGGCCGATTGCGCACCGCCGGGCGGCGACGGCGCCGGCGAACCTCCTCGTTGTCAGAATCTTGAGGCGCCCCGACAGCCGGACCGTGCAAAGTCGTGGTGCGCTGACGTAAATTGTAATAAGCATGCGCCCGTAGCTCAGCTGGATAGAGCAGCGGCCTTCTAAGCCGCGGGTCGCAGGTTCGACTCCTGCCGGGCGCGCAACAAAAAAACTCAATACGGTGGGCGTAGCTCAATTGGTAGAGCATCGGACTGTGGCTCCGAGGGTTGCGGGTTCAATCCCCGTCGCTCACCCAACGAAACTTCAACTACTTAGGCTAGTTTTCTACGCCGTCGCCCACCTGTCGCCCAGTCTCGAGCAGGCGCGATCGCATTCCGCGCGGCTCCACCGGGCGCCAGGTGCATGTACCGATTCGTGACTGCGATGGACGAGTGCCCGGCCAGCTCCTTGATGGCGATCGCCGGCGCGCCCCGCATCGCGAGATGCGAGCAGAACGAATGCAGGAGAACATGCTAGCCCGTCACGCGCATCCCCGCCCTCTTCTCCTGCCGCTTGATCCCCGCCCTCATGGTGGTGTTCGTCCACCGCGAGCCGTCGCCCCAACAGAACACGAGCTTGCCCTTGAGGTGACGGATCGCCTTGAGGGCGGCAGTCACCCGGGTCGTGAGAGGAATCTTCCGGTCCCGCCCGCGCGCTTCGGCGCGCCGATCGAGCCGCGCCAATCGTTCCGCATCACCGTCAGCAGTTGGTTCTTTCGGTCGATGTCCGCCCATTACAGACACGGCCGCTGCCAGGGCACAGTTCGAAGTGCTCGTCTTTTAGGCGTCGGCATGCCCGGGCTGCGGAAGAAATCGGACAGTTGATCGACGACGTATTTGGCGACCCCGTGTGCCGCACGGCGGCCGCCGCGAGGCCTAGAACCAATGCCGATCGGTTAACGGCCAAGGGATCGAAATCGATCGGGAATTCCTGTGGAGAAATGATTTGTTGAGGGAGCGGGGCGACGGGATCACGATGTCGCGATCTTCTGCGAGGAGAAGGTCATGCGACTGGAAGGGTCA
>DATBHU010000140.1:0-6900 GCA_036557265.1 Polyangia bacterium
ACGTCCGACAGCAACAACATCTGGGAGGTGTCGCTCTGGTTGTCGCCGAGCAGCGACAGGTAGTTGCGGCCTTGTTTCGTGGTCCGCGGCGGCAGGAACGCGGAGACCAGCTGGTCCTTGTCCGCGTGCCCGGTGACGATCGGCCCCGCGTGCCGCGTGACCGCGTTCATGAACGTCAGGCCGAAGATGCGCGCCGGCGCCCAGTCCGAGTGACCGAGATTGGCGAGCGTCCCGCCCGGGAGCTGCGCCATCGCGCTCAGCATGGCGCCCCAGTCCTGAAGGATGATCTGCAGCAGGTTGAGCGTGGTCTGCGGGCCGATGCTGTTGCGGATGTAGGCGCCGTCCGAGCCCGGCTTCTGCGAGATCACGTTCATCAAGGCGACGCCGGGATTGGCCGAGCCGCGCGGCACGGTCGGGACCTGGGCGGCCGCGTTCTTCCAGTAGGGCACCAGCTTCGACATCACCTTGATCGCGTCGTTGTTCTCGTTGACCTGGGCGACCATGCGCGACAGGGCGATCGCCGGGAGGACGCCGTACGGCACCGCCCCCACCCGGAAGGCAGGCGCCGGCCCCTGGGCGGACACGTTGTCGTAGAAGAAGTTCTTGGCTTTGGTGATCAGCGGGTTCTGCGGCGTGTCGGGGAAGATCGCGGTCGCGCCCGAGGTGCCGTACAGGAACGGCTCCGGATTCATCATCTGGCTCATGAAGTACCCGAGCGTCGAGTACCAGAGCACGCGGCGCATCTGGATGCCGTCCCAGATGTCGTGCCGCAGGTTGTACGACTCGCGCAGGAACGTGAAGGGGGTGGTCCCGTTGTGGAAGCCGAAGATCTTCCCCAGGTAAAAGAAGTCAGGGGTGAACGTGGGCTCGGTGGAGAACGGGTCCGTCCGCTCGATCGCGAAGCTCACCTCGCCCGTCGGCTCCTCCATCGTGAACGGGGTCGTCCGCCCCGGGACGTTGTTGGTCGGGGTCCCCTGCGGCACCAGGTCCAGACCGCGCGAGTAGTGGTGCCCGTCGAACATCTGGGCGATGAAGTCGGTGGCGTCCTCGGGCTCCATCGACGTCTTCACGCCGAAGACGACCAGCCGATCGAACCCCAACGTCAGGTCGTCGCCGGTGAGGGGGATGTCGATCGCCATCCCCTTGTTGAGCGCCTCGGTGTAGTTGACGGTCCACCCCACCGACGCCGGCACCTGGAACGAGTCGGCGACGTCGACCAGGGTCGTGGGGTCCATCTGCGTGTCGTCGGACGGATCGGGGGTCAGCGTCAGCGGCTCGGGGATGGGCAGCCCCTTCGCCATCTTGATCTGCGCGCCGCCCCTGAACGCGACCGCCACGAAACGATCGGGCAGCACGGCCTCGGCGGCGCGGCTGGGTACGGTCGCGCGCGGCGGCGGAAACGGCGCGGTCTCCGTGGCGCGGACGATGTAAGCGGCGCGCGGCTGACCGAAATCCTTGACGAGCTGGGTCCACAGCGGGACGCTCTCGAGCAGGTCTCCGAACTGGTCCGGAATGCGCCCGTCCCAGTAGGCGCGGCCGCGCGTCTGCTCCTGGACCGTCAGCTCGCGCTCGTGGATGTCGGACAGGATCTCGTCCGGGTAGATGCGCACGTGCAGCACCGCGTTCGGAATGTCGAAGCGGGTCTCGAGGCGCACCGGGAACATCGTGACGGGCGCGCTCAGATTGCCCATGCGCGCGTAGTCCGCGTCGGCCTCCATCAGCGTGGTCGTGTCCGGGATGGTGAGCCAGTCCCTGATCGCGCCGTTCAGCGCCGTGCGCGCCGCCGCCTCGTTCGTCCGGGCGGTGTCCAGCGCGGTCTGCGCGTCCGTGAGATCGCTCTCCAGCTGCGCGATATCCGGGGCGTTCGTGCGCTTGCCCTCATCCAGGGCCTGGCGGGCGAGCTCGCGGTCGAAGAGCGCGTTGGAGGTGTCGGCGCGCTTCGACACCAGCGTGGTGCGTGCGTCCTTCAGTGTCTGCGGTACGGACATCGTCGTGGTTCTCCTTAGGCCGGGGGCAGCAGGTCCTTGCCGTGGATCGCGACGCGGGTCGGCGTCTCGAAGGCATTCGCTCCGACTTGTCCCGCGACGGTCGGCGCGACGGCGTTCGGATCGCTCGGATCCGGGTAGTCGGACGGCGAGGCGTTGTTCGCGGACCCCTTGAAGTTGAACTTCGGCTCCGCCGGGTGCTCCTGCAGGACGAAGAAGTAGCCGAAGTTGCCGTTGCTCCCGTCGGCCCCGCGCGCGTCGTCCGCGCTGATCTCGAACCCGTAGAAGGCGATGTCTCCGGTCAGGATCGCCTGGAACACCGGATGCCTCTGATGATCGTCATCCAGCTTCAGCACGCCCGGTTGGTTGTCGTGATCCACCTCGACCGCGGGGCTCGCGTAGACGACGACGTTCGGGTAGCGCTTGATCACGTCGCCGCGCACCAGCAGCACGAGGTTGACCGAGCTCGGCCGGCCGCTGTGCGCGCCGAGGCCCGTCGCCGGGTTCCAGCCTTTCACCTCCGTGATGTCGGCGAACTTGTCGTCGGTCCGCTGGTCGCTGACGTCTTTCGCCACCCAGCCGCGGAAGTCCCAGAACTGCTGGAAGAAGGTCCCGCGTTGATCGGTCGGATAGCCGTTCCACAGGAGCTCGCGGTTCATCTCGTGGTTCAGGCCCACCATGAACGCCTCGATGAACTTCTGGTTGGTCGTCACCAGGCTGACCGAGTTGCGCGGCAGGTCGCCGACGCCGGGGAGGATCCACTCCGGGGAGACGTCGCGAAGCAGCGACCAGACCGGGAACTGGATCTGCGGCGTCACCAGGATCGGCTCCAGCTTGTCCGCCGCGTTCCAGGTGATGTTCCCGATCAGCTGGTGACGGGCCTTTTCGGCGGCCGCGAACGTCAGCGTCGGCGACAGCGAGGTCAGGATGCAGTTGACCAGGTTCGGGACGTTGACCTTCGTCTGGACGGGACCGAGCACCGGCGTGCCGTTGACGTAGTCGAACAGCGCGCCCGCCGCCTGCTTGAACAGGACCAGGTCCGGGGGGTTGGTGCCGCCGGTCGACGGGGCCCGCGGCGTCGGCCAGCTGGCCGGGTTGCCGAGGACCGGATCGCGCTGCACCAGCACGAAGTTCGACACGATCGGCAGCGCCGCGATGTCCCCGGACGACAGCGTGCCTGCGCGCAGCTTCTCCAGGACAGTGACGGCCTGGACGCCCTGGACGCCCTGCGTGGCCGCGAGCTGGATCAGATCCAGGCCGAGCCGCAGCAGCCGGCGCAGCAGCCACCAGTACTTGCCCGCCTCCGTCGACAGCAGGCGCCGCGCGACCCAGAAGATCAGGACGCCCCAGTACAGGCGCTGGTCGGCGCTCATCGTCGAGATGATCGTGCCGACGCCGGGATCGGGCAGCCCGCCTGGGACGGTGCCCCCGAGCGTCGTGTCGGGTGTCGGCGTGCCGGGCGGCGTGCCCGGGTTCGGGTTGTAGTCCCCGTTGTTGATCTTGTCGATCACCGGGGTCGGGTCGAACGGGAACCTGCGCCGCCACGGGTGCGGGATGCCGCCGAAGGGCGACCCTTTCCAGATGCCGCCGATGGTCGGCCGCGGCGTGGCGCCCGTGCAGTTCAGGATCTTGCCGTGGAGGAATGACGTGATCAGCAGCGTCGAGTACGCCGCGCCGGCGTCGAGGTGACGCGTCACCAAACGGGTGAAGACCTCGCGACCGGCCTGCATCACCTTGCGCACCCGGTTGACGTTGTCGACGATGCGCGAGGTCTGATCCAGGGCGGCGGCCATCAGCGCCTGCTGATCGCGCTGCACCACCTCGGTGCCGAGGCCCGCGGCCACGCGGTGGCGCGGATCCTCGTTGAGCGCGGAGAACCAGGGTGGGTTCGTCGGCGCGGGAGGGGGCGGCGCCGGCGGCGGCAGCGTGACCTTGTCGAGGTGATCCTCGGCGGCGTACCAGCGCCCGTAGAGGGGCGGGGCCACGACGCGCGGCTGATCCTGCGTGTTCAGGATGCCGGAGGCGATGAAATCGCTGAGGCCATTCACCCAGCCGCCGTCGACAGACGGATCGCCCTGGCCCGCCTGCACCGTCGTCTGCAACGCCCCGCCCATCTTCATCGGCGGATGCGTGGGGCCAGTCGGCGAAGCGAGCAAGAATCCGGGCGTGGCGACGTCGATGTCGCGCTGCCCGAGGGTGTCCGGCAGCGTGCCGGCCGGGCGCAGCTGGCGCGCCACCTCGCGGAACGAAGCGACCGAGCCGGTCTGGAAGCGCCAGGAGTAGTAGACCGGCAGCACGGTCGACGTCGTCGGCTGGAACTCCCAGGCCTGGGTGATGACGTCGGTGTTCTTCACCTCGTCGCTCTGCGGGTCCTTCCCCTGTCCGGCGAACACGCCGCGCATGAAGGTCGGCACCAGGAAGGCGCGGTAGGCGGTGGTCTTCGCGAGCGCGCGCGGGGACATGAGCCGGCCGATCAGCGCGCCGGGACGACCGTTGAGGGTGGCAGCGATCTCCGCGTCGGCCTGGGTCTGCTGCCCCTGGACGTGCGCCCACGCCCAGGCATCTTTGAGGTCGGGGAGAAGGTTGCCGTCGCGGACCGTCAGCTGCGGCAGCTTCTCGGTGCCGGTCGGCGCGCGAACGTCGTCGTCGGTGACCTCGCTCCCCTCGGCGAGCACCAGCAGCGTCAGCCACGGCCGGACGCGATCGTTCTTCCCGGTGAGATCGTCCAGCGTGTAGTGCGTGGGCGTGTACCGCCACGGCAGGTCGACCTGGTCGAAGTCGACGTAGCAGAGGAACTCCACCTCCGCGTCGTTGTCGTCCGGACGCGGGAACGACCGGACGACGCAGCGGCCGTCGAGGCCGACGATGTCGCCCGGCCCGACCAGCGGCAGGATCGTGTTCGCGACGTGCGGCTGGGTGCCCTGGTTGCCGTAGTCCAGCGCGACCTTCACACGGGCGTGCGCGAGGTCGTCCGGATTGGTCGGCGCTTGACTGAAGTCTTCGCGCGTGATGGCGAGCGCCGCGCCCCGCCGCACCGATGAGTAGAAGGTGAGATCAGCCATGGGAACTGATCTCTTTGTACGGGGCACCTCCCGAGCGCGGTACTGGGGTTTCCCCCAGGGGCCCGAGCGGCGCGCCCGCTAGTCGCTCCGCGCCGAAGGCGCGGTGTGCGACTATTGTTTTTTCAGGTAGCGGCAATCCCGCGCTCCGCGCGGGAGCCGCTAGGGAACGCCGTGATAGATGCCGTTGCTCGTGCCGAGGTAGACGTCGCTGGCGCTGCGGCCCCAGATCGCTTTGATGGAGACGTTGGCGACGCCGGGTGCGAAGCCCTCGTCCTCCCACGAGCCGTCCCCGACGGAGTGGAGCAGGTGATTGTGATCGGCGCCGACGTAGACGTCGTTCGGTCCGGAGCCCCAGACGCCGTACATGAGGTCGCTGCTTGCGAGCGGCGTCGTTTCTGCTGCCCAGCGGCCGGTGCTGGGCGCGCGATGCATGACGGAGCCGTATGTGACGAAGTAAGCTTCGCTCGGACTGGCCGCCCAGAGCTGATTCACGTAGTAGACGCCCGTCGCAATTTCCTGGCGCCAGGTTCCGTCACCGGTCGACCGGAACATCTCGCCATGGTCGCCCGCCAGCCAGAGATCGGTCGGCCCTGTCCCGGTGAGCCAGCCCAGGCCCGACAGCGTCGGCTGGGTGATCGGCTGGAGCACCCACTTGTCATCGCCCGTCGAGTGATAGACGCCGAGATCGGTGACCGCGTAGACGTCCGATGGTCCCGCCCCCCAGACCGAGTTGAAGATCGTTCCGCTGTTCATGACGTCGCGTTTCCAGCTTCCGCTTCCGTCCCAGTGCAGCACGACGTTCGCGTACGCGGACGCGTAAGCGTTGCCGGGGCCGGCGACCCACAGGCCGGTGACGTACGCGCTGTTGAGCAGCGCCAGGCTCGATGTCGACTTCGTCCCGTCGGCGCCGACCTGCAGCACCGACGACGGTTTCGAGGCGCTCCAGATCTCGCCGTTCGCCGCCCCCGAGATGAAATCCGCGTCCCAGCCTGACACCATCAGCGTCCAGGTCAGCTTGGGTGTCGAGCGCGCACCGTCGTGCGAGACGTCGCCAGACGCGTCCGGCACTGGTGCGTCGGGTGGCCGATCGGGAGACGAGCCGTCGCTGTTCGCGCCACCGGAGCCGCCGCCGCCGGAGCCCGCCACGTCCGGCATCGCGGCATCTGCTCCAGCAGACCCGCCCGCGCCACCCGCGCCGATGCCACCTGCGCCGCTTCCACCTCCGGCGTCGCTCCTCGCGCCGCTCTTTTCACACCCGCCGAGCAGCGCAAGGCCGATCAGTCCCGCCCCGAGCCAGCCCGCCGAGACCCCGAGGTCGACACAACGTCCACGCATAGCCGCGTGGCCACGATATCACCGAACCCTATCGCCCGAACGCTCAGGCCAGTTCGTGACTCGCAGAAACCTGGACCTGCAGGCGCAGCGCCGGGCTCTGGGTCCGGAGCGCGTCCAGCGCCAGCAGCGCCGCCGATCGCGTCGTCGCCGTGATCCCGCCGTCAACCGCGGCCAGCGCCGTCAGCGCGCTGGTGCTCGACAGCACGAACGTCGGCTGGCTCACCTGGAACGCCTGCGTCACCAGCCGGTCGATGAACCGCCGCGTCCCCGACTGCGTCGCTCCGAACAGCGCCACCGCGCTCCGCTTGTTCACTCCCGTCACGTGATCGTTCGTCGCCTCGTACGACGACACCGGCTCCGGGCTGATCGTTCCGTCGCCCGCAATCACGAACGTGTCGTAGGTCAACGTCTTCGGCGCGTTCGTCCCAGCGCGAACGTTGTTGTCGTTCTCGCCGAACACGTACCCCGATTGCCGCTGCTCGAAACCCGATGACGACAGCTTCTTTCCGTCGTCCATC
>DATBHU010000141.1:0-3229 GCA_036557265.1 Polyangia bacterium
GTGGGGATCTCCTGCGCGGCGCCGATGTACTGCGACATCGATCCGGCCACGAACGCGGGAACCTGTCGGGCCCCCGCCGCCTCGGGCGGGCCGTGCAACGTCTGGGTCGACAGCGCGTCGTGCGACGACCTGCGCGACCACTGCGAAGGGATGACGACCGGGATCTGCACGCGTAGGGTGGCGGCGGGCGCGAGCTGCGTCCTGGGCTCGCAGAGCTGCGTCGGCTACGCGACGTGCGACGGGACGACCTGCGTCGCAGCGGCGAAGCTGGGCCAACCGTGCGGCGGGGCGAACGGTGTCGGCTGCGTCCCCGGGTTGGAGTGCGCCTCGTCGACGTACACGTGCAGGCTGCTGCCGCCGGTCAACGGCGCCTGCATGTGAGGGCGGGACGGCGCTACGGCAGCGTGAACGCCTCCAGGATCGCGATCGCGGTGCCGCCTCCCTGCGCGGTCGCGCCGCCCGGGACGTAGAGCTTGTTGCCCACGCCGGCCGCGCCGGTGCCGTGGCGGGGCGTGCGCATGGGCGCCATCACGCGCCAGCTGTCGGCGATGGGATCGTAGACGTCGGTGTCGGGGAAGACGCCGTTGATGTTGATGTCGCGGGCGTTGCCCTCGCCGCCGACGATGACGATCTGGCCGTTGACGACGCCGCCCATGCAGCCGCCGCGCGCCACGGGCATCGGCGCCTTCAACGTCCACTGGCGGGTGGCGGGGTCGTAGGCGTCGACGCGGTTCTGAAGGCCGTCGGTCGGGCCGTTGGTCCGGCCGCCGATGATGTAGAAGATGCCGGCGACGGCGGCGCCGGGCGCGTGGTTCCGGCCCGGCAGCGGGATGGGATCCAGCGTCTCCCAGCTGTTGGTCGTGGTGTCGTAGACGGCGAAGTCGCGCACCGTCGGGCCGAAGCTGGCGCCGTTCGATCCCATCGCGCCGCCCGCGACGTAGATCTTGGTCCCGATCGCGGCGGTCGTGGAGGCGGCGCGCTGGGTCGGGATCGGCGCCTTCATCGTCCAGGTGTCGGTGGCGGGATCGTACTCGGCGCTGTTCTGCGCGCCGACCTCGCCCAGGATGTAGAGCTTGTCCGCGGTGGCGGCGACGTTCGGGTGATCGGCGGCGAACGGGATCGACGCCTTGGTGGTCCAGGTGTTGGTCGCCGGGTCGTACGCCTCGACGCGGTGGGCGTCGGTGCCGGTGCCGAACGCGCCGATCGCGTAGACGATCCCCTTCACGGCCGCGACGTTGAACTCCTGGCGCGCGCCGCCCGGCATCGGCGCGAGCAGGTCCCAGCTTCCGAGATTGGCGGACGAGCCGGCGCTGCCGCCGCGGCCGCTGTTGCCGGCGTTGCCACCGTTGCCCGCGGCGCTGCCGCCGTTGCCGCCACCGCTCGCGCCACCGCCCGCGCTGCCGCCACGACCACCGCCGCCGCTGCCCGCGCTCACGCCGCCGGTGCCCGCGCCGGCCGTGCCCGCCGTGGTTCCAGCAGCGCCGCCGCCGGCGGTGCCGGACGCACCGCCGCTGCCGCCGGTCCCGGCCGTGCCCGCGGAACCCGCCGTGCCTGCGTTGCCGGCGCCGCCGCCCGCGCCACCGCGACCGCCCGTCCCGTTCGCGCCGCCGCCACACGCGCCGCCGAGGGCGGCCGCGGCCAGGGCGATGATCCAGGGCGAGCGCTTCGATCGCAGTTCAGCGTGCCGCATCGACGACCTCCAGCCAGCGCGACACGCGGAGGATGCGCTCCGCCTCCGGGCCGCGCAAGCGCTCCGGACGGCAAACGCCCGCGAAACACCCGATCGAAAAACGGCTCACACGAAGATCGAAAAACGACGTTTCGTGCGGGAAATCAGCTGCTCGCCGACGTGTACATCGCCAGCGCGCGCCGCCAGACCCGACGCGAGACGACCGCGAACGCCAGCCCGCCGGCCAGCGCCAGCGCCGCGGCTTTCAGATCCAGCCGGCCGAGCAGCGCGCGCGCCGGATAGGTGGTCATCAGCGCCACCGGGAAGACGACCGTGAACATCACCAGCAGCGTGCCGCGCCAGACGCCGCGCAGGACGTCGATCGGCCAGCGGCCGACGTCGAACAGCGAGCCGAACAGGTACGACAGGTTGTCGACCTTCACCACCCAGAACGCGGCGCTCACCACCAGGATCCAGATCGAATAGAGGATCACGATCGCGAGCGCGAGGAAGACGAGCGCCGCCGCGACGTGCGCCAGCGACGGCAGGCGTCCCAGCTTCACGAACGCGTAGCCGAAGATGACCAGCGCGCCCGCGACGTCGACGACCCGCCACGGTTCGAACTTGGCGGTCGACACCAGGAACTGCGCGTCGGCGGGCTTCAGCAGGATGAAGTCGAGCGTCCCCTTGCGCACGTGCTCGACGACCGCGGTCAGGCTGGGGCTGACGGCGCCCTCCAGCACCGCGCGCAGCAAGGTGAACCAGCCGGTGACGACCAGCGCCTCGCCGAACGACCAGCCCGCGACCTGCTCGCGCACGCGGAACACGACCAGCAGCGGGATCAGGGTCAGTGCCGACCACAGGAACGCGACCAGGCCGCGCGTGACGAAGTCGACGCGGTACTGCATCGCCGCCAGCGACGACATGCGCAGCTGGGTGCCGAACAGGCCCGCGTAGCGGGCCACGAAGGCGAGCGGTGTGCGCGTCGCGGCCGCCATCTCTCCGCTCACCCTCCGAAGGCCGCGAAGCGGCGGACGCCCGCCCGCCAGACGCGCAGCGCGGCCACGCCGATCACGGCCAGGTACAGCCACTGCGCCCCGAGCTGGCGCAGCGCCTGCCCGGGCGTCAGCAGCCCGACCAGCGTCTCGACCGGATAGGCGAGCATGAAGCGGAACGGCAGGACGTCCGCCAGCTTGGCGGCCCATCCGGGGAGCACCTCGAGCGGCATCATGTAGCCCGAGAAGATGCCGTAGACGCCGATCCAGAGCTCGAACACGCCCATCGCGCTGTCGACGTAGAAGGCCAGCGCGCCCAGCAGCACCATCGAGAAGAACATCAGCAGCCAGGCGCCGACCATCGACGCCACGAAGATCACCGCCAGCCGCGGATCGTGGCGGAAGAGCCGCGGCCAGGAGGTGGCGATCAGCGCGACGACGATGGGCGACACGATGACGACGCGCATCGGCACCGCCGAGAGGTGATCCGCCGCGTAGGAGTAGAGCGGGTGAATCGGGCGCAGCAGCTTGGCGGACAGGGTGCCGTCGCGGATCTCCATCGACA
>DATBHU010000142.1:0-3014 GCA_036557265.1 Polyangia bacterium
GTCGAAGGGCGGCAAGGGCGCTTGCTCGCACCACGGCGGCGTCGCCGCGGGCGGAGCGGCCAGCGAGATGGCGCCGCCCGCCGGCGCGCCCGCGCCGTCCACGACGCAGGGGCGCGCGGCGCCGGCGTCGCCGCGGCCGAGCTCGTCGGGCGGGACGCCCCAGGCGGGGCAGCCGACCGCGCGGTGCAAGGACAACTCGATCTCGTACAGCGTGCACCACGCCGGTGCCTGCTCGCACCACGGTGGCGTCGCGCAGTGGCTACAGTAGCCGCGACGCCAGCGCGCGATAGGCCAGCAGCGCCGAGACGCCCAGGCCGATCGCGACCACGGCGGCGCGCACGGCTCGCGGCGACGCGCGGCGCGCGGCCAGCCCGCCCGCGAACCCGCCCACGACCGCGGCGGGGACCATGATCAGCGCCGCGTGCGCGTCGATGAGGCCCG
The DNA here is from genome assembly GCA_036557265.1 of Polyangia bacterium. GTDB lineage: Bacteria > Myxococcota_A > Polyangia > Fen-1088 > Fen-1088 > JADGRB01. The sequence goes on from DATBHU010000142.1 coordinate 442, forward strand.
CCGCGGCGAAGTAAATCGACGCGACACCGTTCGCGCTGGCGGAGAGCAGGTTCTTCACGGCGACGCGGCCGTGGATGTCGCCCGGCAGCAGCGACAGCAGCGCCAGCATGACGATCCCCATGGCCGCGCCGAAGTAGCCGCCGTAGACGCCGACCAGAAGCTGGGCGGCGACGATCGCGGCCGTGCGCGCGCGCGACGGCGGCGCCGGCGCACCGTCGTCCCGCCGCCCGCGGGTCAGGGCCCCCTGCAGCAGCAGCGCCAGCGTGGCCGCGAACACCAGCACCGGCACGATCGCGTCGAACGTCCGCACCGGCGTCCGCCTCATCAATGTGGCGCCGAGCGCCGCGCCGACGATGGTCGGCGCCGCCAGCAGCGCTCCCAGCCGCCGGCGCGCGCCCAGCTCGCGCCGGTAGGCCCACGCCGACGCGAGCGCGCCCGGGCACATCGCCAGCGCGTTGGTCGCGTTGGCGACCGGTGACGACAGGCCCCACGCCAGCCCGGCCGGAAACGACAGCAGCGTGCCGCCGCCCGCGATGGCGTTGACGGCGCCGGCGAGCGCCGTCGCGCCGAACAGCAGGCCGTCGCGCAGGGGTTGCACGCCCCCATGCTTGCACAAGTGGACGCGCCGTCCACTGTGGACGCGCGCGCCACACGCGCCGGCAGCAATATCCGGAGCCGCCGGTGGCCTGGGGCGCCACTCGCCGCTGTCGCCGCCGCGCGTTTTCGCGACGCGGGAACGGGCACAGCGCTTGCCACCGGGGGGCGCGGGCTGCCGCCTCACGCCGGCAATCCGCCACAAAGGAGAATGCCATGGCATCCGTGAAGGTCGGTTCTTCCCTGTTCGCTTCGATGACGGCCGCCGCGCTGCTGGCGGCGTGCGAAGGCCCGCCGCCCGCGACGCCGGGCGGCGCCGTCCAGACGCAGGCGGCCGCGCTGACGGCGGCGGATCGGCTGGCCGCCTGCGCGCAGGATCCGCGCGTGGTGACCGGCCTGGCGACGCAGCAGGTGTGCGCCGGCGCGGACATCTTCTTCAACGAGACGTTCGGCGGCAACGGCCGCACCTGCGGCACCTGCCACCCGGCCAGCAACAACACGACGATCGATCCCGCCTTCGTCGGCAACCTGCACACCAGCAACCCGAGCGATCCGCTGTTCGTGTTCGAGACCAACCCGGCCCTCGCGAACCTCGAGGTCGGCGATCGCCTGTTCCAGAACGGCGTGATCCTCGAGAACGTCGACGACTTCCAGGACGCGACGCACAAGTTCGTGCTGCGCGGCGTTCCGCACGTGCTGTCGATGGCGACCAGCATCGCCGCCGACACCGGCGACGGCACGACGATCCCGCCCATCGAGCGCACCGGCTGGAGCGGCGACGGCGCCCCCGACAACGGCTCGCTGCGGTCGTTCCTGACCGGCGCGGTGACGCAGCACTACACCCGGAGCCTCAGCCGCGTCGTCGGCGCCGACTTCCGCAACCCGACGTCGCAGGAGCTGGACCTGGTGCTGGCCTTCCAGCAGGGGCTCGGGCGCACCAACGAGCTGGATCTGACGCAGGTCAACCTGTTCGACGCGACCGCGAACCTCGGCAAGCAGGCGTTCATGGACCCGATGCGCGGCCGCTGCAACGTCTGCCACTTCAACGCCGGCGCGAAGTCGCAGGACACCGGCAAGAACCGGAACTTCGACACCGGCACCCGCTTCACCGCCACCGCCAACTTCAACCCGATCTTCAACGGCGTCGCGCTGTTCGACGGCGGCTTCGGCGGCAAGGGGCTGACGCAGCCGAACTTCGACGCCGATCGCGACGGCGTGCTCGACTCGTTCGGCAACGGGACCTTCAACACGCCGCCGCTGGTCGAGGCGGCGGACACCGGCCCGTTCTTCCACAACAACTTCATCAACATCTTCTTCACCGGCAGCGACATCGAGGACGCGGTGTTCTTCTACATCGAGCAGTTCGTCGGCTCGCCCGCCGATCTGGATCTGCGGGCGCGCTTCGGCGGCCAGCCCATCACCTTCACCGGCGACGAAGGCTTCGCGATCGGCCGCTTCCTGCGCGCGCTGAACGTCGCGTTCAACCTGGACATCGCCAAGCAGCGCCTGCGCGCCGCCATGACGCTGTTCAACCGCTTCGGCGACACGCGCGTCGACCTGCAGATCAAGCTGATGCAGCTGGCCGACGCCGAGCTGAACGACGCGCACGACGTGCTGGCCACCGGCAAGGTCGCGCAGCCGTTCTACCCGGTCGCGGTCGACCGCATCGGCCTGGCGAAGGCGGAGATCGCGACGGCCATCGCGTCGCCGGCGTCGTCGCGCGGCGGCCACATCTCGAACGCCATCTCGCGCGTCGAGAACGCCCGCGACCAGATCGGCGCCAACGTCACCTTCAATCTCGGCGCCGGGAACCTGTTCTTCTAGGAACCTGGAGCGGGACGGCGGGGCGGCCGGACGGGCGGTCCCGACCCGGCGTGAACCAGGAGAGCCGGGGAACAAGGGCCACCCCTGATTGTTGCAGTGGAGGGCCGGTGGTCTTCTGGCTCCCGCGGGCCATGCAAGACACAGCGGGGACCAGC
>DATBHU010000143.1:0-17972 GCA_036557265.1 Polyangia bacterium
TCATCGGCCAGGACCGCGCGAAGAAGGCGCTGTCCGTCGCGGTGCACAATCACTACAAGCGCATCGGCCAGCACGGCAAAGCCGGTGAGGTCGAGATTCAGAAGGGCAACATCCTCCTGCTCGGGCCGACCGGCTGCGGGAAGACGCTGCTCGTGCAGACGCTGGCGAAGAAGCTGGACGTTCCGTTCGCGATGGCGGACGCGACGACGCTGACCGAAGCCGGCTATGTCGGCGAGGACGTCGACAGCGTCATCAAGGCGCTGTACCGGAACGCGGGCAACGATCCGGAGAAGGCCAGCCGCGGCATCGTCTGTATCGACGAGATCGACAAGATCGCGCGCAAGGGCGGCGGACCGTCCGTCACGCGTGACGTGTCGGGCGAAGGCGTTCAGCAGGCGCTGCTCAAGATTCTCGAAGGCACGCAGGCGTCGATCACGCCGGACGGCGCGCGCAACCGGCCGCAGCAGGAGTTGATCCAGGTCGACACGACCGACATCCTGTTCGTCTGCACCGGCGCGTTCAACGGCGTCGAGGAGATCGTCCGCCGCCGCGTCGGCGAGCGGGGCCTCGGCTTCGGCGCGCACATCGGCAAGGGCGACGAATCGAAGAACTCCCTGCGCGCGCTCGCCCGCACCGAGGACATGATCAAGTTCGGCATGATCCCGGAGTTCATGGGCCGGCTGCCGATCATCGTCGCCGCCGACGATCTGGACGTCGACATGCTGGTCGAGATCCTCTGGAAGCCGAAGAACGCGCTCGCGAAGCAGTACGAGCGGCTGTTCGAGATGGAAGGCGTGAAGCTGCGCTTCAGCGAGGACGCCCTGCAGGGCGTGGCCGAGGAGGCCACCCGCCGCAAGTCCGGCGCGCGCGGCCTGCGCGCGATCCTCGAAGAGGTGATGCTGGACGTGATGTATGAGATCCCGTCGCTGAGTGGCGTCAGCGAATGCGTCGTCACCCGCGACGTCGTGGTCTCACGAAGCCGCCCGCAGCTCGTGCGCGAGAAGAAGGCCTCGTAGTCCGCAGGCGCTGCAAAGACCCGTACGGGGACCGTTAAAGCTTTCGTGAGCGACGGTCGAGTCTGGACGACTACGAGTTCGCTGGACTTTACCATTTCGGATCCGTCGTTAGAGTTACCCGAAGTCATGAGGACGTTTCGATGCTGAATCAGAAAGAGAAAAATCAGATTCGCGCCGTGCTCGCCGAGGAGCTGCGCCGCCTGTCGAAGAAGGGCGAGAGCGCGCTCTCGTACTCGATGAACCACGAGCGCAACATCGGACGTGATTCGATCGACGAGTCGATGGAGGAAGAGCTGTTCTCGACCGAGATGCGCCTGCACGACCGTGAGAAGTTCCTGCTCGGAAAGATCAACAAGCAGATCGCCCGGCTGGAAGCCGACGAGATCGACGTCTGCGAGGACTGCGGCGAGGCGATCTCCTTCCGGAGGCTGCTGGCGCGTCCCGTGACGACGCTGTGCATCGAGTGCAAGGAGCAGAGCGAGCGCGAGGAGCAGGCGACCGAGCAGGCCGGGCGCGCCGGCGGCTTCGCCGAGCTCGGCGACGGCGGCGAGGCGGAAGTCAAGGCGCCGGCCGAGGAGTGAGGCGCGGGCTGCAATCCACGCTCGCCACACTCGCGGCGCTCGCCACACTTGCCCCGCTCGCCCGACTTGCCCCCACTTGCCCCACCTGCGACGCCGGCCCGGTGAAGAGGCCGGGGCTGCGGTCCAGCCCGGCCGTCCGGGCCACATCGGTGGCGCGCCAATCCATTCGTTGCCGCACTGCCGCTTTCGTCATATCGTCGCGGCGGTACCGGTGAACGATGGCCGATAGTCGATATCGCATCACCGAGCGCGTCGCCGCCGGCGGTATGGCCGAGGTGTTCCGCGGCGTCGCGGAGTCGATGCGCGGGTTCAAGAAGAACATCGCCATCAAGCGCATCCTGCCGTCGCTCACGAAGAACAAGAAGTTCGTGGCGATGTTCCTGGACGAGGCGCGGCTGTCGCTCGCGCTCCAGCACGCCAACATCGTCCAGGTGTTCGACATCGGTCATACGGACGAGACGTACTTCATCGTCATGGAGTACGTCGACGGCGTCGACCTGAAGGCGCTGCTCGAATGGCGCCGCCGCATCAACCGGCGCGTCCCGATCGCGCACGGGCTCTACATGATCCTCGAGATGTGCAAGGGCCTGGCCTACGCGCATGAGCTGATGAACCCCGAAACGAACACGCCGTTCGGGATCGTCCACCGCGACATCTCGCCGCCCAACGTCCTGATCTCGAAGCAGGGCGAGGTGAAGGTGGTGGACTTCGGCCTCGCCAAGGCGACCAGCCAGGTCGAGATCACCGACCCCGGCGTCGTGAAGGGCAAGATGAGCTACCTGTCGCCCGAGGCGGCGCGTGGCGAGGAGGTCGACCACCGCGCCGACATCTTCGCGGTCGGCATCCTGCTCTACGAGCTGCTGACGGGGAAGCGGCTGTTCTACGGGGAGACCGACTACCAGACGGTCGAGCTGGTTCGCAACGCGAAGATCCCGCCGATCAAGCCGCAGAACCCCCAGGTCGAGCCGGAGCTGGAGGACATCGTCCGCAAGGCGCTCGCCAAGCGGAAGGAAGACCGCTACCAGAACGCGACCGACATCCAGGACTCGCTGGCGCAGTACGCCTACTCGCGCGGCCTCAAGGTGATCGCGCGCGACATCGCCGAGCTGGTGCGCCAGTGCCTGGAAGACCGGCGCATGCAGTCCGGCGAGGGCAAGCCGAAGACCAGCATCATCGACCACCTCTTGCAGGACGAGATCGCGAAGTTCACCTCGGTCGAAGAGGAGGACGAGGCCGCCGGCGCCCGCCCGCTGTCCGCCGACGAGCTGGCCCCGCGCCCCGGGACGATTCCGCCCCCGCCCTCCGACGGCGACTTCGTCGATCCGCGCGGTTGGGCCGACGAGCGGCTGACGCCGGTGTTCGGCATCGCCGAGGTCGACGCGATGGAGGCGCGCAAGACCAGCCGGGACGTGGTGCCGATCGTGCCGCCACCCAGCCAGCGGCGCGCGGGCGCCCATCGCGTGCCGACGCCGGCGCAAGTCCGCCCACCGGTCGGCCCCCCCGACCCGATGGACCAGACGCCGGGGCCCGAGACGCTGGCGTCGGTGCTGGAGCCGACGCCCGGCCCGGAGGCGCTGCCGCCCGAGGCGCTGTCGGCGACGCTGGAGCCGCCCCCGACCCGTTCGGTGGCGGTGCGCGCGCACCGCCCGAAGAAGGGACGTAACTTCCTGATCGGCGCGGTGATCGGGATCATCCTGCTCGGCGCGATCGTCGTGCTCGCCAAGAAGAACGCGCCGAACGCGCCCGGAACGCCGCCGGCGGCGTCGGCGCCCGCGCAAGCGCCCTAACCGAGGTTCGGGGTCGTCATGTCGCTGGTCGACGAAGGCGAGATCGGCGCGGGCGGGACGGCGACGGTGCGCCGGATGTACGACCCCAGCCTGCGCCGGCGCGTCGCCATCAAGACCCTGGTCCCGGAGCTGGCGGGCAACCCGCGCGCGCAGCGGGACTTCGTGCAGGAGGCGGAGATCACCGCCCAGCTCGAGCACCCGAACATCATCCCGATCCACGAGCTGGCGATGGTCGACGGGCGCGCCAGCTTCTCGATGCGTCTGATCCGGGGCCAGACCCTGCAACAGGTGCTGGCCGGCCGCGCCGGCCTGCCCGACGACGCGGACGGGTTCGACGGCGTGCTCAACGTCTTCCTGCGTGTCTGCGACGCGGTCGCCTTCGCGCACAGCCGGGGCGTCGTCCACGGCGACATCAAGCCCGAGAACGTGATGGTCGGGGCGTTCGGCGAGGTCTATCTGGTCGACTGGGGCGTCGCCTCGCTGATCCCGGCGGAGGACGCCGAGCACCCGGTGTCGGTGTCGGCCGAGCGCCACACGCGCTCGGGCGTGCGCGGCACGCCGGCGTTCATGGCGCCGGAGCAGGCCAAGGGGATGCTGCCCGCCATCGGCGATCGCACCGACGTGTTCGGCCTGGGGGCGCTGCTCTACTTCGTGGTGACCGGGCAGCCGCCGTTCGCGGGCAGCACCGAGAGCGAGATCCTGACCCGGGCCCGGACCGGCCTGTTCGTCGATCCGGAGCACACGGAGCGTGGCCGCAGCTTTCCCGCGCTATGCCGGATCATCCGCAAGGCGATGGCGCCTGTCCCCGAGCACCGCCACGGCAGCGCCGTGGAGCTGCAGCAAGAGGTGCGCGGCTTCCTGAACGTGGGCCTGCACTTTCCGTCGCGCGCGTTCGCCGCCGGCGCCGTCATCGTGCGCGAGGGCGATCCGGGCGAGGAGGCGTACATCATCACCGCCGGCCACTGCAGCGTGCGCAAGCGCGAGCCCGGCGCGGGGCGCGAGCAGCGTGAGCTGAGCCGGCTCGGGCCGGGTGACGTGTTCGGCGAGACCGCCATCCTGTCGCGCACCGCGCGCACCGCGACGGTGACGGCGGTCGACGAGGTGACGGTCAAGATCGTCACGCGCGCGCTGATCGAGGAGCGGCTGGGGCCGACCACCTGGCTGGGGCGGTTCGTGCTGGCGCTCGCCGATCGCTTCCGCGAGGTCGACGAGAAGCTGAACCGTCCGAGCGGCGGCCGCTGAGCTCGCTCAGCGCCGGAAGACCTTGGCGAACTTCGCCCGGTCCTCGGGCCCGAACTCGCGGGTGACGATCAGGATGGCGAGATAGGCGATGCCGACCATCGCCATCACCGCGAACCCGAGCAGCTTGCCGTGGACCGGGACGAAGCGCGCGGCGATCACCGCGCCCGCCAGCGCCAGCACCACCCGCGCCATGGTCCCGACGGGCGGCATCCCCCCGAGCTGCGCCCGCAGCACCACCAGCGCCACCACCAGGCCGGACGCCGTCGCGACGGCGGTGGCGGTCGCGGCGGTGATCAGCATCGGCGTTCCGGGCGCGGCGTGCGGGACGAAGATCGCGATCCCGGCCGCCCCGATCGCCAGCGTCATGGTCATCAGCAGCAGCGGCGCCCGCGTGCGGCCGGCCGCGTTCAGGATCGAGCAGGCGACCGACAGCAGCGCCAGGCAGCACTGCCCGGCCGCCAGGATCGGCAGCGCGTCGGCGCCCGCCCGCAGCTCGGGCTTGTAGATGGTGCCGAACAGCGCCGAGGGCCGCGCCGCCAGCACGATCCCCATCAGGCCCGCCAGGATCATCGCGTAGCGCATGGTCTGCGAGACGTAGGCGCGGGTCGCCTCGCGATCGGCGGCGAACGTCGCGCGCGATACCAGCGGAAAGATCACGAACGTCACCACCAGCAGCGCCTGGTACGGCAGGATCGCGAACGTGCGCAGCGCCTCGTAGTTGCCCGCCATCGCGGCGGCCGCCACGGCGTCGACCCCGGGCGCGGACAGCGCGAACCGGCGCAGCAGCAGCAGGTCCGAGTTGAGCGCCAGGTTCAGCAGCGCCGTGTAGGCGACGACCGCGCCCATGAAGCTGGCGATCCGGCGCATCGGGAACGGCTGGCCCCCCGCCGGCAGGCGCATCACCCGCGCCGCCACGACGGTGATGAACGCGGCCGCCGCCACGAAGCCGACGAACGCGCCGGTGACGCTCCAGATGTAGGCGAGCGCGATCAGCAGGATGGTCTTCACCGTCGAGAAGCCGACGTCGAAGCTCGCCTGCGTGCGGAACCGGCGCAGGCCGTTGGCCGACCCGACGAACACCGAGTAGACGGCGTACAGGAACGGGATCAGCGCGGCGATGCGGAAGTAGCCGGCCAGGCGCGGCGCCTTCCAGAACGCCGACAGCATCCCCGAGCCGCCCAGCACCACCAGCGCCAGCAGCAGCCCCAGCCCCGCCTGCAGGCGTACGCCCGCGCGCTGGACCGCGCCGGCGCGGGCGTCGTCCTCGGCGGTCGGCTTGGAGACGCCCTGGATCGTCCCCTGCACGACCGTGTTGTTGATGATGGAGACGAAGCTGTTGACGATGGCGAAGTCGCCGAGGTTGGCGGCGCCGAGGATGTTGTTGAGCAGCAGGCGCTGGATCGACCCGCTGATCATGAAATAGATCTTCGCGAAGCCGATGAACATCACGCCGCGCCCGACCGTCTTGGCGGCGGATTCGGTGGGCGGCGCGGCGGCGGGAGAGGCGGCGGCGGTGGTGGTTATGGCTTCCTCCTCACGGCTTCGTGCTCACGGGTTCGTCCTCACCGCTTCGTCCCCGAGACGACGCGCTCGGTGCCGGCCAGATCGCGGCGGGCCTGGACATCGGTGAACCCGGCGGCCTCGAGCAGCGCGCGCGTCGCGGCGGCCTGCCCGTCGCCGATCTCGAGCGCGAGCACGCCGCCCGCCGCCAGCAGCGCCGGCGCCTCCGCGACGAGCCGGCGCACCAGCTCCAGGCCGTCAGCGCCGCCGTCCAGCGCCGAGGCCGGCTCGCTGCGCACGTCGGCGGGGAGCGACGCCAGCTCGCCCGTCGGGATGTAGGGGAGGTTGGCGACGATCAGCGAGAACGGCGCGTGCGCCGCCAGCGGCGCGCCGAGATCGCCCTCCACGAATGTCACGGCCGCGCCGTGCCGCTCGGCGTTCGCGCGCGCCACCTCCAGCGCCGGCGCGGACGCGTCGCTGGCGACCACCACCGCGCCCGGACGCAGCTTGGCCAGGGTGATGGCGAGCGCGCCCGAGCCGGTGCCGACGTCGGCGATGCGGGGGGCCCCTCTCCCTAACCCTCTCCCCGCTTCGCGGGGCGAGGGGATCGGAGGCGCCTCAGCGGCCCCGGCGGCTTCCGCTTCTTCGGCGTCTTCCGCATTCTTCGCGGCGTTTTCCCCTTGTTCCCCGGCGGCTTCCGCTTGTTCCCCGGGGGCTTCCGCTTGTTCCCCGGCGGCTTCCGCTTTTTCCCCGGCGGCTTCCGCTTGTTCCGGGGCGGCTTCCGCTTGTTCCGGGGCGGCTTCTGCTTGTTCCTCGTCGGGCGCGCCTAGGCGAGATAGCGCCTCCTCGACCAGGGTCTCGGTGTCGGGGCGCGGCACCAGCACGCGCGCGTCGACCGCGAACTCCAGCTTCCAGAACTCCTTGCGGCCGGTCAGGTAGGCGACCGATTCGCCCCCCTGGCGTCGCTTGATCAGCGCGCGCAGCGCCGCCAGCTCCTCGGGTGACAGCACGCGCTCGAACTGCACGTAGAGCTGCACGCGCGGCAGCGACAGCACGTGCGCCACCAGCAGCTCGGCGTCGAGGCGCGGCGACCCCAGGCCGCGCTCCGCGAAGCGGGCCGTCGTCCAGCGCACCACGTCCAGCACGGTCCAGGTCGCGGGCAGGGGCGGCGCGGAAGCAGGGGGAGCGGGAGCGGCCAAAACTGCGCGCGATTCTATCTCGGGCCTCACTTCATGCGCAGGCGTTCGACCGGAACGCCGCCGATCAGGTGTTGTTCGATGATCTCCCGCACGTCGTCGACCTTCACGCCCCCGTACCAGATCTGCTCGGGGTAGACCACCACCGTCACGCCGCGCGCGCACTGGTCGAGGCAGCCGGCCGCGTTGGCGCGCATGCGTCCCTTGACCCCGCGCTCGTGCAGCTGGCGCTTGAACTCGTCGCGCACCGCCTCGCTGCCCTTCTCGGCGCAGCTCCCCTTGGGATTGCCGGGGTCGCGCCGGTTCACGCAGATGAAGACGTGCTTCTCGTAGTGCGGCTCGCCCACGCCGCCTTTATAACCCGCCCACGCGGCGGACGCATCGGGGCGCTCCGCTAGATGCGGCCGATGTCCTGCCCTCGCACCCAGCCTTCGAGGCCGTTGGCGAGGCGGACGCGCAGCCAGTCCTGATCGCGGTCGACGATCCGCACGCGCAGGCCGGCGTGCGCCTCGAAGCTGGTCCGGTAGTTGACGTCGGCGCCGTCCTTCACGGCGACCTGGTCGGGCAGCACGACGCCGAACGGGATGCGGTCCAGGGTGACGCGCCCGGCGAGCAGCGCGCCCGACAGCAGAGCGCCCACCCCCAGCACGACGGCGCCCGCCACCAGCGCCGGGCTCCAGTCGCCGCGCGTCCAGCGCCGCCCGATCAGCACGCCGAAGAACGCCAGGTAGAACGCCACGAACATCCAGGTCTCGCCCGCGGGCGACACCCCGCCGACGAGCCGCATCCACAGCGGATCCTTGTCCTCCCCGTCGATCTGCTGCTCCTGGCGCTCGTGCGCGCGGCGCGCCGCCAGCTTGCGCGCCCGGTCCAGGTTGTAGCGGGCGTCGTCGTCGCCGGGGTCGACCGCGAGCGCGCGCTCGAACGCCCAGATCGCGGGACCGAGCAACCCCTTGCGAAAATACGCGTCGCCGAGGTTGTAGGCGACGTCGGCCGACGCGCCCCCCTGCCGGTCCACCTCTTCGTAGGCCGCGACGGCGCCGGCGTAGTCGCCCCGCAGATAGGCCTCGTTGCCGCGCCGCCAGGCCTCGTCGACGCGGTCGGCCCGCGCCGGGCCCGCCGCGATCACCACGGCGGCGCCGGCGATCGCCGCCAGCGCGGCCGCGCGCCGCGGCGCCGTCACGCCGTCCCCCCGGCCGCCAGCGGCGCCTTCTCGATCACGTCGATCATGGTCGCGGCCCGGTCCAGCATGGCGTCCAGCGCCGGCCGCTCCGCCGGCTCGCCGCCGGGCGAGAAGCGCGCCTCGTCGCACGCCGCCAGCACGGCGAGCAGCCGCGACACGTCGTCGGCCGGCAATCCGCGCGCGCCCAGCAGCGTGCCCAGCTCCTCGCTGCGCAGGCCGCCCACCGGCACGCGCAGCTTCTCCGACAGCGCGTCGCGCAGCACCCGCTCGATCTCGACGTAGAACGCGGCGGCGCGGCCCGCGTCGCGGTGAGCGGCGGCGGCGCGCAGGCGCCGGCGCGCGATCGAGCGGAGCCGGCGGCGGCTGGTGCGCCGCTCGTCGCGCGACAGCCGATCGCGCACGCGTCCGATGAACGCCAGGCCCACGAAGGCGAACGGCGGCGTCAGCAGCGTCAGCTTGAAGCCTGCCCCGCGCAGGAACGACGCGCCCACCGAGCGCGACGGCGCCGCGTGCGCGCGGATCGGACGGATCTCGGCCGCGATGACGTTCTCGGCGCCGGCGGCGGGCGCGCCCGCGGCGGTCGGCTGCCCGGCCGCCGCCCCCGCGTCACCGCTCACCTCCAGGTAGATCGGCTGGCTGCTCGTCTCGACGTAGCGCTTGGCCTCCGGATCGAAGCTGACGAACGTCAGCGCCGGGATGACGGTCTTGCCGGAACGCTCGGGGCGGATCAACGCCTCGACCGTCTTCACCCCCGACGCGACGGCGCCCCCTTCCACGGCGACGTTGGTCTTCGGCTCGTAGGACTTCCAGCCCGGCAGCGTCGGCAGGTCGGGCAGCACGACGCTGCGCAGGTTGCCGCTCCCGCGCACGGTCATCGTCAGGGTGACCGCGTCGCCGACCGCGACGGCCGCCCGATCGACGCCCACGTCGAAGGTGAAGCGGCCGACGTTCGCCTGGGGAAAATGCGCGGGCTGTCCCTCGCGGGGCAGCGCGAGCGCCTCGATGGTCAGCGCCTCCGACCTGACGTGACGCGGCCGGATCGCCCGGCCGAAGAAGTCGACGTGGGCGACGTCCCCTTCCATCGGCGTCACGGTCAGCTTGCCCGGCGCCAGCGGAAACAGCGCGCGCTGCTGCAGCAGCGCGACCAGGTAGTGCTGGCCGCCCTCGACCTGCTCGACGAAGGCGAGCCGCCCGGGCGGCGTGGTCGACGGGATCTCCTCCGACCAGAAGCCGTCGGCCTTGGGCTGGGTGGTCAGCGAGAAGTTCTGGGTGTCCGGGACGAAGAGGGACCAGGAGACGGTCACCTGCTCGCCGACGTAGGCGCGCCTCTTGTCGGCGACCGCGCGCAGGAACGGCGCGCTCCCCGACGAGGCGGGCGCCTGGTCCTCGACGTCGGGCTCGTCGCCGAACATGCCGCGCGGGAACAGGCTGGGGCGCTGGGGGCGGGGGGCCGGCGCGGCGCCGGGCGCGGCGGCGCCGATGCGCAGCGCGACGGTGTTCGAGGCCAGCTGCTGGCCGCCGACGCGCACGTGGGCGGCGCCGATGGTCACCGGCCCGTGCGCCCCTTCCGGGAGGGCGAGCTGATAGCTCCAGGTGACGTTGCTCTCGACGCGCGTTCCGCCGCCCCCCATCATCATGTTGAAGCCGGACTGCTGGAACGGACCGCCGACCACCTGCAGGCCGCGAAAGTCGGGCGGCTTGAAGCCGTCCGGCTCGCCCTGCGCGCTCGACAGCGTCACGCGGTACATGAACGGCTGGCCGGGCGCCACCGCGGCGCGGTCGATGGACGCGCTGAAAGACGGGCCCTGGGCGGCCTGCGCGGCCGGGGCGGCCAGCGCGACGACGACCGCAGCGGCGGACCAGGCGTGCCGCATCACCAGTCTCGCGCCGGCGGCGCGCGGCGAACGGCGCGCAGGCGCGCCCGCTCCCGCTCGAGGTCCTTCGGGTTCGCTTCCAGGTTCTGCAGCATCTGCTGGATCCGCTCCGGCTGCTCCTGGGCCGGCTTCTCGGGTTGCTGCTGGGCCTGCTTGTCTTTCTTGTCCTCGTCTTTCTTGTCCTGCTTGTCCTGCTCGCTCTTCTTGTCCTTGTCCTTTTCTTTGTCGTCTTTCTTCTTGTCGTCCTTCTTGTCTTTGTCGTCCTGCTTCTTGTCGTCCTTCTTGTCCTTGTTCTTGTCGTCCTGCTTGTCGTCCTTGTTCTGGTCGTTCTTCTTCTTTTCTTCCTCTTCCTTCTGCTTGCGCAGGGCGATCTCGAGGTTCCACTTCGCCGCCTTGTCGTCGGGCCGCAGCGCCAGCGCGCGCTTGTACGCCTCGATCGCCTCCTTGGGCTTGTCCTGCTTCGACAGCGCGTTGCCGAGGTTGCGGAAGGCGGCCGCCTTCAGCGACTCGTCCGGCGCCTCGGTCGCGCGCAGAAACTCCTGCCCCGCCTCCGCGAACCGCGACAGCGCGTACAGCGCCGCGCCGCGATCCAGGTGCAGCCCCGCGTCCGCGGGCAGCTTCGCCGCCGCCTTGTCGTAATGAGCGAGCGCGTCCTCCGCCTTGCCCGCCTGCAGCGCGGCGTTGCCCTGTTCGACCTCGCTGTTGCGGCTCTCGAACAGCTTGAAGCCGAACAGCAGCGGCGCCACCGCCACCAGCGCCCAAGCCGGGTGCCTCGTCGGGCGCCTCACGACGACGCCGCCTTCGCGGCGCGCCGCCGTCGCCGCTCCCCGATCACGACGTCCGCGCACAGCGCCGCCAGGATCGCCAGCACCAGCGGCTGGAACATCTCGTCGTACTGCGGGACCGGGCGCCCGTCGTTCTCCGTCCGCTTGAGCCCCGCCAGCGCGTGCGCCACGTCGTCGACCCCGAACCGCTTCGAGTCCGCGTAGAACACCTCGCCGCCCGTGCGCCGCGCGATCTCGATCAGCGTCTGCTCGCCGAGCCGCGACGTCACGTACTTGCCGTCCGCATCCTTGACGTAGCCGGTCACCTTGCCGTGCTCGTCATACTCCGGAATCAGCTCGCCGGAGCGCGACCCCACCCCGACCGTGAAGATCTTGACCCCCAGCTTCGACGCCTGGTCGGCCGCCTCCAGCGGCTCGCTGTCGGTGTCCTCGCCGTCGGTCAGCAGCAGAATCGCCTGGCTGCGCGTGGCGTCCGACGCGGCCGCCGACTTGCCGCGCAGCGCGACCAGCTGATCGAGCCCGGCCCGGATGGCGCGGCCGATGGCGGTGCCGCCCACCGGCATGTCCCAGGGATGCAGGTCCGCCCAGAACAGCTTCACCGCCGCGTAATCGGTGCTGGGCGGGTACGACAGCGTCTCTCCCGCGAACGCCACCACGCCGACGCGGTCGCCCGCCAGCGTGGAGAGCAGCTCACCCAGCTCGCGCTTCGAACGCTCGAGCCGCGACGGGTAGATGTCGGTGGCGAGCATCGAGCGCGAGAAGTCGAGCGCGACGACGAGGTCGAGGCCGCGCTGCTTGGCGGGCCGCGACTTGCCCTGCACCTGCGGGCGCGCCAGCGCGACCGCGCACATCCCGAGCGCCGCGATCATCAACGCCGCGCGCGCCAGCTTGCGCGCCATCGACACGCCCGCCGTCATCCGCGCCACCAGCGCCGGGTCGCCCAGGCGCGCCAGCCGCCGGCGCCGCACGCCGAAGAAGACGCCGTAGCCGATCACCGCGGCGGGGACCGCCAGCAGCAACCAGAGCGCGTGCGGGCTGACGAAGCGCACGTTCAGGGAATCCTCGAGAAGCGGGTGAGGCGCAGCGCGATCTCCAGCGCGAGCAGCGCGAACGCGACCAGCAGGAAGCGCCGGTAGAGCTCGGCGTAGAGGGTGCCGCGATCGTGAATCGGCGCGCGCCGCAGCTCGGCCAGGATCTTCTGGAAGCGGTCGCCCAGCGCGCGGCTGTCGCTGGCCAGGTAAGGCGTGCCGCCGGTCATCGACGCGATCTGCTCGAGCAGCTTGGGGTTTACCGAGCCGGGGCCGCCTTTCCCGTCCTGCTCGGTCTCCTTGGCGCCCGCCAGGATCGTGTAGATCTTGACCTTCAGCGTCTGCGCCAGGCGGGCCGCGTCCTCGGGCGACAGCTTGCTCGCGTTGTCCTCGCCGTCGGTCAGCACGATCAGGACCTTGGAGCGGCCGTCGAGCTCGGGCGGCTTGGCGGGGGCGGGCTGGGCGCCGGCCCCGGGCGCCTGCGCCGCCGCCTTGGCCGCCTCGGTCATCCGCCGCAGCTCCTCGCCGCACAGCCGGTTGAGCGCCACGGCGATGCCGTCGCCGATGGCGGTGCCGCTGCCGTCGATGACGTTCAGGTGCAGCTCCGCCACCATGCGCAGGAGCGCCGCGTGATCCAGCGTCATCGGCGCGTAGGTGTAGGCCTCGCGGCCGAACACGACCAGGCCGATGCGATCGGTCGGCCGCCGGCGGATGAAGTCCTTGAGCACGGCCTTCGCCGCCTCCAGGCGATTGGGCACCAGATCCGTCTCCTGCATGGAGCCGGACAGGTCCAGCGCGACGACGATGTCGATGCCCTCGACCTCCAGATCGTCGGTGGTGCGCGTGCTCTGCGGCCGCGCCGCCGCCACGACGATCAGCACGACGGCGGCCAGCCGCAGCACAGTCGGCAGGTCGCGCAGGCGGGCCACCAGCCCGGGACGCTGCGCCCCCAGCTCGGCCGCGCGCGAGTGCAGGAACAGCCCGCGCCGCGCCGGACCGCGCGCAAGCTCCATCCACAGCACCAGCGCCACCGCCGGCGGGATCAGGGCCAGCAACCACGGGTGCGCGAAGCGAAACCCTTCGACGTTGCGCAGGAGGCCCAGGTAGGCGCCCGCCAGCGGCGCGAACACCGCCGCGATCAGGCCGTAGGGAATGCGCCCGCGCGGCGCGGCGGGCGCCGCGCCGGCGCTGCGGGCAGGCTTGCGATCAGGCATGGCGCGCCTCCTGGACGGCGTCCCCCGGCGCCGCTGTGACCACCGGCGCCGGCCGCGTCGCCTTGACGATCCGGATCGCGCTCTCGAGCGCGCCGCGCGCCTCGCCCGCGGTGGGCGAGACCTTGGCGAATTTCACCAGGTCGCAGGCCGACAACCAGCCCTGGATCTCGCCCAGGATCAATTCACGGCCTGCGTGGCGCTTGAGCTCCGCGATCAGCTCGTCCGTCGTCATCTCCAGCGAATCGAAGCCGTAGCGCCCGCCCAGGTAGTCGCGGATCACCTCGGAGACCGCGAAGTAGAACGGGCGGTTGTCGGCGTTCTCGAGGAAGCCGAGCGCGCCCAGCCGATCGAGCCGCTCGAGCGCGATCTCGTGGGCGGGCCGGGGCGGCGGCCCGGGGCGCTCGCCGCGTCGCGCGCGCAGCTTGCGCACGATGAAGAACGTCAGCAGCGCGCCGACACCCGCCGCCGCCAGCGCCACGCCGGCGTAGAGCGGCCAGCGGTTCTCCTCCATGACCGACACGGGCGCCGCCGCGTCCTTCAGGGCCGGCTCCGGCTCGTTGGCGATCAGGCTGGCGATCTTGATCGGCAGCGGCGCCGTGCGCACGGTCTTCACCTCGCCGTGCGGGCCGAGGTAGGTGACGTCGATCGCCGGCAGCTGCACCTCGCCCGGCTCGTAGGCGGCGACCCGCAGCACGAACTCGCGGCGGACGCGGCCGTCGCCCAGGTTCTGCTCGATGGTCTCGTCGCGGCCGAGCAGCGAGAACGGCCCGAGATCGAACGCGCCCGGCAGGTTGACCGGCACGCCCGTCTTCGCCACGGTGACGACGCCGATCCGGATCGGATCGCCGACGTGCGCCTCGGTCTTGTCGGCGCTGGCGGCGACGGTGGGCGCGTCCGGATCCACGGGCGCCGCGACGCCGCCGGCGTCGGCCGTGCCCGCGTCGGCCGCCCAGGCAGCCCGCGCGATCAGCAAGACCAGCGCCGCCCCCGCAAACGGACGCGCCGTCAATGTCGCAGCCTCCGGGCGCGCGCCTGGAAGAACGTCGTCAGCGCGGGCAGGTAGCTGCGATCCGTCCGCACCTCGATCGGATCCATCGACAGCCGCTTGAACAGGGCGTTGCGCGCCTCGGTCCCGGCGCGCGCCGCGCGCGCGAACGCCGCCGCCTCCGGGCCGCCCGTGTCGAACACCACCACCCCGCCCGTCTCCGGATCGACCATCTCGATCAGGCCGACGTCGGGCAGCGCCTCCTCCAGCGGATCGCTCACCGCCACCGGGATCAGATCGTGCCGGCGCGAGGTGATGCGCAGCGCCCGCTCGTAGCTGGCGACCGGCGCCAGAAAATCCGAGATCAGGAAGGCGACCGCCTTGCGGCGCATCACGTGGCCCAGGAAATCGAGCCCCACGTCCAGGGCCGTGCGCCGGCTCTTCTCCGAGAACGACAGGATCTCGCTCACCACGCGCAGCACGTGGCGCTTGCCCTTCTTGGGCGGCACGAACTTCTCGACCTCGTCGGTGAAGATGATCAGCCCGACGCGGTCGTTGTTCTTGATCGCCGAGAACGCCAGCACCGCCGCGATCTCCGCGGCCAGCTCGCGCTTCTCGCGCTGCCGCGAGCCGAAGCGCCCGGACGCCGACATGTCGACGACCAGCAGCACCGTCATCTCGCGCTCCTCGCTGAACAGCTTCACGTACGCCTCGTTCATGCGCGCGGTGACGTTCCAGTCGATGAAGCGGATGTCGTCGCCCGGGATGTAGGGGCGCACCTCCTCGAAGGCGATGCCGCGGCCCTTGAACACCGAGTGGTACTGGCCCGCCATCCGATCGCGCACCAATCGCTCGGTGACGATCTCGATCTTGCGGATCCGCTTGAGCAGCTCGCGGGGCAACATGACGGCGGGTGCCTGCTACGGCACCTCGACGCGCTCGAACAGCTTGCGCACCACCGTCTCGGCCGTGACGTCCTCCGCCTCCGCCTCGTAGGTCAGGATCACGCGGTGGCGCAGCACGTCCACGCCGATCGCCTTGATGTCCTCGGGCGTGACGTAGCCGCGGTGGCGCAGGAACGCGTGGGCGCGCGCCGCCATGTTCAGGTAGATCGACGCGCGCGGGCTGGCGCCGAACGCGATGAAGTCCGCCAGGTCGGCGAAGCCGTGCGCCTTCGGCTCGCGGCTGGCGTGGACGATGCTGACGATGTAGTCGCGGATCTTCTCGTCGATGTAGATCTCGTTGACGACGCTGCGCGCCTCCGCGATCTCCTGGGGCGTCGCCACGCGCTCGGCGCTCGCCCTCACCGGCGAGGTCATGCGGTCCATGATCGCGCGCTCTTCCTCGCGCGTCGGGTAGCCGACCTTGATCATCAGCATGAAGCGGTCCAGCTGCGCCTCGGGCAGCGCGTAGGTCCCCTCCTGCTCGATCGGGTTCTGGGTCGCCATCACCAGGAACGGATCGGGCAGCTTGTGGGTGGTGTCGCCGATCGTCACCTGGCGCTCCTGCATCGCCTCCAGCAGCGCCGACTGCACCTTGGCGGGCGCGCGGTTGATCTCGTCGGCCAGCACCAGGTTGGCGAAGATCGGCCCCTGCTTGGAGACGAACTCGCCCCGCGCCTGGTTGTAGATGACGGTGCCGACGATGTCCGCCGGCAGGAGGTCGGGCGTGAACTGGATGCGCTGGAACTTCATCGCCAGCACGTCGGACAGCGTGCGGACGGTCAGCGTCTTCGCCAGGCCCGGGACGCCTTCCAGCAGCACGTGCCCGCCCGTCAGCAGGCCGATCAGGATGCGTTCCAGCATCGCCTTCTGGCCGACGATCACCTTGCCGACCTCGGCGTTCAGCTTGTCGATGAAGGCGGACTGCTTGTGTACCAGTTCGTTGATGACACGGACGTCCATGGCGGCGCGCAGCTTACAACCGACGCGTCCTCTAGGATATTTCCACGGCGTGTGCTAGCTAAAGGCCGCCATGGCTCGCGAAGACGCAAGGACCGCACGCATCTATGACCGCCGCACGGTCGAGCGCAACATCAAGAAGGGCCTCCTCACCCGCAAGGACTACGAGAAGCATCTCAAGTCCCTCGATGACGTCGCGGAGAAGGGCGTCTACGGCGGCAGCGCCGACGACGACGTCGATGACATCGACGATACCGATGACGCCGCCGACGAGGCCGGCCCGGCCGCCGACGAGGCTGCGGCGCCGACAAATAACCAGGGTCATTGAAACCCGCCCCGGGGGTGCGTAACCTTCGCGACAACCAACGGGGGCAACATGGGCGATTCCGACGCGAAGGGCGGCTTCAAGGTCACGGACAGGCGTAGCTTTGCCGAAGGCGCGGAGGCGCAGCCGCCGGCGGAGGCCGCGGCCGCGGCGCCCCAGCCGGGCGCCGCTCCCGTCGCGGGCGGGACGCCGAACCTGCCCGCCGTCGATTTCCACACCTTCGTGCTGTCGCTCGGCAGCTCGGCGCTGCTTCACCTGGGCGAGCTCGAGCACCCGGACGTCGGCGCGCCGCAGAAGGATCTGCCGCTGGCCAAGCACACCATCGACATCCTCGTGATGCTCGAGGAGAAGACCCGCGGCAACCTGACCCCGGCCGAGGAGAAGCTGATCGGCAGCCTGCTCTACGACCTGCGCCTGCGCTTCATCGAGGCCCAGAAGAAGTAGCGTCAGCCGAAGTAGCTGGTGTGCAACAGGTCCGCCAGGACGTTGCACAGCGCGTGAAAGACGGCGCCCGCGGCGATCGAGCCGGTGCGGGCGCGCATCCAGCCGAACAGCAGCGCCGGGAAGAACACCGCCAGCCGCTGCGGGTTGGGGATCACGGCGACGTGGCCGAGCGCGAACAGCAAGCTCGACACGAGCAGGGCCCAGCCGACCTTCGCGCCCGCGATCCGGCGGGTCGGCGGCCAGACCCGTTCCAGCCGTTCCATGAGGTAGCCCCGGAAGAACAGCTCTTCGGGGATCGCGACCACCACCAGCTGCGACAGCGCCAGCAGCGCGGCGTCGGGCGGCGCGTGCAGATGCCCGCGGGCGTAGCCGAGCCAGTGGTGGCAGAGGGGCGCGAACGCGTGCGCCAGCGGCGGCGCCGGCGTCGCGCAGACGCGGCCGTAGAAGACGAAGAAGCCGGCGACGAACGCCGGGAACGTGAGCAGCACGGCCGCGCCGATGACCGCCAGGTTGAGCCCGACCGGATCCGCGCGCAGCCCGATGTCGCGATAGTCGAGATCGCGCCCCGCGCGCTTGGCCGCCACCACCGGCGTCTGGAAGAAGATGATCGCGATCAGCACGTGCAGGTACTCGCGCACCAGCGGGACCACCACGCCCAGCGCCGCGAGGCCCGCGGCCAGCGCCGTCGCCGCCACGAACGCGAGCAGCGGCTCCTTGAGGCTGCCTCGCGTCTCGCTCACGCCCGCATTCTAATCGCGGCCGTCGGCGGCGTCGGCGGCTCGGTGTCGAAAAGGACCGGCGGCACACCCGCGCTGCGCGCGGGAGCCGCTAGCCGCTCCGCGCCGCAGGCGCGGTCTGCGGCTATCTATTGCAAAAGTAGCGGCACACCCGCGCTGCGCGCGGGAGCCGCT
>DATBHU010000144.1:0-4716 GCA_036557265.1 Polyangia bacterium
GTTCGCGGCCCGCGGCCTGGCCGTGCTGCTCGACGCCAGCCGGCACCGCGCGCGCGTCTGGCCGCTCGCCGGCGCGACGGCCGCCCTCCTGATCTTGCCCACCGTCGATCTGGCGCGGGCGTTCGGCCACCGGAACGACGCGCAGCTGGCACGGCTGGCGTTCGTCTACGCGCACACCCGCCCGACCGATCCCGTCCTGGACGGATGGCTCGGAACCGCCGTGTTCCGCCCGCATCCGCTCCCCTACTTCTTCATGCACCGGGAGCTGCAGGCGATGCTGACGGAGAGCGAGAAGGACGCTTACCTCGGCGCCCTGGAGCGCCGCACGGTGCGGCCCGCGCTCATCGCCATGGACGACGAGCTGCGCGCCCTCGGCCCGCGCTTCCTGGCGTTCGTGCGGCGCGACTACGTGAGCGACGACGGGGTCTTCTACGTGCCTGCCGGTCCCGCCGCTCAGTAGATCGTCCAGACGTCGTCGCGTCCGCACAGGTTGCCGTTCGCCTCGGCCTGGGAGAGCGCGAAGACGACGTCGGGACGCTCGAAGCTGGTTCGGTCGTAGGGCAGGTCGGTCGTCGCGTAGCGATGGTCGCTCATCACCCGCGCCACGTCCGCGTCCCGGGAGGGAAGCCAGCAGCCGCAGCCCCGCCGCGCGATGCCCTCGGCGACGTCGCGCCGGATCCAGAGCCTGGTCCGCCCCGCGAACGCGGGCGCGTAGCGGGCGCGGAAGCGCGGCAGGTCGTACAGCTGTCCGACGGCGGCCCACTTCCAGTGCGCCTCGACGAGCTCCGGTGACGCCGCGTCCAGGACCGCGCCGATCGCCGCGGGGCCCTGGTGCGCGAGCGTCCGGTTGGAGAGGAACGCGAGGTCGACGATCTTGAATTCCTCGCAGCACAGGGCGAGACCACCGACGTCGGACGTCAGGATCGCCGCGTGCGGGAGCTCGGCGGCGGCGGCGAAGCGCCGGAACTCCTGGCCCGATTCGGCGTAGGTGTGCGGCGTGACGCCGAACGCGCCTCCCGCCAGGGCGGCGCGCAGATAGGGCGTGGGCAACCCGACCATCGACACCGCGACCGCCGACGCCAGCGAACCGGCCGCGAACGCCAGCCGGAGCCGGCTTCGCCGGACCTCGATCCAGTCGGCGAGCAGCAGCGACAGCAGCAGCAGCGCCGGCGCGAACGCGAAGTACGGCATCCGCCCGTAGTAGCCCCAGTGCCTGCCCGTCACGAACCCCATCACGACGGCGCCCACGATCGGCGCGGCGAGGACCGCGACGGCGCGGCGGCGCGCCCGGACGGCGCCGGCGAGGCTGAAACCGGAGCGGGTCGCGCCGGCGAGGGCGAGGACGAGGAGAGGCCCCACGAAGAAGGCCGCCAGCTCGACGGCGCCGGCCAGCCGATCGCCCGCGGCGAGCGCCGCGTACGGCGGCCAGCGCTTCGCCCAGAACGTGTTCGGCAGGACGTCCGAGAAGACGGCGAGACGCCAGCTGGTCAGCAGCGCGACCGTCGCGACGCCGGTCAGCGCGATGGCCCGGAAGGCGCGCCGCCCCGGGACGGAGACGACGCTCGCGCCCAGCAACCCGACGTAGAGGACCGCCTCGAAGCGCGTCGTCACGGCCAGCACGACGCCCGCGCACAGCGGGAGCAGGCGCGGCTGCGGCGACAGCAGCTCGTTGATGATCAGGAGGCACGCCGCCGCGAGCAGGCCCATCTCCATCCCGTTGCCGGCTTCGCAGAACGAGCAGCCCCAGGCGGCGAACGCGACCACTGTCAGCGTCGCGAACAGCCGGTCGAACCTCAGCAGCGCGCAGGTCCGCGCCAGCAACACCGTACACGCGCCGATGCTGGCGACGGACAGGGCCTGAGAGAGGGCGATGGCCGCGCGGTACGACGGCCGCGCGAGCGCGATCAGCGCGTTGAGCAGGAACCACGACACGGACGAGAAGCCCTCGACCACCTCGGACCCGGGGGTGAGCGCCACCCGGCCGTGGCGGGCGAAGGTCCGGGCGAACGCCAGCGTGATCGCCCCGTCATCCCAGCCGTTGTCCCCGATGACCAGGCAGACGGCCATCAGGATCGCGCACTGGACGAGCACGACGACCGTGACACTTCGGCGCGACACGAGCAGCCGAAATCCAGCACGGACCCCTGGAACGGTCAAGCGCCCCGCCGACGCCGGACGTCATTGAAGAGCGCCCGCAGCGCGTAGTAGTACCGGGCTACGCGATGAGCGAGCCCGAACCCAGCGGGTCTTCCCCACCGCCCGCGCTGTCCGACGCGCGGCTGGTCGCGCTGATCGCGCTGGCGCTGTTCGCGCTGGCCGCCTGGCCGCTGCTGCTGGTCGACCTGCCCCAACTCCAGGACCTGCCCAACCACGTCGCGACGGCGCACATCATCGCGCACCCCGACCTCTATCCGCAGTACGCGTTCAACGGGCTGTTCAAGTCGAACTGCCTGCTCACCCTCTGGTTCCACCTGTTCGGCGGCCACGGCCTCACCGGCGCCGCGCGCGCCTTCGTGGCGCTGGTGCTGGCCGTCAACGCGCTCGCCCTCCCCGTCTTCATCCTCCGCTTCGCGGGCCGGCAGGCGCTGCCGGTCGCGGCCCTGTTCGTCTGGCCGATGGTCCACAGCTTCTCGGTCGCGAAGGGGTTCCTGAACTTCGCGTTCGCGTTCGGGCTGTCGCTGCTCTTGCTGGTCCTGATCGATCGCCAGCGCGAGCGTTCGACGCCCGCCCGCGGCGCCGGCATCGCGCTCACCGCCTGCGCGCTCTGGTACGCGCACCCGTTCCCGCTGATGGTGGTCGGCGCGCTGGTCGCCCTGCACGCCGTGACCCGCCGGGGCTGGCCGGCGCGCGGCGCCGCCGCCGGCGCGCTGCTGCTGCCGCTCGCCCCCGCGGCGCTGCTGTCGCTCGCGTCCGCCCGCGCGCACCTGGTCAAGGACGCGCATTCGACGGCCGCGGCCGGCAGCGTGTCCTCCTTCTACTATCAGACGCCCTGGGAGCTGCTCGCCCACCTGTGGACCGACGTGTCGGGCGCCGTCACGCTGGCCGGCAGCATGACCGTCGTGCCGGCTCTGCTGCTGGCGTGGTACGCGTGGCGGCGGCGGCAGCTGCAGCGCCCGCTGCTGTCGCGGGCCGCGCTGGCCTGGCTGGCCGCCGCCTACGTCGCGCTGCCGATGATGCTGAGCAACTGGTGGCACCTCAACTGCCGGCTGGTGCCGTTCCTGTGGGCGGGGCTGGCCCTGCGGCTGCCGGATCGCATCCCGCGTCCGGTGGCGGGGCTGCTGGCCGCCTGCGCGCTGTCGTTCTCGGTGGTCACGGGCGTCGACTACCGCCGCCTCGACCGCGACCGCGCCGAGTTCGCGGCCGGCATCGACGCCGTGCCGGAGCGGGCGACGCTGCTGCCGCTGCTGTTCAACCACAGCAAGACCAGCGCATACATGGCCAGCCTGACCCACGCCTGGGCGGACTACACGCTGGCCAGGAACACGTCGGCGCCGTTCGTGTTCGCGGTGGAACGGTCGTACCCGATCATCTACCGGGAGTTCCCGCCGCCCGCGCTGATCCCGCCCGCGCTGGATCGGTTCGCGCGCGACAACGCCACGCCGGCCGACGTCTGCCGGCGGCTCAATCAGTCGCCCGACGACGCGTCGTGCGGCGGGACCTGGCGCGCGCTCTGGGACGGCTTCTGGCGCCAGGCGACGCCCCGCTTCAGCCACCTGCTGGTCTGGGCCATCCCGCCCGCCGCCCGGCCCGTCATCCCGGCCGTCTACCACCGCGTCTTCGCGGCGGGCGATCTGGAGATCTACGCCCGCGGGGCCGGGAATTGAGAGGCCGTTGATGGAGGGTCCCGTCCTCTCGCTGGTGCTTCCGATCTTCAACGAGGAGGCGATCATCCCCGAGCTGGACCGCCGGCTGCGCGCCTTCCTGGCGAACGTCGGCAGCGGCGTCGGCGAGTCCTGGGAGATCATCTTCGTCAACGACGGGTCGCGGGATCGCTCGCTGTCGCTGCTGAAGGAGCTGGCGGCGGCCGAGCCCCGCTACAAGATCGTGTCGCTGTCGCGCAACTTCGGGCATCAGACGGCGATCACGGCGGGCCTCGATCGCGCGAACGGCGAGGCGGTGGTGGTGATGGACGCCGATCTGCAGGACCCGCCCGAGGTGGTCGGCCAGATGCTGGCCCGCTGGCGCGAGGGGTTCGACGTCGTGTTCGGCGTCCGCTCGCGGCGGCACGGCGAGTCGGGGTTCAAGCGGCTGACCGCCGCCGTCTTCTATCGCCTGCTGCGCGCGCTGCTGGGCGGCGCGTCGATGCCGATCGACGCAGGCGACTTCCGGCTGATGAGCCGCCCGGTGGTGCTGACGCTGCGCGCGCTGCGCGAGCAGCACCGCTTCGTGCGCGGCCTGGTCTGGTGGGTCGGCTTCCGCCAGACCGCCGTCGACTACGAACGCCCCGCGCGGTTCGCGGGCGAGACGAAGTACCCGTTCCGCAAGATGTTCCGCTTCGCGATCGACGGCATCACCTCGTTCTCGACGGTGCCGCTGCGGATGGCCACCTGGCTCGGGCTGCTGGCGGGGCTGGTGGCGATCGCCGGCGTCGGCTGGGCGCTGTATTCGAAGTTCTTCGGCGGCGTCGTGCGCGGCTGGACGACGATCATGATCCTGGTCGGCCTCGGGTCGTCGGCGCAGCTGTTGATGACCGGGATCCTGGGCGAGTACGTGGGG
>DATBHU010000145.1:0-4701 GCA_036557265.1 Polyangia bacterium
CGCCGCCGGGAAACTGAAGAAGGTGGCGCTTGTCGCCTGCATGCGAAAGCTCCTCACCATTCTCAACGCCCGTATCCGCGACTATCGCGCAGCGCTCTCCGGCTCCCGAGCTGCCTTGTCCTAAAGCACAGTTGCTCTCCCCTTGGGAGAGGGTTTGGGTGAGGGCCGGCCGGGTGAGAGCCGCGTGCGCTAGGCCGCGCGGCGCAGGAAGCGGGCGATCGGTCTCACGAACGGCAGCACCGCCACGGCGAGGCAGATGAAGGCCACGCCAGGCGCCGCGAACGCGAAGGCGTTCGCGAACCCGAACTCCGAATGCCAGTGGGCGAGCCGGGTCATGTCGCCCAGCGACGCCAGCAGCACGCCCGCGCCGCCCAGGGCCAGCACGCCCCAGCTGCGCAGCCGGATGAGGCCGCGCAGGCCCGCCACCGTGAGGACCAGGGCCGCCAGCCCGCCGACCGTCGACAGCGCGTCCGGCTTGGGCGCGAGCACCCAGACGATCATGCTGGGCAGCGACGCCGCCGCGCTGGTGACCGCCTTGCGCAGCCGGGCCACGCCGTATTCGTCAATCTTAAAACGTTCGCGCCACCCTTCCTGCAGGTCGTAGCGCTCCATCATCTTCTTGCCCATCAGCGCGACGGCGACCGTCAGGTGCAACCCGCCGAACAGGGCCATCGCCGGCATCCATCCAGCCTGCGACATCACGGCGATGGCCAGCATGACGCCCGACCAGGCCAGCCCGGTCGCGAACCAGCGCCCCCAGAACCACTCCGCCACGACGCCGACGAACGCGACCGCGTAACAGACCGACAGCGCCACGAACACGCGCCCGAAGCCATCGGGGGCGTTCAGCGACACGAGGAAGAAGATCGTGGCGAAGACGCTCAGCACCAGACCGGCCAGCGCCCGCCGGGTCCGCTCGAAACCTATCTGGCTGAGCCGGGCGGACAGCGCGGCGAGCCCCGGAGGCATCTGCGACGGCATACCGCCATTATAGCCACGCCCCAACCGATTCGCCCGCCGCCCGGGCGGCGCCCTGCCCCTACTGCTGGACGACCACCAGCTCGACGCGGCGGTTCTTGGCCTGGTTCGCCGGGCCCAGGTTCGGCACCAGCGGCGCCTCGCCCCCGACCCCGACGGTCTCGATCCGGTCAGCCGAGGCGCCCTTCGAGACCAGGAAGTCCTTGATGGCGGCCGCCTGCTTCTCCGTCAAGGTCTTGGCGGAGGCCCCGCCCTTGCCGCGCGCCGCGCCGCTCCAGTGGGCCTCGATGCGAAGGGTCTTGATCTCCGGGTGGTCCGCCAGGATGTCCGCCACCCCCTCCAGCTCGGCCTTGACGGGTGGGGGCAGCTTCGGCGTGCCGGCCTTGAACTTGATCGGGACGCGCAGGACGATCGCCTGCAGCGTCAGCGTCACGTCCGGGTTCGCGGGCCGCAGCGTGACGTCGAGCTGCTGGTCGCGTCCCGCCGCGACGTCGAGCGACACGGCCCGGCTCGGGTAGCCGGTCGCCTCGACCGTGACCTGATACGGGCCGGCGGGCAGCGCGGCCGAGAAGGTGCCCCCCCCGTCAGTGCGGGCCTCGAAGTTGCTCGACCCGTGAAAGCGGATCGTCGCCGCCATGGCGCGGCCCGCGCGATCGGCGACCTTGCCCCGCACGTTCCCGTTCAGGACGCGCGCGACCAGGGCCACCTCGACGGTCGCCGCCGAGCCCACGACCACGTTCGCCTTGCCGGTGGCCGGCTCGTACCCGGCGGCCGCCACGGTGATGTCCGCCGGGCCGGGCGGCAGCGGGATGCTCTGGAAGCTGCCGTCCGGATCGGTCGCGACGCGGGCGCGCGGCTGCCCCGCGAACGACACCACCGCCTCGGCGACCGGCTTGCCGTCGGCCTTGTTCTTCACCGTGCCGACCACCGTTCCCGTCGCGGGCGGCGGCGTCTTCTCGACCGTCCGCGTGACCACCGTCGGGCGCCCGAACGCCGCCGTGTCGAACGGATAGCCGATGCCGAAGATCATGTCGTAGGGCGGCAGCGGCGTGCCGTACTGGAAACCGACCGAGCGGAGGCCCAGATCGACGCCGGCGTCGACCGTCAGTCCCTTGAAGACGCGCGCGCGCAGCCCCAGCGTCACCCAGTGCTGATCGCGGTTGTGCGTGTCGCCGGGGAGGTTCGCGAAGGCCGGGTCGGCGGAGGCGGTGACGATCTCGGCGTGGTACTCGACGAACGGGCGCAGCGGCACCGACCCGGTGTAGCGCTCGAGTGGAGCGTCGACGCCGAGCGCGAAGCGGAGCCGGCTGCCCTGGATGCCGTAGGCGAACATCGCCACCTCCTGCGTGTTCAGGGAGCGGCCGCTGAAATCGTAGAGGTTGCCGGAGTTGTCGAGGTAGTAGCTGATGTTCGCGTGCAGCCGGAGCGCCAGCTGGGCGAGCCGCTGCAGGTCGAGCGTCGCCACCGGGCCGATCCAGAGCGACGTCGAGCTGGGCGACACGGACAGGTCCGAGATACCGGACAGGAACCGGAACCCGAGCTCGGCCCCCGCGCTGAAGCCCGGGCTGACCGGCGCCACCGCCTTGCCGCCCAGGACGAGATCGCCGAACGACTTGATCAGGACGGGGTCGGTCCGGTTCTCCTCGGCGGCGCGCGTGTTGCGATTGCTGGAGCTCATGATGCCGCCGAACAACTCGACCGATTCGTGGGGCGTGAAGCCGAAGGTGAACGAACCGCTGAAGCGCGTGTTCGTGTCGCCGCTGCCGTCCATCTCCTGCAGCAGGAACCCGGTCGAGCGGAAGTACTGGCCGTGCAAACCGAAGCGCAGGTGCCCGGCCGGCCCGACCTCCGCGGTCGACAGGTGGTAAAGGCCGATCTGGCCGGTCAGCGACGTCAGGTACGAATCCGGATCGCCGGCGGCGCGCCGGCCGCCGACGGTGCCCGGCAGGCGCGGCGACGTCGCCTCGAGGCTGGCCGCGGCGCTGGGCGACGCGGGGGTGGTGGGCGGCGTCAGCGCAGACGGGGGCGGTGCCGCTTCGGGGGGACGGGCCGGCGGGGGCGCGGGCGCCGGGGCGGGCGCCGCCGGTGGGGGGCTCGTCGAGGGCGCCGGCGGGGGCGGAGGCGCCGTCGGGCGTCCCATCGCGGGGGGCATGGGCTCGTCTTCGGGCATCGCCTGGCCCGCGGCGTCGCGGCCCAGCGCCGCGAGGCCCGAGGCGACGATGCCGGCGCACACCAGGAAACGCAGGCTCGAGGGAAGCATCGCCCCGACACTATCAGGGCCGCTGGTCCGTGAAAATGCCTCGCGCGCGTCCCGGCCCCGCCCGACTGCCGATGCGCTCGCCGCTTGCCCTTGGCGGCCAGCCGTGGGAAATAGTCCGGCCGTGGACGCCCCTGAGACGCCGCCGACCCTCGACCAGCTCAACGGTGAGATTCGCGATGTGGCGCTGCAGGTTCACCTGGCCGAGGAGCGCAAGGACGAGCGCGACGTCGTCGCCGCGGCGCACGCCGGCGTGGATCGCCTCTCGCGGCGCTACCGCGAGCTGCTGCAGTCGCTGTCGCCCGGCGAGCAGATGAAGGCGGAGCGCGCCCTCGGCCGGCGGGTGATCGACCTCAAGCGGATGGCGTCGCTGCTGCCCAAGATCCCCGCCGCGGTGACGCCCGAGAGCACGCCCGACCGGGCCGCCGGCGGCGGCGCGCCCGAAGACCGGCGCATCACCGGGGTCTCCTGGTCGCACGAGCGCCGGACGGTCAGCGCGAAGCTCGGCGTCGGCTCGGACGTCGAGTCGTGGTGCGGGAAGTGCGGGGAGGCG
The DNA here is from genome assembly GCA_036557265.1 of Polyangia bacterium. Classification (GTDB taxonomy): domain Bacteria; phylum Myxococcota_A; class Polyangia; order Fen-1088; family Fen-1088; genus JADGRB01. The sequence continues at coordinate 3,789 of DATBHU010000145.1, forward strand.
ACCACCCACAGCATCGTCGCGATGGTGGGCCAGGATCCGAAGCAGGTGCTCTGCCAGGTCTGCGGGTCGCGTCACACGCACCGGACCGGCCCGGCCCGGCGGTCCACCGGCCCCGTCACCGCCAGCGCCGGCGACGAGCGGCCGCGCGCCGTCGATCCGGAGGCGCAGAAGAAGGCCGCCGAGCTGCGCGCGCTCGGGGAGGAGGTCGCGTCGGCGACCACCGTTCGCGCCTTCGATCCCAAGGAGCGCTACAAGGCCGGCGAGATCATCGCCCACGCCGAGTTCGGGCGCGGCAAGGTCGAGAACGTGCTTCGTTCCAGCCTGCTGGTCCGGTTCCCGATCGGCGGCCTGAAGTCGCTGATGCTCCTGTAACAGCCTCTCCCGCGTGCGGGCGAGGCCGCCCGAGCCGGGGGCTCGGCGCGTGAGGACGCGTCCCCTTTGCGCTACTTCGCGTCGATCTCGTCGAGGAAGCGCTTCAGCAGGCCGTCGACCATCAGGTTGCGGCTGGCGGCGTCGTACCGCCCGGCGCGGTAACCGCCCTGCGCCTCTTCGAAGCGGGTGCGCGTCTCGGTGATCAGCGCGCGATAAGCGCCGACCTTGCCGCGGATCTCCTTCTGGTTCTTGATGACGTAACCCGCCAACGAGACCGCCGCCGCGCCCGTCAGGATGATGCCGAGCGGTCCGGACAGCGCGTAGCGCAGGCCGATGCGCAGCGCGACCACGCCGGCCGCGCCCAGCGCCGCCTTCTTCAGGCCGCTGCCGTCCTTGATCGAATCCGCGGCCATCGACATCGCCTGGCCGGACGCGATGATCAACGCGACAAAGTTTCCACGGCGGCTCTTCCAGCTGCGGTCGTAGTAGTCGCGGATCGCCTGCTTCATGAAGGCGTCGAAGTCATCGAACACCTCGGGGC
>DATBHU010000146.1:0-7025 GCA_036557265.1 Polyangia bacterium
CTGATCGTGCACAACGGCCAGAACCTGGAGGGCTACGCGACGTTCGACACGATCGCGTCCGAGGCGGCCGGGCTGGACGTGCCGGCGCGCGTGCGCGCCATTCTGCAACGCCAGCCCTGGCACTGGCGGCGGGCCTCGGTCGGCAAGAAGGAGCAGGCGGCGCCCCTCGCCGAGCTGCGATCGGTCAACGGGTTCGAGCCGGCGCTCCAGCAGATCGCGCTCGACCTGAAGTCGCCCCTGCACGACGCCGCGGTCGACGCGGTGGCGGTGACGCGCATCCCCGGCGCCGCGGAGGTGCTGCTCGCGGAGATCGCGCGCCCGATGGGCTTCTCGCCGCTGACCGGCGATCGCGGGCGCGACCAGCGCGCCAAGCTGCTGCTCAACAACCCGATGCTGCGGCGGAGCGATCTGGTCGCGTCGCTGGCCGACCTCGACGACCCCAAGGCCGCCGATGTGCTGGCGCCGCTGCTGGCCGCGGACGAATCGCCGATCGGGCTGGGCCGTCGCGACTGGGAGACCTGGGGCGGCTGGGTCGAGAGCGGCTACGGCAAGAAGAGCTGGGCGGCGACGGACAGCGAGCCGAGCGCCGGGTTCTCGGTCTGCCTGCAAGCGCCGGCGGGACGGCCCGAGGCGCACGCCGCGATCTACCGGATGCTCGCGCGGCTCGGGCGCCCGCGCGACGTCGAGGCGCTGCGCCGCTTCGACTCCGCCAACGGCACGGCGAGCGGGTGGGCGCACATCTGCGACGCGGACGACGCGCTGACCACCACGTACGTCGATCGCTCCGGGCTGTCGAACGGCCTCGGCCTCTGCCGCGGCTGGGACGCCGGCGGCTACCGCGTCACCCAGTCCGAGGTGTTCTGGCTGCGCAAGCGGCGGCTCGACGGCTCGTTCGGCCCGCCCGCCTGGGCGTTCGATCCCGGCGGCGACACGGTGCTGCAGCGGCGCGTGATGCGCGGCGCGCGGCAGGTCGAAGCGGGAAAGATCGAGATCCAGTTCGGCGAGAACGAGATCGCGACCGTGAATCCCACCGAGGTTTTCGCCGACCGTGACGGTGACGGGCTGCCCGACAAGACCGAGGCGGCGTTCGGCACCGACCCGGCCCGCGTCGACACCGACGGCGACGGCATCCCGGACGGGCGCGATCCGGCGCCGCTCGTGCGGACGTCGGCGACCGAAGCGGCGCGCGTGACCGACGAGGTGGTCCGCTTCGTCACGACGTTCCGGATGGGCGGTCCCGTCGGCGTCTACGCCGACCCGGCCTCCTGGGGCGGTGGCGGCGGCATCGCGAACGCCGGCATCACACTGCACCGGCCGCTCGCCGGCCCTGTACCGGGGTGCGAGACGTACAGCTTCTGCCAGGGACGCTATCTCTGGGGCGACAGGGGTCGCCGCTCTTACCGAGGCCCGGGGCTGCCGCCGGAGCCGGCGACGGAAGGGAAGAGGCACTGCGAGATGTCCTTCGCGATCGAATCCGTTGCCGTGCAGGGGGCGAAGGCCGAAGCGGTTGCGGTCTGGCCGGCCCAGAACGGCAACGGGCAGCGCATGGAGCACAAGCTGGAGCTGCGCAAGGTCGCGGGCACCTGGCGCGTCACCGAGGACCGCGGCCCGATGTTCTGACCGCGCCTGCGGCGCGGAGCGACTAGCAGGGCAAGACGCTCGGCAGGTTGATTCGACGCGGAGAGCGGAGCGGCGCGCAGGCCTTGGGCGTCAGCGAGAGGTGGCAGGCGTCGCCGTCGGTGGCGGCGCCGTCGCAGGTCATCACCGGCGCGTAGCAGCGGCCGCCCTCCACGGTGGCGTCGCCGACGGCGGGAAAGGCTGACGGGGGCGAGAGACGCTCCGCCTTCGCCGTCAGGCGATAGGTGCCGGGCTGGAGCTCGATCAAGTCGGCGTCCTCGCCGAACGAGTAGCTGGGCGGCGCGCAGTAGCCGTACCGGACGTTCGTCGGGCCGTGCGCGTGCATCACCTCCAGCGCGTGGCCGCGCGTGCCTGGCGCGTGCACGTCGATGCGCGCCATCGCTTGACCGGGCCCGGACGAGCCGCCCACGTAAATGACCGGCGAGCGGGGCGAAGCCGCCTTCGGCGCCTCGCCCGCGACGCAGACGGCGGCGACCGCGACTGCCGACGCCGAGGCCAGCGCGACGAAGCCCGCGCGCGCCCGCGCCGTCACGCGGGCCCCGCGGGACCGTCGACGACGACGGTGCCGTTCGGCGTGACCACGGCGTCCGTGACGTGCCCGGTCGCGACCGCGCCCGGCCAGACCACCGCGCGCTCCAGACGCGCGCCGGCCGCGACCCGCGCGCCCGCGCCGACGACTGCCCCGGGACCGACCACGGCGTCCGCGTCGATCACCGCGCCGGCCTCGATGCGGCAGGGCGCGATCACGCGCGCGCGGCCGTCGACCGCCGCCGCCGCGTCGACGCCCACCAGCGGCCCGGGCGGATCGCGCAGCAGCGCCGGCTCGCGCAGCAGCGCGAGGTTGCCGGCCCGGTAGCGCTCGGGCGTCGAGTGCTCGGCGAAGTAGCCGGCGTGCGTCGTCGCGGCCAGCGTCTCGCCCGCGAGCAGCGCCGGGATGTAAGCGTCGCGGATGACGTCGGAGACGACCGGCTGCAGGCGGTCGAGCAGTGCCGGCTCGAGCACGTGCACCCCGGTGAACATCCGCTCCGTCACGGCCCCTTGCGGCGGCCGCGGCGAGCGCGCGTCCAGGATGCTGACGACGCGACCGGCGGCATCGACGCCGATCGCGCCCCAGCGCCGCGGCTCGGGATCGTCACGCAGCAGCATCGTGGCGGCCGCGCCCCCGGCCGCGTGCGCCGCGAGCAGCGCCGGCAGGTCGAGGTCCGCCACCACCTTGGCGTTCATCACCAGCAGCGGCCCGGCGCCGAACAGGGGCCGCGCCTTGGCGAGGCCGCCGCCGGTCCCCAGCAGCTCGCTCTCGACCGAGTAGGTGATCTCGATGGTCGAGCCTCGCCCGGCGCCCGCGCCCCCACTGACCACACGTTCACCCAGCACGGTCTGCACCAGATCGCCGCGATGGAAGACGTTCACGACCGCCCGGCGGGCGCCGGCGCGGGCCGCGGCGTGCAGGCCGAAGCGGATGGCGGGGTAGCCGCACACCGGGACCAGCGGCTTCGGAGCGGCCAGACCCAGGGCGCCGAGCCGCGTCGAACGCCCGGCCGCGAGCAACATGACGTTCACACCGTGAATATCGCAGTCGTGGTATGTGAGACGCCATGAAGATTTGCGTCATCGGGACCGGATACGTGGGCCTCGTCGCGGGCGCGGGGTTCTCCGACATGGGCAACGACGTCACCTGCTGCGACGTCGACGCCGAGAAGATCGAGGGCCTCAAGAAGGGCGTGATGCCGATCTACGAGCCGGGCCTCGACAAGCTGGTCATGCACAACGTCGCCGAGGGGCGCTTGACGTTCACGACCGACGTCGCCGGCGGCGTCGCGGGCGCCGAGGTGATCCTGCTGGCGGTCGGCACGCCGCCCGGGCCCGACGGCTCCGCCGACCTCTCGTTCATCTTCAAGGCCGCCGAGCAGGTGGCCGACGCGCTGACCGGCTGGGCGGTGCTGGTGACCAAGTCGACCGTCCCCGTCGGGACGGGCGACAAGATCGAAGCGATCGTCAAGAAGCGCGCGAAGCACGAGTTCGCCGTCGCCTCGAACCCGGAGTTCCTCAAGGAGGGCGACGCCGTCAACGACTTCATGAAGCCGGATCGCGTCGTGATCGGCGCCGACGACAAGCGCGCCATCGACACGCTGCGCGCGCTCTACGCGCCGTTCACGCGCACGACCGACCGCATGCTGGTGATGGATCGCCGGTCGTCGGAGCTGACCAAGTACGCCGCCAACTCGATGCTGGCGACGCGCATCTCGTTCATGAACGACCTCGCCAACCTGTGCGAGCTGCTGGGCGCCGACATCGAGCTGGTGCGCAAGGGCATGGGCTCGGACGGGCGCATCGGCCCGAAGTTCCTGTTCGCCGGCCCCGGCTTCGGCGGCAGCTGCTTCCCCAAGGACCTGCGCGCGGCGGTCAGCACCGGCAAGGACGTCGGCTACGACCTGTCGATCCTGAACGCCGTCGTCGCGGTCAACGAACGGCAGAAGCGGAAGCTGGGCGACAAGGTGATCGAGCACTTCGGCGGCAACCTGAAGGGCAAGCGCATCGCGGTGTGGGGCCTGGCGTTCAAGCCCGGCACCGACGACACGCGCGAAGCGCCGGCGCTGGTGCTGGTCGATCAGCTGCTGGCCGCGGGCGCCTCCGTCTGCGCGACGGATCCGGTCGCGATGGAGGTGGTGCGCAAGCAGCTCGGCGATCGCATCGAGTACGACGAGTCGAACTACGGCTGCGCCAAGGGCGCCGACGCGCTGGTGCTGGTGACCGAGTGGCACGAGTTCCGCCGCCCGTCGTTCGAACGCCTCAAGACCCTGATGAAGCAGCCGGTCCTGTTCGACGGCCGCAACATCTGGAGCCCCGCCGAGGTGCGCGCCACCGGCTTCACGTACTACGGCATCGGCCGCGGCAAGGGCGGCACGACTGCGGGGTAGGGCGCGCGAGCGCTCGAGCGCCTGCCCCTCTCCCTAACCCTCTCCCCGCTTCGCGGGGCGAGGGGACCTGAGGGGAACTGATCGCCCGGCGAGCGGAACTGATCGCCGCGAACCCTGCGCTTCTTTCTCGCCCGTTCTTTACTCCCTCTCCCGCTTGCGAGCGCTTGCGGGAGAGGGTGGGGGTGAGGGACAGCCTTGCGAGGGACCGCCTGCGCTACGCGCTTCCGGCCGTGATCGACGGCGAGATCGGAATCGGCCCGGAACCCGTCCGCGGGCGCGGGCGCGGGCGATCGCCGAGGCTGCTGCCGGCCGGATCACTGGCGAGCGGCGCCGCGACGATCTCGGGCGCCGGCAGGTAGGACGCCGCCGACGGCCGGCGCCGTGGATGCGTGGTCTCGTAGCGGCCCGCCGCGATCTCGACGCGATCCGGGAACAGCCGCAGCACGCCGATCAGGCCGACCGCCTCGGGCGGCATGGCGTACGACTGGCCTTCGTAGACCACCGACGCGCGCGGACCCACCAGCACCGGCACGCGCAGCGCGAGCTCGCCCGGCTGCACCTTCAGCGGGCGCAGCCGCTGCCGCTCCTCGGCCAGCAGGATCGCGGGCGCCTTGCCCCCGACCTCGGCCTGCGCGCGCGCGTTGTAGTCGCGCAGCCACTCGCCGAGCTTGTCGGCCGCGTCGGCCTCGTCCACCAGGTTCGCGTTCTTGAAGAACGCCAGCTTCAGCCAGTTGCCGAGGTTGGTCCCGGGCCCGCGCTCGGCGCCCCGCCGCGCGCGCACCTCGACACCGACGCCCAGCTCGAGCGCCGCATACGCGAACGCCTGATCCCACTCCGTCACCTGACCGTCGTCGTCGGCGCGCACCCCGATCGGCCGCGGCCGATCGAACGCCGCCAGCAGCGGCACGCCGCCCATAACGGTGTGATGCGCGGCCAGCGTGCGCACGCAGGTCTCGACGCTCTGATCGGGCACCAGCGAAGCGACCACGTAGCGCGAGTACTCCAGGCGCGACACGAAGAACGTCAGCGTCCGCTCGCCGCCGTCGCGGTACCGGACGTCGATCTGGCCGAAGCCGTGGCGCGCGATCTCTCCCGGCACGCGATCGTGATCGCTCAGAGGACGCGTTCGCCGCGGGCGCACGCTCGCGATCAACGAGTACAGCGCGCTCTTGCCGCCGTCATAGCCGGCGGCGCGGGCCCGCGACACGATCTCCAGCGATCGTAGGTTCGGCTCCTTGAGCAGGAGGTCGACGACGAAAGACCTGAAGGGCTGCGCCTTGGATGGACGGCCAACCCCCCGCTTCGTGAGTTCTTTTTCCACGAGGCGATCTACGAGCGAGCCGCTATTTGGATACACGGAAATTTCCGCGCGGGCGCTGCGTAACGCACACTGCGTTTTTCGGCTACTTAGAACACTCTGTTTACAAATTACGGAGTGGTCCGTAGCGCGCGCCGCGCGTCCCGCCGCTCGATCGCCAGCTCGATCAGCCGCGTGATCAGGGCCCTCGGGGTTAGCCCCGACGCTTCCCACATCTTCGGGTACATCGAGACGGCGGTGAAGCCCGGGATGGTGTTCACCTCGTTGACATAGAGCGCGCGCAGATCGCGCGTCACGAAGAAGTCGACGCGCGCCATGCCGGCGAGCTCCAGCGCCCGAAACGTCGCGACCGCCTGCTGCTGCACGCGGGCGATCATCTCGGGCGGCAGCTCGGCCGGAATCTTCCAGCTGGCGCCGTCCGCGTCGACGTACTTGGCGTCGTACGAATAGAAGCCGTCCTTGTGATGGACGACGATCTCGCCCGGCACCGACGCCTGCGGCTCGTCGTTGCCGAGCACCGCGCACTCGATCTCGCGCGCGTCGACGGCGCGCTCGATCAGCACCTTCGTATCGAAGGCGAGGGCGGCGCGCACCGCGCCCTCGAGATCGCCGGGGCTCGCGACGCGCGACACGCCCACGGACGAGCCGGCGTTCGCAGGTTTCACGTAGCGCGGGTAACCGAGGTCGGGCAGCGCGGCCAGCGCCGCCGCCGGGTCGCGCCGGAACGCGGCCGCGGTGACGACGGCGAAGTCGACCACCGGAATGCCCGCGTCGCGCAGCAGCCGCTTGGCGACGTCCTTGTCCATGCCGATCGCGGAGCCGAGCACGCCGGCGCCGACGTAGGCGATGCCCGCCAGCTCCATCGCCCCCTGCACGGTGCCGTCCTCACCGAAGGTGCCGTGCAGCACCGGGAAGACGACGTCGTCGACCTCCACCGCTTCGGGCGCGCCGGGCGCGCGCGCCACCAGCGCGTCCTCGATGCCGACCGCGGGCGCGCTGGCGTCCAGCATCACCCCGCGCGGATCGCCGGCCGCCGCCTCGAGCGTCCGCTCCGATTCACGATGCCAGTGCCCGGCCTTGTCGATGCCGATCAGCACCGGCTCGAAGCGCGTCCGGTCCAGCGCCGACAGCACGTTGCGCGCCGACAGCAG
>DATBHU010000147.1:0-4306 GCA_036557265.1 Polyangia bacterium
GTGGCAGCTCTCGCACCCGACGTTCGCGAAGCGCTCGTGGGCGGCCGCGACGCTGGCCGGGCCGCCCGGCTGCAGGTAGCCGGTGACGTGGCAGCCGACGCACGACGGATCCCGATCGCGGCCGACGCGTGCCAGCGCCGCCAGCGCGCGCGCGTGCCTGGTGGTCTTCCACTGGGCCAGGGCGGGCGCGTGGCAGCCGCCGCACGCGGCCGTGCCGATGTACCCGGCGCCCGCCGCGGCCGCGCTGTCGGGCGCCGCCGGACCGGGGCGGGGCACCTCCGTGCCGAGGCCGACCGGCTTGCCCGCCGCCGCGCGCGCCTCGCTCTCCTTGTTGTAGGCGCCGACCAGCACAGCGACGCCCTGCTGATCGGGCGTGCCCGCGTCGAGCGGGATGACGCGGTTCTCGAACCAGCTCCCGACAATCGTCGCGGGCAGCCGCGCCAGCAGGGCGCTCTCGCGCGCGATCGCCGCCTCGATCTCCTTGCGCCGCTGCTCGTAGTAGTCGCGCATCGTCGCCGGATCGGTCTCGCCCAGGCGCTTGTCGTACTCGGTCAGTTGGCGGCGATGATCGCCGAGGATGGTCTCGATCTCGGCGCGCTCGCCCCGGTCGGTGAACGCCAGCCCGCCGCCGACGACGTGCAGGTCCAGCCGCCCGACGTGCTTGCCCTTGCTCATCGCCTCGAGCAGGCGCGCGCCGCCCGCCTTCTCCGGCAGCTCGAGGTTCAGGCCGCTGTGGCCCAGCACCGCCCAGTCGATCCCCGGCACGGCGGCGACCAGCTTCCGGTTGGCGTCGCCGTCGCCGGCGTGGACCAGCGCGACGATCAGCCGCGCGCCGCGCGCGCGCAGATCGGCCACCGCGGCGCGCGCCGCCGCCACCGGATCGCGCGCCTCGATGCCGGCGGCCGCGAACGCGGCGGCGTCGGCGGGCGTCGGCGGGGCCGTCACGCCGAACAGGCCGATCTTGACGCCGCCCGCGTCGACGATCCGATCGGCCTCGAACAAGCGCTGGCCGTCGCGCCCGAACAGGTTCGCCGCCAGCAGCGGCAGGTGCGACTGCCTGGCCAGGCGCCGCAGCAGCGGCAGGCCGAGGGCGAGATCCCGCTCGCCGGGCAGCAGGGCGGTGGTCCCGGTCCGGCCGTAGGCGGCGGCGAGCAGGCGCGCGCGCCGCTCGATCTCCCCGGGATCGGGGCGCTTGCCGTCGGGGAGGCTGGCGGGCTTGGGCAGGAACAGATCGCCGGCGTCGAGCACCAGCACGGCGTCGGCCTCGGCGCGCGCGCGATCGATCACCGTCGCCCGGCGCGCCACGCCGCCCAGCGGATGCACCGGGCAGCCGCACTGCTCGTAGTCACCGCCCAGGTTCGACGAATAGAGGAGCGCGATCGCCGTGCCGCGCGGCGGGGCGGGGGCGGGCGCGGCCGCCGCCGGGGCGCCCGGGGCGGGGGCGGGCGGCGTCTGCCCGCCGTTCGGCGCGCGGCCGCACGCGGGCGCGGCGAGGGCGCCGGCCAGAAACGCAAGCGGCGTGATCATCCTCCAGCGCATGCGCGCGTGTCATCATACACTCCGTGCCGAGACGCTCTCCCATGCGCAAGCGCAAAGAAACCGCGGCCGAGCCGCGCGACGCGACCGCCGGGGCGGCGCCGCGCGAATCCGACGCGGACGCGCGCGATCAAGAGGACGACGACGAGGACGCCGGCATCGCCGAGCTGGGCGAGGCCGACGCCGGAGGCGCGAGCGCGGGCGCAGACGGCGACGGCGACGGCGAGAAGGCGATCAAGCTGCTCGAGCCCGACGAGGCCGGCGCGGCGCGGGCGGGCGCCGGGCGCGGACCCGGGCGCCTGTCGACCGTGCGCGATTCGGTCGGCCGCTTCCTGGCAGAGGCGCGCCGCTACAAGCGGCTGTCGGAGCAGGAAGAGCGCGCGCTCGGCGTGGCGGCGCGCGAGCGCGGTGACATGAACGCCGCCCGCACGCTGGTGGTGCACAACCTGCGGCTCGTCATCTCGATCGCCTACCAGTACCGCCGCGCCTGGACGAACATTCTCGATCTCTTCCAGGAGGGGAGCGTCGGGCTGATGGAGGCGGTCAAGCGCTGGGAGCCGAAGCTCGGCCCGCGCTTCGGCACCTACGCCGCCTACTGGATCCGCGCCTACGTCCTCCGCTTCCTGATGACGAACTCGCGCCTGATCCACGTCGGCAACACGCGCGCGGGCCGCAAGCTGTTCTTCCGGCTGGAGCGCGAGCGCCAGAAGCTGCTGGCCGCCGGCATCGACGTGACGCCCAAGCTGCTGGCGGCCAAGCTGGACGTCGACGAGAAGGACCTGGACGAGGTGCGGCAGCACCTGGAGTCGCGCGAGGTGCCGTTCGATCCGCGCCCCGGCGAGTCGCGCGACGACGAGGGCTACGCGCTGTCCGAGCGCCTGGCCGGCGGCGGCGAATCGCCCGAGGTGGAGGCGGCGCGCGCCGAGCTGGCGACGACGATGCAGAAGCTGGTCGCCGGCTTCCGCGACAGCCTGACCGAGCCGCGCGAGCGCGCCGTCTGGCTGGAGCACCTCGCGGCCGAGGAGCCGGTGGCGCTCTCCGTGCTCGGCGCCCGCTTCGGCGTCACCAAGCAGCGCATGGGGCAGATCGCCGATCAGCTCAAGAAGCGCTTCCGCGCCGAGATCGTCGCCAAGCTCGGCCCCGAGGTGCGCACCGACTGGCTGGGCGGCGAGAGCGACTGACTCTATCGGCGCGCGCCGACGGCGATCTCCGTCGCCGCCGCGTTCGTCCCGTTGACTGCCGTCGCCTCCAGCCGCACGTAGCGCGCCGCCACCGGATCGAAGGCCGCCGTCTTCATCAACCCGCTCGCCGGCCAGTCGCCGCTCGCCGCCATGGTGAAGGTCGCGTTGTCGGTGCTGACGTAGACGTTGTACGACGTGATGGCGCCGTCGGTGCTGGGCCCCACCTGCGCGACGTAGCGCGGGACGTAGTTCAGCACCGACACGTCCGGCCGCTCCTGCCCGAGATCGACAGTCACCGACTGCGGCAGCGCGCCCGACGACTCCCAGACCGTGTACGTGTACCAGTCGTCCTTGCCGTCGACGGCGAAGAACCCCTGGCCCGTGGTCGCCGTCGCGACGACGGGATCGTAAGCCACGTCGATCTGGGGCGGCTGCGCCGGCAGCGGCGGGCGGTTCGGATCCGGCGCCCAGGCCGCGCCCACCTCGCCCAGGCGCGACACGATCTCGGGCGGCAGCAGGCCGTCGCGGTTGGGCGGGCAGTTGAGCAGGAAGTTCCCCCACAGCGGCTCGATCCGCTTGAGGTGGCCGTCGATGATCACCGAGGCGGTCATGATGTTGCCGACGTCCGGCGCCCAGAACCAGTCGTTGCCGCCGGTCAGGTTGATCTTCTGCATCTGCACGGCGGGGAAGGTGTTGTCGGCGGGGACGAACGCGTTCCCCTGCGCCTCCTCGACGCCCGCCAGGTCGTTCTCCCACGGGCTCATCAGGTGGCTGTTGTCGAGCATCAGGCAGTCGGGCTGCAGCGACTTCACCAGCGCGCGGATCTCCTGGTACGGCACCTGGCGGTGGCCCATCTTCCAGGCCCACCCGTCGAAGATCAGCAGCGGGATCTTTCCGTAGTTGGTCAGCAGCTCGGTCAGCTGCGCCTTGACGTAGTCGAGCTGATCGGGCGTCACCGGCGTCGAATCCATCGTCGACGTCCCGCCCACCGGGTGCGTGCTGTCCCAGACCGAGTAATAGAGACCCGGCAACAGATTGTGGGCGCGGAACGCGTCGACGTAGGCGCGCACGACGTCGCCCTTGCCGCCCTGCCAGGGGATCGAGCCGACGTCGAAGCTGCTGACCTGCGAATCCCACAGCGCGAACCCGTCGTGGTGATGCGTGGTCAGCACGCCGAACTTCATCCCCGCCGACACCGCGGCGTCGGCCCACTGGTTCGGGTCGAGCTGCGTCGGGTTGAACATCGTGATGTCCAGGTTCGGCTGCGCCCACGACCCCGTGTACGTCAGGATCCCGAAGTGCAGGAACATCCCGAAGCGAAGGTCGACGAACGACCGCTGCAGATCCTCCAGCGGCGTCGGGGTACCGGAATCCGCGGCCTTACCAGAACCGCCTTTACACCCACACGAAACTACAATAGACGTGTAAACTATCCCAACAGTAAGGCACCGTAAAAACTTCGAAAACTTCAAGGATATCTGGAGGCCACGCATGTTCGTTAAGACTGTTGCCACTATCGCACGTTTTTCGCTGCTGCTGTTGCCGGTCGCGCTGGTGGCGGCGGTGGACTGCGGCGGCAGCGACAATAG
>DATBHU010000148.1:0-7788 GCA_036557265.1 Polyangia bacterium
CCGAGTCGACCGCGACGCCGACCCCGTCCGGCAGCCGGAACGAGAGGGCGGCGTCCGCGGGACCGAGATTTCCGCCGCCGTCCGGGAACGAGAACAGCGCGCCGATGCCGACGTCCTGAACCACCAGCGACACCGGGCCGAGCTGCGCGGCGGCGGTGGCCGTGCCGGTGACGTCGATGCCGGGGTCGCCGATCTTGACGCGCAGCCGGATGCTCTTGACCTCCAGCACGCCGGCCAGGCTGACGTTCACTGGGATCACGACCTCCAGCGCGGCGGAGCCCGAGAAGGAGAGGCCGTGCACGTTGGACCACCCGGCGCCGAGATCGAAGTCGGTGCGAAACTCCTTGGGCAGGATGGTCGACAGCAGGCCGTCGCCGTCGCCGCCCGAGATGATGAGCGCCGACTTCCCCGTCTTCACGGAGAAGCCGAACTCGCGGCTGGTCTGCGACAGCGACACGTCGGCGGCGATCGTGAAGTCGCCGAGCTCGAGGCGCGTTCCTTGCGTCCCGCCGATCGACGATGTGGTCCCGTCCGGGCTCGCCAGCTCGTCCTCCGAATCGGGAATGCGGTGCGCGGAGATGTGCAGGTCCACCTGCCCGTCCCCGGCGCCGTCTCCGAAGGTCACGCCCGTGCTCGACACGGCGAACCCGGGACCGACGACCCCGATCGAGCCCTCCACCGCCCAGGCGCCGAATGTCTCGTCGACGGTCGCGGTGCCGAACGGCGCGACCACCAGGCCCAGATCGCCGTCGAGGAACGCGTTCAACCCGAAGCCTTCGTTGGCGCTCGAATCGCCCAGCAACGCCAGCAACAAGGTCAGCGAATGTCGCGCGATGTCGTCGCCGGCGGCGCCGAGGTCGATCGGCGTATCCCCGTTCAACCCGTAGATCGCCTGGACCTTGAACGCCGAGAGCAGCGCCGCCAGGCGCGGAAACAGCAGGTCGGCCGTCGCGTTCGGATCGGTCAGCCCGGAGGTGAGACCGTACTCCGTCTTCAACGTGCCGACCGGATCCTGGAGGAGCGTCTTGAGATGGGAGAACGAGATCTCCTCGACCTGCGCGGGCAGGCGCGGCATCACCTTCCGGCCCGGCACCGACGGATGGTCGACGAGCACCGCCGGAATCCCACGCGCTTGCACCACGGTCAGCAGCTTGGCGAGCGCGTACAGCACCGGTCTGAGGCGCAGGCGGTCGATCAACAGCGCGTTCAGGAGATCGCTCGCCAGCGCGGCGAACTCGGCCGGCGCCCCGCCCAGATTGCTCAGGGCCTTGACGGCGGCCGACACCTGGGCCGCCGCATCGAACGTCGCGGTCAGCTGCGCGATGGTGGTCGGCGCGCCGCCGTCGATCAGGGCCTTGAGCGTGTCGTAGGCGTTCGCGACGTCGGTGAGGGCGTTGAACACCGAATTGTCCGGGAAGCCGGCGTCCGCGTCGATCTGCCAGCCGATGCGCGCGAACAGCGCGCGGCGGGCTTCGTCTTCGCGGGCGGCCCGGACCAACGGCTCGAAGAGCCCGCGAAGCTCGTCGATGATCGCTTGCTGGAAGTTCTGACTCATGTTGCCTCGGTCGTGTCGGATTCCATCGCTACGGGAGGGTCGGTTTCGTCTCGATCTCGAGGGAGATCGGGTGCATGGACAGCGCCGTCGCGGGCTGCAGCGCGTTGCTGTTCTCCGCGTTGTACAGCTGGCCGGCCTGGCCCTGGCGCCACCAGAGCTCCTGGACCGCGTGCAGCGGCGACTTGCCGGAGCCGGCCGGGTCCTCGAAGGTCTGGAACCTGATGAGGCCGATGTGGTTCACGCCCACGCACGCCGATCCGTCGCCGGTCTGCGTGACGTAGAGCCGCTGGTTCTGGGTCGCCGCGACCTTGTCGGCGAGCGTCGGCGCGGTGTCTTTGCGGACGAAGGGCGGCGCGGCGCGAACCTGGGTGGAATGCTGGAACGTCGCGATGGCGATCGACGACGGCTGGACGTTGATGTGAAGGTTCTTCGTCTTGTTCGTCTCGAAGACCTTTTCGCGAAAATCCAGCTCGGCGTGCACCTTTCGATTGCGCGGAATCACGAGGTCGCTCGTGCCGACCAGCTCGTCCGGGCCGCCGAAGGGCGGCGTTTCGAAGAGGTCCTGGGTCCCGACCGTCTTGGAGGACCGGGTCAGATCCTGAGGGTCGGCGATCCAGGTCAGGATGGTGCTGGCCTCGCCGATGTCGGAGCCGAAGACGCTCAGATGGAACCCGTTCTCGTGCACGAATCGAGTCGTCTTGTAGTCGCTCTTGAAGCTCTCGATCGGCGCGGTGAACGAGAACGGAATGCGCGCGGTTTCGTTCTTGAAGGGACTGGACGTGAAGAGCGCGAACACGGCGGCCGCCGCGCCCCCCGTCGGATCCGCCAGGGCCACATCGGCCCAGTACTGGTATCGGTAAGCGAACCCGTGGTGCATGTCGCCGCTGATGATCACGACCTTCCGGTTGCGATTCCCGCGCGCGGCCAGGGCCGAAAGCAGCGACTCCATCGCGGTCGGCTCGAAGCGCCAGACCTCCAGCTCGCGAGCGAAGACCTCATCGAAGTTGGAGGCGTCCTTCTGCACCTTCTCGATGTCGGGCAGGGTCACGATCGGCTTGGTGGTGACGACGAAGGCCACCTTGTCCGCGGTGGTCGGCGGGATCTGATCCGTCAGCGTCGCCTCGTCGATGATGGCGGGGTTCTGCAACGGCGCGTTCGGGTAGGAGCGCACCGTCCGACTGTCGAGGACGAACAGCTCGTGAGCGTCCCACTCGTGGTGATAGAACCATTTGACCGCCTCGGGCGGCTTCTGGAGGCGCGCCAGGGTGGTGGCGCCGGCGGCGGGCGGGGTCAGCTTCGCGGGCATGCCGACCGCCTTGGCGACGTCGTCCAGCTTGGGTGAGGTGAGCTGGTAATCGTCCCCCGCCCACGCCACGACGGCGTCGACCACCGGGGCGACGTCACCGCTGCCCCCGTCGAGGTCCTTGACGTTGCCCCATCCTTGAAAGACCGCGTAGGCCGCCAGCGCGTTCTGAAGGATGCGCCGCCCGATCACGGTGCCGTCGGACGGCCTGTCGGTGGACCCGATCACGCGCGCACAGAACTCACCGTTCATGTAGAAGTCGTCGGTGATGTCGTGATCGTCCAGGATCATGTACGTCGGGATGTTGGCGAGGGCGCGGCGCACCTCCGGCAACGTCCGGACGAACGTCCTGATCGCCGGCATCTGCTTGTCGAAGGTCCGCTGCAGCCCGTCGTCGAGGAAATTCGGGAAGACCTCGCTCGCGGCGGGCAGCTGGACCAGGGCCGGCCAGACGGCGTTCGAGTACGCCAGCACGTACATGGCGGCGTACTCCTGAAACGTGAGCAGGTGATTGTGGCCCGAGCCGGTCGTGAAGCCGGCCCCGTCGGAGATCGGCTTCCGGCTGTCCGGGCCCCAGCGGGAGCTGTCGAACGCGGCCTCGCCGGGGTTCTGGTTCGGCAGCAGCTCGGGGGCTCCGTCGAACAGGAACGCGGCCGCGTCCACGATCAGCGCCAGCATGATCTGCGCCACCTCGTCGGCGTAGATCTGGTCGCCGGTCATGAAGAGCTGCTGTGGGCGCTGGGCGGCGTCGCCCGCCCAGGTGGTCAACATCGCGTTCAGCGTCGCCAGCGTGTCGATCGACTCGCCGTGCGGCTTGCGGCACGACCCGTGGACGATGCGCAGCTCCTCGGCGGTCGGGGCGGGCAGGATGAAGCTGGGCAGGCCGCTCGAGTCGTAGCTGATCGCCGTCTTCGGATCGTTCAGGCTGCCGGTCGGGATCACGATGCCCTTCTCGGTGAGATCGCCGGTCACCTGCCCACCCGAGAAGGTGAGGTTGTAGTGATAGATCTTGCGCGTGCTCAGCGTGCCCGCGTTGCCGTCTGCGGTGATCAGCGCGACGAACAGGTTGGTGCCGATCTGCTGCGCGGGCTGGGCGTTGGTCGACATGACCAGCGTGCTTCCGTCGAAGATCTCCAGCTTGACGTTGCTGGCCTTGCCGAGCGCGACCCAGACCGTCACCGACCCGGAGTCGACGTGACGCAGGATCGGACCGGCGAAGATCAGGGGCAGCTCGCCCGTGAGCTGGCTCCGATTCTTCAGGCGGTTCGCGGCGATTATGTTGGGCGGCAATCGCGCGGGTACATCAAAGGCCATGACGATCCTTTCCTTCTCCTTCCGGCCACCAGATCTCGAGGCACATCAACACGCGGCCGTCACGCAGGCCGAGGGGCGGGCAGCCCTCGACGTCGGCGCGCGCCAGCGGCGCCGCGGCGATCGTCCAGGCGCCCGTCTGCGGGTTCCAGATCTCCGGCTGCACGCCACCGTGGAATGCCCGTCCGTCGGCGGTCAACGTCAGGCCGTCCACCTCGAATCGCGGCGCCGCGGTCACCGCCCACTGCGCCGTCGCCGGCGACCACAGCGCTGCCTCGAAGCGGGGCGCGCCCTGCGCCTGATCGTGGGCCCGCCCCTCGACGACCAGCACGCGGCCGTCGCGTAACGTGACCGCCGCCGCCGACGTCCCCCACGGCCTCGCTCCGGCCGGCTTCGCCCAGGTGTTGCTGCGCGGATCGTAGACCTCCGGCTCCGCGCGGCGTGCCTGGGTCCCGCCGACGACGAAGACCCGCCCGTCGCCGAGCAGCGCGGTGTGCGACCCGCTCCTGGGCGTCGACATCGGCGCCACGGGCCGCCAGCGGCGGTCCGTCGCCGACCAGAGCTCCGCGGATGCGAGATCGGGAGCCTTGTTCGTCCGCACCCTCTTCCCGTCGCGCAGCTCCTCGCCCCAGAGCTCCTCGGTGCCGCCCGTCGCCAGGACGCGGCCGTCGGCCAGGACGGTGCTCGCGGCGTTGACGCGGTAGCTGGTCAGGGGACCGGTGGCGGTCCAGGCGCGCTCGTTGGGCGCGAAGATCTCGGCGCTCTTCGTGTGGACCTCCGAGAAGACGGTGGCGGCGCTGTCCGGCGCGCGGAGGCTCTCTTCGCGCGTCGGCGACTTGACCTGTCGATCGACGCCGCCCGCGACCAGCACGCGGCCGTCCGGCAGCGCGGCGAGCAGAGCGGCGTCGCGATCGATCTGCGTCTGCACCGGCGGCAGGTAGCTGTCGAGCCGGGGATCCCAGAGGCGGCTCTGCCTGATGTAGCTCTCGAAGACGCGCCCGTCTGCGAGCACGACGGCGCCGCGCAGCTGCCCGCCGGTGGCGGGCCGGCCGCCCGCCGCGAGCCCGCGCGTCGAACGCATGGTCCACGCGCCGTCGAGCACGCCCGTTCGGTCCCAGATCTGCGCCGGGCCCCGCCCGAGGATCGCCGCCCGTCCGTCGGGGAGCGCGACCAGGGTCGACGCCGACGTCTCGCCGAAAGGTGGCGCGGCGATCTGCCACGCGCCCGCGGCCTCGTTCAACACGTCGATCGCCGACTGTGTTCCGAGGAAGAGGGTGGAGCCGTCGGGCAACAGCGCGGCCTGCCCCTTGCCGGTCGGTACGGCGCGCGGCGCGCTGCCGAGCGGCCGCCACCTGTCGCCGGCCGGAGCCAGCGCGTACGCCGTGGCTTCCTTCCTGAGGACCTTCACGACCGCGACGACGGTCCCGTCGCGAAGCTGCGTCGAGACCACCTCCGCGCGGTCCGGAACGGCGTCACCCAGCGTCGGGCCCGCGCTCCAGCGGCCGCTGCGCCGGTTCCAGAGGAAGGTCTTCGCCCCGGCGCCGAGCACCAGGACCGACCCACCGCCGACCAGGTAAGCGCGCGGCACCACGAAGCGATCGGTCGGCGCCTCCGGCAGGGGCGCTTCCTCCTTCCAGCTCCCGCTCGTTCCGTCCCAGGTCTCGACCGAGGTGAGGCCGCCCGGCGTGTTGCAGGCCTGACCGCCGATCACCATCAGGTGTCCGTCCGGCAACACGATGGTGGCGTGCCGGCGGCGTGCCTGGCGCAGGCGCGGGCCTTCTCGCCAGGACCACCCCGCGCCGGTCTTCTCGAGGATCTCGACGCGATCGTTGCAGGTCCGATTGTTCGCATCCGCCGTCCCGCCCACGATGGCGACCCGTCCATCAGGGAGGACGGTGGCGGTGTGCTCGAATCGGGCCGCGCCCGTCGGCGCGAGCGCGGTCGACGTCTCGCTGCGCGGATCCCAGAGCTCGGCGCTGGCGGCGACGCCGCCGGCCGCCGCTTCGCTCTTCCCGCCGACCAGCAACACCCTTCCGTCCGCGAGGACGGTCGCCGACGGCCAGGCCCGCTCGGCGAGCAACGGCCGCGTCTGTCGCCAGACACCGAGCGGCTTCTGGGGGGCGTTCGCCGTGGGCCGAGGCGGCGGCCGTGGCCCGTCGACAGGAAGAGCGATCCTCGCCGAGAGCGTCATCGCCAGCACCGCCAGGCCTGCGCAGGCTGCGACACGCCGGCGCATCCGGAACACGGGCGACGCGCGACGCATCCGGTGAGAATCCCACGCCCCATGACTCTCGATCTACAGAACTGCCTCGAGGCGCGGTACTGGGGGAATCCCCAGGGGCCTCGCGCGCGCTGCTAGTTGCAGCCGATCTGGTTGTCGTCGATGGCGAGGTCGTCGAACCAGATGGTGAAGGGCGACGGCGGCGTTTGATAGAAGATCGCGCCCAGGCCGATCGACGTGTAGTTCGACATCTTGGCGGCGGCCTTGCCGGTGAAGCCGATCTGCGTGACCTCCATGCCGTCGGTGAAGAAGCGGTAGGCCTGCGCGGAGACGTCGACGTACCACTCGGCGCAGTGCCAGCTGGCGTCGAAGCTCCAGTTGTACGACGAGCCCGTGCAGCACGAGTCGTCGGGGACGTTGAAGATCCACTGGTGCGTCCCGTTCGACTGCTCGACGGTGTCGACGACGCGGTTCTCGGTCGTGCCTTGCAGCGCCGCCATCGTGACGTGGATGACCGCGCCGTTGGCGGGCTTCGGCGACGGCGAGATGACCTTGTAGAAGATGCGGCCCCAGTGCTTGGTCGCGGTGGCGCCGAGCGCGGACAGGCTGTGCTGCACGCGCTGCTCGCCCGGCACCATCGAGCTCGACTTGAGCGCCATCGCGCCGGAGTGGTGCTCGTCGGTGGCCAGCCCGACGCCGCGCATGCTGTCGCCGCCGTAGCCGTTGAGCGCGGTCCATCCGGGCGGGATCGAGCCGGTGTTGCCGGTCTCGAAGTCGTCGCACAGCTTGTAGGTCTTGCCGGCGCAGGCGCCGGTCGTGCCACCGCCCGCGCCGCCGCTGCCGACGACGCCGCCCGTGCCGCCGGCGCCGCCGCGTCCCGCCGCGCCGCCGCGGCCGCCCTGCCCCGCCGCCGTGCCGGCACCGCCGCCCGTGCTCGCGCCCGCCGTGCCGCCTGCCCCCGTGCCCGCCGTGCCGCCGCCGCCACCCTGGCCGCCGGCGCCGGCCGTGGTCGTTCCCGCGGTTCCGGCCGCGCCGGTCGTCCCGCCGGTGCCGGTCGTGCCGCCGACGTCGCTGCTGCCGCCGCTGCCGGTGGTCCCGCCGCTGCCGCCGGCGGAGTTGCCGCCGCTCGACGCGCCGCCCGTGCCTGTCTTCGGGCCCGACTCGCTGCTCGTGCAGCCGGCCATCGCGCCGGCAACCAGGACTGCGCTCAATGATGTTCGCAAAGCTCTTCGCATCGTCAAAGCTGGACCCCCGTGACCGTTGTCGGCGCCAGGCGCGCGGTCGTCGTGCCGTCGCCGAGCTGCCCGGAATCGTTCGAGCCCCAGCAGCTGACGGCGCCGTCCGCCGTCGCCGCGCAGGTGTGGAAACCGCCGCCCGCGATCGCCGTGACCTGCGCGA
>DATBHU010000149.1:0-4508 GCA_036557265.1 Polyangia bacterium
TGCGCGCCTTCGACCTCCGGATCGACAACCTGACCGCCATCACCGCGGCGGCCAGCGGTCATCCGGGCGGAACGCTGTCGGCAATGGACATTCTTCAGACCCTGTTTTTCGGTGAGATGCGACACCGCCCGACGGAGCCGCACTGGGCCGACCGCGATCGCTTCGTGCTGTCGAAGGGGCACGCGGTCCCGGCGCTGTACACGGTGCTGGCGCACGCGGGGTACTTCTCGCGCGACCTGCTGCCGACGCTGCGCCGCCTGGGCAGCCCGCTGCAGGGACACCCGGCCAACTTCATCACGCCCGGCATCGAGGCGTCGACCGGATCGCTCGGCCAGGGGTTCTCGGTCGCGATCGGGATGGCACTCGCCTCGAAGCTCGACGGCGACAAGTTCCGCGTCTACACGCTGATCGGCGACGGCGAATCCCAGGAAGGCCAGATCTGGGAGGCGGCGATGGCCGCGCCCAAGTACAACCTGGACAACCTGGTCGTCATCCTCGACCACAACAAGGGCCAGATCGACGGCTTCGTCGACGAGGTCATGTCGCTGAACCCGATCGCTGACAAGTGGAAGGCGTTCAACTGGCACGTCATCACCTGCGACGGCCACGACTACACGTCGATCCAGGCGGCCTTCGCCGAGGCGCGCGCGACCAAGGGCAAGCCGACGTTCATCCTCGCAGAGACCATCAAAGGCAAAGGCGTGTCGTTCATGGAAGGCAAGATTGGCTGGCACGGTGTCGCGCCGACGCAGGTGCAGCTGGAGGACGCCGTGCGCGAGCTACGCGCGGCCCAGGTCGCGTACGACACCACGGGCACCGGCCGCCTGGCGGGAGGTCTCTAGTGGGCGCGCCGGTCAAGAACGAGCCCGGAGCTACGTCGGTCGCGTCGCGCGACGCGTTCGGCGACGCCATCGCCCGCCTGGGCGAGACGCATCCCGAGCTGGTCGTGCTGGAAGCCGACCTGTCGGAGAGCACGCGCTCGAAAAAGTTCGCCAAGAAGTTCCCGGAGCGCTTCTTCCAGATGGGGATCGCCGAGGCGAACATGCTGGGCGCCGCGGCCGGGCTGTCGCTGGCGGGCAAGGTGCCCTTCTGCTGCTCGTTCGCCGCCTTCGTGTCGGCGCGCTTCGACCAGGTGCGGATGTCGGTCTGCTATTCGGCGGCCAACGTACGCATCGTCGGCAGCCACGCCGGCGTCGGCATCGGCGAGGACGGGTACTCGCAGATGGGGCTGGAGGACATCGCGCTGATGCGGTCGCTGCCGACCATGACGGTCATCCAGCCGGCCGACGATCTGGAGACGGCGGGCGCCGTCGAGGCGCTGCTGACCCACAAGGGGCCGGCGTTCCTGCGCACGACGCGCCAGAAGCTGCCGCGCGTGAACAAGGAAGGCTACAAGTTCGAGCTCGGCAAGGGCGTCACGCTGGTCGACGGCAAGGACCTGACCATCGTCGGCACGGGCGGCACGGTCGGCCATGCGGTCGCGGCGGCGGCGATGCTGGCCAAGGACGGCATCAGCGCGCGCGTCATCAACATCCACACCATCAAGCCGATCGACGTGCCGCTGCTGGCCAAGGCCGCGCGCGAGACCAAGCGCATCCTGACCGTCGAGGATCACCAGATCACCGGCGGCCTGGGCGGCGCGGTGTGCGAGGCGCTGGCGGATGTCGAGCCGGCGCGCATCCGGCGCCACGGCATCCTCGACGTGTTCGGCGAGTCCGGCACGCCCGAGGGGCTGTACAAGCACTTCAAGCTCGACGCCGACGGCATCGCCGAGGTGGCGCGCGACTTCGTCGCCGCCTCGCGCTGACCGGCGCGACCGGCGACCGACCCCGTCGTCCGATACGGACGGGACAATGAACCGCCTCCTGCAGCAGTCCGCGCAGGTGCCGACGGCCCTCAAAGTGCTGCTCGTCAGCCCCATGATGGGCCTCGCGGGTTACTGGTGCTTCACCTATTCGGGCCTGTACCGCGTGCTGGCCGAGTGGCAGCTGCACAGGTTCGGCAATTACTACCCGCAGTACACGGCGGCGATGGTCGTCCTCGCCTGCCTGATCCCCGACGCGGTGGCGATCCACGTGATCGGGCGCCGGCGCGCTGCGGAGAGCCGCCCCGCCGACGCGGCCGCGCGGGTGGCGCGCGACCTCCAGCGAACCGCCCGCAACACCCGCTGGATCCAGGGCCATTGGTGGCGGCTGCTCGGCGCCATCGTGACGCTGGGGCTGGCGGGCGTGGGCGCGTTCTTCACCGGGATCGGCCTGTTCGCCGGTGACCGGGTGTCCGTCGACGCGGGCGCGATCGAGCGCGGCGGCCGGCCGGGCGGCCGCTGGGCGGAGATCACGGGGCGCCTCGTCGTCGAAGACGCAGTCAGCGTCTCGGAGCGCGACAGCGTCATCGACGTCTACTTCCCCCTCGCTTCGCCCGAATGGCGCCCGGGCCTCCCCGTCCGCCTCTATCTGAAGACGAACGACAGCCGGCTGCGTTTCCACCCCGACGAGCTGGCGTCCGGGCGGTACGAAGGGATGCTGGCGTCCAACGCGCTCGTCGGCGTCGCGATCACCGCGTTCGCCGAGCGTGGGCAGCCGGCGCCGGAACAGTACTGGGTCCTGGAATACGGCGAGACGCCGAAGTCCCAGCTGACCTTCGGCACCATCATGTTCGTGACCGCCGCAATCATCGGGCTGCTGACGGCCATCGGCTGGGCGGTCGCGCGCCGGCGTGGCCGCTGAAAATCGCGCCGGCACGCGACAAGCGCGCGGGCCTGCCGTCTGGTTGAGCAGGGAGGCCCGATGATCAGCATGCTCACGAAGCGAAGCGCGGCGTACGCCGCTGTCCTGCTGTTTGCCGTCGCCTGCAGCAAATCCGAGCCGCCGAGGGGCCAGGCCCAGGCCGCGCCGGGGGCCGCGGCGCCGGCGCCGCAGGCCGCGGCCGCGCCGGCCGACTGGAGCAAGGTCGACAAGCTGGTCGCGGCGGCGAAGGCGTCCGACGATTTCGACGCCGTGTTCGGCGAATGCTTGTCCACGGGGATGGACCTGGCGCTCGCCAAGAAGATCACCGACATCAAGACCGACGCCAGCTACTACCAGCACTGCGAGATCGGGCCGGCGCGCGCGCAGGCGCGCATCGCCATCAAGGGGAGCAAGCCCGGCAAGATGAACACCCTCTGCATGGCCGCCTCGATGAAGGCGGACGAGATCGCGCAGTCCGGCAAGCCCGAGGCCGACGAGTTCAAGAAGCTCGGCAAGGACATCAACAAGGCCTGCGGCCCCTGAGGTCCAAGCCGACCCCTAGAGCGCCCGGAAGCGCTCCTTCACCTCGTGCTCGACCTCGCGGAAGCGCGGCTCGCGCTCGACGCCGGGGCGCCAGGCGAGCCCCTCGACGACGAGGTCGTAGCAGCACTGGATGCAGGCGCCGCTGACGATCTTGTCGTCGGCCGCGCGGTTGCGCCCGAGCATGAACATCGTGTCGGCGACGACCAGCGCCGAGTGGATGTCGTGCGTGACGACGACGACGGTGTTCAGCTCGTCCATGTTGGCGACCTCGTTCAGCAGCTTGATCACGTCGGCCAGCGTGACCGGATCCAGCCCCGAGAACGGTTCGTCCATCAGCAGGAGCTGCTTCTGCTGCATCAGCTGCTGCGCGATCGCGACGCGCTGGCGCTGGCCGCCCGACAGCTGCGCCGGGTAGAAGTCGAGCCGGTTCGCGAGCCCGAAGCGCTCGAGCAGCGTGCGCGCCTTGGCCTCCGCCTCGTCGCGCCGCATGCCGTTGGTGATGCCGGCCACCAGCATGTTCCCGAGGACGGTGCGGTGGCGCAGCAGCGGGTAGTTCTGGAAAACGACGCCCACGGCGCCGGCCTCCAGCGGCTGCTTCTTGACCCCGGTGATCCGCCCCTTGTCCGGCCGATCGAGGCCGGAGATCAACCGGATCAGGCGCGTCTTGCCGACCCCCGACGGGCCGAGCAGCGCGACGACCTGGCCGGTGATCTCGCCGGGGCGCACCCGGTCCTTCACCTGCAGCGTCACGCCCTGGAGGATCTGGCTCGCGCCGAGCTTCAGCCAGACGTCCTCGACGTCCAGCAGCACATCGCCCCCGGTCGGCGGCGTGACGGCGGGCGGCGCGCCCGAGGGCGGCGGCAAGAACGGCGACGTGCTCATCGCGCCATCCGATCGAAGCTGACGTACGGACACAGCAAGCGCACGGCCAGCCCCATCAGGTAGTCGAGCAGCAGCCCGAGGGCGAGGATGGCGATCAGGATCGCGTAGACCTCCGCCAGGTGAAAATGCTTGTTCTGATTCAGGATGAGGGCGCCGATGCCGCCCTCGGCGCGCGAGATCCCCTCGACCATCGTGATCATCGCCCACCCCATCGCCAGGTTCTGGCGGGTGATGTCGAACGCCTTGTCGAGCGTGCCGCGCACGACCGCCTCCCAGATGATCCGCCCCTCGCCGGCGCCGATCACGCGCAGGTAGTCGAACTGCTCGCGGGGGATCTCCATCACCGTCTGCGCCATC
>DATBHU010000150.1:0-23998 GCA_036557265.1 Polyangia bacterium
CGAGCGCGTGATCGGCCCCGACGCGACCGGGCTGGCTGACTTCATGGTCCGGCGCGCCGCCGGTCTGGTCGACGGCCTGGTGGTCAACGCCGCGCGCATGCGCGAGAACCTGGAGCAGGCCAGGGGCCTCTACTTCAGCGAGGCGGTCATGCTGACGCTGGTGCGCAAGGGGATGGCGCGCCAGGCCGCCTACGAGCTGGTGCAGCGGAACGCGCTGCGCGCCGTGGCGGGCGAGGGGAAGTTCCGCGACCTGCTCGGCGCCGACAAGGACATCGCGGCGCGCCTCGACGCCGCCGAGATCGACCGCGCCTTCAACCTCGAACACCACCTGCGCCACGCCGGCGCGATCATCGACAGGGCCCTGGCGGAGGAATCTTCATCATGAGCAAACCGATCGACGAAGCCGTGATCCGCGCGCAGCTGAACCAGACCCTGGAGGGTACGGACCTCCCCGAGCTCGGTGAGAAGTACGAGGGCAAGGTGCGCGACTGCTACACGCGAGACGGGAAGCGGACGATCATCACGACCGACCGCATCAGCGCGTTCGACGTCGTGCTGGGGACGATCCCGTTCAAGGGCCAGGTGTTGAACCAGATGGCCGCGTTCTGGTTCGAGGCGACCGCGAACCTGGTCCCGAACCACGTGATCAACGTGCCCGATCCGACGGTGACCGTCGCGCGCGAGTGCGAGCTGCTGCCGGTCGAGTTCGTGATGCGTAGTTACCTGACCGGCGTCACGTCGACGTCGATCTGGACGCACTACTCGAAGGGCGGGCGGACGTTCTGCGGCCACGATCTGCCCGAGGGCATGAAGAAGAACCAGCGTCTGCCCAAGGCGATCCTGACGCCGTCGACGAAGGCCGAGAAGGGCTTCCACGACGAGTCGGTGTCGCGCGCGCAGATCATCGAGATGGGCGCGCTGAGCGCGGCGGACTTCGACGCCGCCGCCGAGATGTGCGCGCGCCTGTTCGCGTTCGGGCAGGGGGAGGCGCTGCGCCGCGGGCTGATCCTGGTCGACACCAAGTACGAGATCGGCCGGCGACCCGACGGCACGCTCTGCTTCATCGACGAGATCCACACGCCCGATTCGTCGCGCTACTGGTACGCCGACGACTACGAGGCCCGCTTCGCGCGCGGCGAGGAGCCACGCGGCCTCGACAAGGAGTACGTGCGGCGGACGCTGGCCGACCAGGGCTACAAGGGCGACGGCCCGCCGCCCAAGCTGGCCGACGACGTGCGCGTCGAGGCGGCGCGCCGCTACATCCAGGTCTGCGAGCTGGTGACCGGCCGGCCCTTCGTCCCCGACACGGCCGAGCCGAACGCGCGCATCCGCAAGAACCTGAAGCTCGGCTAGCGGAACCCCAAGCGGAACCCCTAGCGAGGCTCGTCGGGCTTTTCGCCGACGGGGCGGACGGCGCCGCTCATGCGCCGGCGCGCGCCCGGGTCGGACAGCAGGCGCGGCAGCTCCGCCAGCGCCTGCGCGACCGACACCGGCTCGACGGGCTCGGGCTTGAGCAGCTTCTCCAGCTCGTCGATCTCGACCGCGCCCTTCGCGCCCACCCAGTTGCGATCGACGGCGCGGCGCAGGCGCGCCTCGTCGACGCCGAACTCGGACGCCAGATCGACGCTCGTGTCGACGCGCGGCTGCGACACGCCGTTCGTGCCGATCTTGTGGGCGCCCGATCCACCGAGCGGCATGGGCGCCTTGGCCGTCGCGCCCGGACCGGCGGCGGCCGCCTTCTTGGCGAGGATCTTGTTGAGCAGCTCGCGCGACGGGTTGTCGAGCCGCAAGAACTGCACGCCCATCCCGTGCGCCTTCTGCGGCGCGGCCGGGTCGAACGCCTTGACCCAGGTGACCTTGCCGTCGCCCGCCATCACCACCTCGCCGCCCGCCAGCTGGATCTCGAACGCGAACGTCGAGCCGATCGGCAGCGGCGTCCGGCTGGCGATGAACACGCCGCCGCGGGTGAGGTTGGGCGCGAACTTCTCGATGAAGGCGTCGAACGACGCGTGACGGAGCCGGATGCGGATCGGAGCGGTCGAGCTCAAGGAACAAAGAAGTATCGGATGCTCACGACACCGGCGTCAATGGAGGCCGCGCGGGCGGCAGACGAAAAAGCCGGCGCGCGTTCGCGGTCGTCGCCGCGTCGACCGCGGCCGGCGTGGTCCCGCGCAGCGCCGCCAGCGCGGCCAGCGTCTCGGCGATGTAGGCGGGTTCGTTCTTCTTGCCCCGGTGGGGAACAGGGGCGAGGTAGGGCGCGTCCGTCTCGATCAGGATGCGGTCGAGCGGCGCGAAGGCGGCCGCCTCGCGCACGTTGCCCGCGTTCTTGAAGGTGACGATGCCGGAGAACGACAGGTGCTGCCCGAGGTCCAGGTAGGCGCGCGCCTCGGCCACGCCGCCCGAGAAGCAGTGGATGACGCCCTCGCCGGCGTTCGCCTCGCGCAGGATCTCCACCGCCTCCGCGTGCGCGTCCCGGACGTGCGAGACGACCGCCAGATCGGTGGCGCGGGCCAGGGCGACGAAGCGGGCGTAGGCCGCCCGCTGCAGCTCGCGCGGCGAGTGGTCGTAATAGAAGTCGAGGCCGGTCTCGCCGATCCCGACCACCCGGGACTGGCGCGCCAGCGCCTCCAGCTCGCGCCAGTCGTCGTCGCGCATCGCCGCCACGTCGTGCGGATGCACCCCGACCGTCGCGAAGACGTCCGGCTCGGCCGCCGCGAGCGCGACCGCGTCCCGCGGCGCCGTCAGACCGCCGCCTACCCCGACGCACACGAACGCCTCGATGCCCACGGCGCGCGCGCGGGCCAGAACCTCGGCGCGATCGGCCGCGAAGTACTGCGGATCAAGATGACAATGCGAGTCAATCATGGCCTAAATGTTTGCCGCAAATCATCCGATGTCACCACGATAGGCGCGGTCCTCGATTCGTGTGGGAGAAAACGGCCAGGCGTGTTGCCCAAATCTGACGACTACGACAAGACGAGACGGCTCGGACCCAATCAGGGCCCGGCGGCCTCGGTTACGGCCGTCGACGCCGACGCGCTGAAGCCCGGAACTCTGTGCGGCGCCTACGTCCTGAAGAAGGAGCTCGCGTCGGGCGGCGGCGGCACCGTCTACGAGGCCTCCCACCGGATCCTGGGCCGCAAGGCCGCCGTCAAGGTGCTGCGCCGGCAGCTGGCGTCGTCCCCGCAGATGGTCGCCCGCTTCGTGCAAGAGGCGCGCGCCGTCAACATGATCAAGCATCCGAGCATCGTCGACATCTTCGAGTTCGACGATCTCCCCGACGGCCGTCCGTTCTACGTGATGGAGCTGCTCGAGGGCATCGACCTGCGCTCCATCCTGAACGAGCGCGGCCGCTTCCCGCCCGCCGAGGCGCTGGAGATCCTCGAGCCGGTCTGCTCGGCGTTGCAGGCGGCGCACGACCTCGGCATCGTCCACCGCGATCTCAAGGCGAGCAACATCTTCATCGCCAACGTCGCCGGCCAGCGGGTGGTCAAGCTGCTGGACTTCGGCATCGCCAAGCTCCTGCACCCGGACGCGGGCGAGGGCGGGTTGACCGTCGTCGGTACGCGTCTCGGCACGTCGTACACGATGGCGCCGGAGCAGATCCGCGGTGACGGCGTCGACGCGCGCACCGACATCTATGCGCTGGGCGTCGTCCTCTACCACCTGCTGACCGGGCAGTACCCGTTCCGCGCCGAGACGATGACCGACATCGAGCGCCAGCACCTGGAGGCGCCGGTGCCGCGGCCCAGCCAGGCCGCGCCCGTGCCGCCCGCGCTGGACGCGGTCGTCCTGCGCTGCATGGAGAAGACGGCCGAGCGCCGCTTCCAGACCGTCAAGGCGTTCCTCGAGGCGCTGCGGGCGGCGGCCGGCGGCAAGGCGGCCGAGCCCGAGACGACCGCTCGGGGCGCCGCCGTCCTCGTCGAGATCCGGATCGCCGACGGCGTCGACGCCGAGAGCGACGAGGTGCTGGACGACACGTCAACGATCCTCGACGCCGCCGAGCAGACGCTGCGCGGCGCCGGCCTGACGCTGCCGCTGCAGACCGGGAGCGCGATCATCGGCGCGCGCGTGCTGTCCGCCGACGCCGCCGGAGCGGCCGGCGAGCGCGACGCGATGGTGGCGCTCGCGAACGGTCTCGCCGAGGAGCTGGCCGCGCGCCCGTCCGCGCACGCCGATGTGCACGTCAACATCGTCGTTCACGTCGCGCCCGCGGTCGTGAAGACGTCGGCGGAGGCCGCCGGCGGCAAGGAGGTCGTCGGAGGCCTGCTGCTGTCGACCAACGAGTGGGCGCCCCAGCAGAGCGTCGACGGCGTTCAGGTCACCGAGGCGGCCAAGGCCGCCTGACGACGCGCGCGTCGCCGCTCGCAAGGCCTGCCCTCACCCCGACCCTCTCCCGCAAGCGGGAGAGGGAGTAAGGATCTGATCCCCTCGCTTGAGCAGGATCAGATCCCCTCGCCTGCGAACTCCGGTCCCCTCGCCCCGCGAAGCGGGGAGGGGGTTAGGGAGAGGGGCCCGCAGGCCCGCTAGCTCTCGTCCTTGTCGGCGCCGGGCGAGCCTTCGCGCTGGCGGAGGCCGTGCTTCCAGAGCAGGCGATAGAAGTAGATGCGGTCGACGCCGGCTGCGCGCGCCGCCGCGCTGACCCGGTTCTCGTGCTGCCGCAGCAGCTCTTCCAGGTAGCGACGCTCGAAGGTGCTGACCCAGGCCTCGCGCGCCTCGCGCAGCGGCTGGCCGATGTTGACGGCGCTCTCCGGCCCCGGGACGGGGGCGCTCGTCCCCGAGCTGCGCGGCGGCGCGAAGTCGTGCAGCGCCACGCAGCGTTCCAGATAGTTGCGCAGCTCGCGGATGTTGCCCGGCCAGTTGTGCTCGGCCAGCGCGCCCAGGAAGCCGGGCGATCGCACCGTCGCCAGCGTCTCCTCGTCGACGGTGCTGAGGTTGCGCACGATGTGCTCGACCAGAGCGGGCAGGTCGGGCAGGCGCTCGCGCAGCGGCGGCAGCTTCACCTCCACGACGGCCAGCCGGTAGTAAAGGTCGGAGCGGAACTTGTGCCCGGCCACCTGCTCCCGCAGGCTGCGGTTGGTCGCGGCGATCAGCCGCACGTTCACCGGCACGTGGTTGTTGGTGCCGACGCGGCGGACCTCGCGGCGCTCCAGCACGCGCAGCAGCTTCGGCTGCAGGTCGATGCTCAGCTCGCCGATCTCGTCCAGGAACACCGTGCCGCCGTTGGCGGCCTCGAACACACCCTGGCGCGACGACACCGCGCCCGTGAACGCGCCCCGCTCGTGGCCGAACAGCTCGCTCTCCAGCAGCTGGGGCGGCATCGCCCCGCAGTCGACCACCAGGAACGGCTTGTCGCGGCGCGTGCTGCCGCGGTGAATCGCCTCCGCGGAGACCTCCTTGCCGGTGCCGGTCTCGCCCTCCAGCAAGATGGTCGCGTCGCTGTTCGACGCCTTGCCGAGCACCTCGAACACCGTCTGCATGGCCGGCGACCGCCCGACCATGCGGCCGAAGCGATCGTCGTTCGCGCGCGTCCGGACCGTGTCGGCGGCGTCGATGCGAACAGGAATGCTGCCGGTCAGCGCGGAGCGCGCGCCGTGTGGACCCGACGCCATCGCCCCGGGACATCGACCGTTCGCCGCCCCCGCTTGACCGAAATTGCCTCCTAACCGGCGGAAATCTCACGCCGCGGCGCGTATCCGCGGGCGATGGTTGCGCAACAGCTAGGGCGGTCCGGCGGCGACCGTGGCGGCGCCCAGCAGGCCCGGCTGTGGATGCGTGACGACGTAGGCCGGAAACCTTTCGACCATCGTGTGCAGGCGGCCCTTGCTGTCGAACGCCTCCCGGAAGCCGCCCCGCTGCAGGAACGGCAGGATGCGCGGCGCAATGCCGCCCGCGACGAAGACGCCGCCGCTGGCCAGCACCATCAGGCCCAGGTTGCCCGCCGTCGCGCCCAGCACGGCGCAAAAGATGGAGAGCGCCATCTCGCAGACCGGGTCCGTGCCCGCCAGCGCGTGCTGCGAGATGACGGCGGCGCGGTCCTGCCCGGGCGCCGCCAGCGCGGCCGCGGTCTCGGGGCGAATCAGACCCTGGCAGGCCGGCTCCTCGGACAGGAACGTGAACGCGTCGACCAGTCCCCGTCCCGACAGCACCCGCTCGCACGACACCCGCCCGTACTTGCCGGTCAGGAACTGGACCAGCCCGTGCTCGAGGGGCGTGCGCGCCGCCAGGTCGACGTGGCCGCCCTCGGACGGGACCACGCGGTAGCGGTTCTCGGGCGCCGACCAGAGCAGGAATGCCTGCCCGAGCCCGGTCCCCGCGCCCAGCACGGCCATCGGGCCGTGCGCGACGGGCGGATCGCCGCCCAGCGCGACGAGGTGCTCCGCGCCGACCGCGGTGACGCCCAGCGCGGCGGCGTAGAAGTCGTTCACCAGCTGGACGCGCGGGATGCCGAGCCGCTGCGCCAGCGCGTTGCCGTCGACGACCCAGGGGATGTTGGTGGCGCGGCAGATGTTGTGCTCGATCGGACCGGCGATGCCGAAGCAGGCGCTCTCCACGCGGCGCCCGCCGATCTTCGCGGCGGCGGTCTCCAGGAACCTGTCGGCGATGACGTCCAGCGATCCGTGCGCCGCGGACGGGTAGGTGTGCTCGAACAGCGGCTCGAGGCCGCGCACGCCGGCCGGAGGAACGTCGTAGATCGCGAGCCGCGTGTTGGTGCCGCCGATGTCACCCGCCAGGACAATCATGGATGGGGCGCATTTATATCCTGAGCGGCTTCGGCGTCGCACAAGATGCGCACCCCGGACGGGCGCTGGATGATCCGCGCGGCCGGCAAGGCGCTGCCGGGGCGGAGGACCTCGACGAGGGCCGACCGCTTCTCGCTGCCGCTCACCAGGAAGATGACGTGCGTCGCGCCGAGCAGCGCGGGGTAGGTGAGGGTCAGGCGGCGCGTCTTCAGGGCCGGGACGTCCAGCGCGACCGCCAGCCGGTCTTCCACCGTGAGGGCCGACGTGCCCGGAAACAGCGACGCCGTGTGGCCGTCGGGCCCGAGCCCGAGCAGCGCCAGGTCGAGCCACGGCGGGCCGCCGCCCGCGCGCAGGGTCTGTTCGTACGCGCGCGCCGCGGCATCGAGGTCGGCGGTCTCGGTGCGCCAGCGATGGACGTTCGCGTCGGGGACGTGGGCGGGCCCGAGCAGCGTCTCGCGCGCCATGCGGTAGTTCGACTGCGGATCGTCGGGTGGGACCGCGCGCTCGTCGCCGAGGAAGACGTCGGCGCGCGTCCAGTCGACGCCGGTCAGGAGGTGCGGGTAGACCGCCCGCGGCGTCGAGCCGCCCGCCAGCGCGACGCGGAAGCGGCCGCGCGCGGCGATGGCGGCCGCGGCGATCGCCCGCACCTCGTCCGCGGCGGCGGCGGCCATGCGGGCCTTGTCGGGGGAGACGACGATCTGCGGGCTCTGGGCTGGCTGCGGTGGGCTCACGCGAACATCTTAATGCCGCCATGCCGCGCCTTGTGTCGGTGACGCCCGGATGTTAGGGGAAAGGCCCGACATGGGCGCGTTCGAAGAGCTTTCCTGGCGCGGCTTCGTCCAGCAGACGACGGCCGAGAACATGGGCGAGGTGCTGTCGAAGCCGCTCACCGTCTACAGCGGCTTCGACCCGACCGCGGCCAGCCTGCACGCCGGCAACCTGGTCCCGCTGATGATGCTGACGCACCTGCGGCGGGCCGGGCATCAGGTGCTGCCCCTGGTGGGCGGGGCGACCGGGATGATCGGCGATCCGTCGGGCAAGAGCAGCGAGCGCCAGCTGCTCGACAACGAGCGGCTGACCGACAACACCGCCAAGATCAGGGCGCAGATCGAGCGCTTCTTCGCCAACGACGACGGCCCGCCCGCGCGCATCGTCGACAACCTCGACTGGCTGGGCGGCGTGCGCTTGCTCGACTTCCTGCGCGACGTCGGCAAGCACTTCGCGGTCAACCAGATGATCCAGCGTGATTCGGTCAAGCAGCGCTTCGAGTCGCGCGAGGCCGGCATCTCGTACACCGAGTTCTCGTACATGCTGCTGCAGGCCTACGACTTCTACGAGCTCTACCGCCGACACAGCTGCCGCATGCAGATCGGCGCGTCCGATCAGTGGGGCAACATCGTGTCGGGCGTCGACCTGGTGCGGCGGCTGGCGAGCGAGACCGTCTACGGCCTGACGTCGCCGCTGCTGACCGACAGCGCCGGGAAGAAGTACGGCAAGAGCGAGAAGGGCGCGGTCTACCTCGACCCCAAGCTGACGTCGCCGTACGCGTTCTATCAGTTCTGGCTGAACACCGAGGACGCCAACGTCGGGCGCTTCCTGCGCTGGCTGACGGTGCGGCCGCAGGAGGAGATCGCGGCGTTCGAGGCGTCGCCGGGCGGCGAGCGGCTGGGGCAGCGGGCGCTGGCCGAGGACCTGACCCGGCGGGTGCACGGCGCGGAGGCGCTGGCGGGCGTGCTGCGGACGACGGAGGCGCTGTTCGGCGGCGGCGATCTGCGCGGCATCGGCGGCGAGCTGCTCGACGAGGCGCTGGCGGCGGCGCCGTCGGTGACCGTGCCGCGCGCCCGCTTCGACGGCGCCGGCGCGCTGGTCGTCGACCTGCTGGCCGAGGTCGGCGCCTGCCCGTCGAAGTCGGACGCGCGCCGCCAGCTCGGCGCAGGCGGCATCTCCGTCAACGGCGTCGCCCTCGGGACGACCTCGGTGGAGACGCGTGTGACCGCGGCCGACCTGATCGACGGGCGGCTGCTGGTCTTGCGGCGCGGGAAGCGCAACAACTACGTCGTGCGCGCCGCGTAGGGGTCAGCGCCGGCTGGCGGCGGTGTCGGGGTCGAGCGACCAGAGCTGGCGCGCGTAGCCGAGGCAGCGCGCGAACAGCGGATCGCGCCCGCGCGCGCCCAGCGCGGCGACGGCCAGCTCGGCGTCGGACGGCGAGTCCAGCTTCACCGGTTTCGCGGGGACGCCGGGCGTCTGCAGCAGCGCCTGGTCGAGGGCGGTGCGGCGGACCGCGTAGCGCTCGTCGGCGGTGGTGGTCAGCTCGACGCCGAGGATGCCGCTGCGCCCGCAGGCGCCGTCGCCGGGGACCAGGTGACCGGCGACCGGCTGGCCGGCGCGGACGAAGTCGAAGCGCAGGCCGCCGTCCGAGGTCTGCGCCGAGCGGAGGGGGCGCCAGCCGAGGCGCACGCCGAGCCACGCCAGCATCAGGAGCGCGCTCGCGTCGCAGCCGGCGCGGTGCTCGACGACGACGCGGCGGGCCTGCATCAGCGGCGCGCCCCCGACCGGCGGGTCGAACATGCCGGCGAACAGCGCGCGCAGGGCGCCCAGCCGCAGCCAGCCGAGATCGGCGATCGGCAACGGCTGCGCGGCGGCCGCCAGCCGATCGACGTCGAACAGCTGCTTCGGCCGCAGGCAGGCGGTGGTGTCGAACACCAGGCGGCTCGTGATGGCGAGCAGCTCGCGCGCGAGCAGCGATTCGGGCGCGCCGGGGTCGAGCCAGAACGTCGCCGTCGGGACGCCCGCCACCTGCAGCGCGCGCACCAGCGCGCCGAAGTGACCCTCGGCGCCCGGCGGGCCGGCGATCGTGATCTCCTCCGAGTAGACCATGCGCGCGCCGCCCGGCTGGGAGACGACGTTGCTCTCGATGGTGGCCTCGAGGCCGGCGCGTCCGTCGTCCAGGCAGAGCGTCAGCGTGCGCGTCGGCAGGGCGGGGGCCAGCTCGTCGACGAGCTGCTTGCACGCGCCCAGGGCGGCCCGCCCGCGCGCCGGGATGATGATGTTCCACAGCGCCGCGCGCGGCACGGCGGCGGCGCCGCCGCCCTCGCCGGCGCGGCTCGCCTCCTGCCACAGCGCCGCCAGCGCGCGCTCGATCTCGCCCACCTCGACCGCGATCGACTCGCCGCGGACGAAGCGTTCGACCTCGTGCGTCTTCACGGCAGCCGCCAGGTGCGCCCGTCGGCGGTCAGCAGCAGATCCGCCGCCGGCGGGCCCCAGCTGCCGGCCGGGTAGCTGTCGAGGCGGCTGCGCCCGTCCGCCGCCTCCTCGGCCCAGCGGCGATGGATGCGCGACACCCAGGTCCAGCTCGCCTCGACCTCGTCGGCGCGCGTGAACAGCGTGCTGTCGCCCAGCAGGCAGTCGAGGATCAGGCGCTCGTAGGCCTCGGGCGGCTCGACGCCGAACGACGATCCGTAGCGGAACTCCATGCTGACGGGGGCGATCTCCATCGCCGGTCCGGGCAGCTTCGAGCCGAAGTTGAGCGCGATCCCCTCGTCGGGCTGGATCCGGATCGCCAGCACGTTGGGCCGGATGCTCTCGCCGCGCCGCCCGAACAGCAGGTGGGGCGCCTCCTTGAAGTAGACGGCGATCTCGGTGACCCGCTTCGGCATGCGCTTGCCCGAGCGCAGGTAGAACGGCACGCCCGCCCAGCGCCAGGAATCGATGTGGAGCTTGAGCGCCACGAACGTCTCGGTCGTCGAGGTCGGGCTGACGTTGGGCTCCTGGCGGTAGCCGGGCACGGCGCGCCCGCCGATCGAGCCGGCGGCGTACTGCGCGCGCACGACGTGCTGCTCGAAATCACTTTCAGGAATGCTGCGGAGTGCCTTCAGAACCTTCAGCTTTTCATCGCGAACCGCGTCCGCGTCGAAGGTGACGGGCGGCTCCATCGCGAACAGGCTCAGGACCTGCAGCAGGTGGTTCTGCACCATGTCGCGCAGGCTGCCCGCCTGTTCGAAGTAACCGCCGCGCCCCTCGACGCCGATGCTCTCGGCGCCGGTGATCTGCACGTGGTCGACGAAGCGGTTGTTCCAGATCGGCTCGAAGATGCCGTTCGCGAACCGGAACACCAGCAGGTTCTGCACCGTCTCTTTCCCGAGGTAGTGATCGATGCGGTAGATCTGGCGCTCGTCCAGCGTCTCGTGGATGTCGCGGTTGAGCGAGCGCGCGGTCTCGAGATCGGTGCCGAACGGCTTCTCGATGATCACGCGCGCGAACGGCGGCGGGGGCCCGGGCGGGCGGGGCGCCGTCGGCGGCGGCGGGCGCGGCGCCAGCTCGGCCTGACCGAGGCTGCGGATCACCGACGCGAACGACGACGGCGGCGTCGCCAGGTAGAAGACGCGGTTGCCGTGCAGGCCGAGATCGCGTTCGATGTCGCCGAGGCGCTGCTTGAGCGACACGAACGACGCCAGGTCGTCGTATTCGCCCTGGTGATAGAAGATGTTGCGCGCGAACGCCGACCAGAGCGCGGGATCGATCGGGCGCCGGCGCGCGAACTCGTCGCAGGCGGCGCGCATCTCCGCGCGGAACGCGTCGTCGCTGACCGCGCGGCGCGCGAAGCCGACGATCGCGAAGCGGGACGGCAGCAGGCGATCGCGCGTCAGGCTGTAGAGCGCGGGCAGCAGCTTGCGGCGCGCCAGGTCGCCCGAGGCGCCGAAGATGACCATCACGGCGGGCTCGGGGACGCGCTCCTCGGCCAGCCCTTCGCGCAGCGGGTTGGGCAGCACGGACGGCGATGGGGCGGGAGCGCCGGGCGAATCGAGCATCGGTGCCCGAACGCTAAAGAAAAAGGCCCGCGTTCACAATCGGGATGTCGCGATGGTGAACCGCTGGGCCCCGGGATCGTCACTTGCGGGCGTGATGAGGCGCTTCCTGTCAGCCGGCGTACGGATCGCGGCCCTGCTCGCCTGCGCGAGCGGGGACCGGCGGAGCGGGCGGAGCCGCGGGTTCGGGCGGAGCGGCTGTGAAGCGGGGCGGGGCGCCTACGCGGATTTCCGCGCGCGCCCCTGCGCCTCGCCCGCCAGCGCCTCGGCGAGCCCGTTCAGCGCCGCGTCGATGTCGCCGCCCAGCTGGACGCGCAGCACGCGGCGGCCCCGGCGCTTCAGCACCTGGAGATCGCCGAGGGCCTGCGCGTCGCGCAGCGTCCCGAAGCTGTAGCTCTCGCCCGGCACCGGTAGATCGGCCGGCGTGTCGGCCGTCAGCTGGAGGAAGACGCCCGTGTTCGGGCCGCCCTTGTGCAGCTGGCCGGTCGAGTGCAAGAAGCGCGGGCCGTAGCCGAGCGTGGTGGCGTTCCGGCTGCGATCGCGGCAGGCGACCCGCATCCGGGTCAGCGCCGCGTCGCGCGCCGGCGTGCGCACGAAGTAGGCGCAGAACGCGAGGTAGTCGGTGGGCGCCGCCCCCGCGAGATGCGCGCGGATGCGATCGAGGTCGCTCACGTCGCAGACGTCTTCGGGCACCGGCAGCTTTCCCTCGGCCGCGTGCTGGGCGAGCAGCGCGCTGGTCGCCACCTTGGCCTCGGTGACGTTCGGTTCGTCGAACGGGTTCACGCCCAGCAGCGCGCACGCCACGGCGGTCGCCATCTCCCAGCGGAAGATCTCGCGGCCCAGCGCCTCGCGCCGATCGACCGCGATGGTCACCACCGGCTGCCCGGCCTTCTCCAGCGCCGCCACCGCCGCGTCCTGCTTGCCGTCGGCCGCGGACGACCGGATGTAGACGAACAGGCGATCTGCGCCGTAGCTGGCGGGCGCGCCGACCGGCTCGAGATCGATCGGGACGATGCCCTTGCCCTCCTTGCCGGAGGACTCGGCGACCAGCTGCTCGATCCAGGATCCGAAGCTGGCGATGTCGGGCGAGATCACCAGCGTCAGCTTGTCGCGGCCCGCGGCGACCGCCGCGCCGATCGCCGCGCCCAGCACCAGGCCCGGGCTCTCGGCGGCGGGCACGCCGGCGCCCGAGGCAGCCGCGAGCTCGGCGGCCGACCCGAGCAGCGCACCGACGTCGGCCCCGACCAGCGCCGCCGGCACCAGGCCGAAGAACGACAGCGCCGAGTAGCGCCCGCCGATGTCGGCGGGGTTGATGAACACGCGCCGGTAGTGCTTCTCCTCGGCGAGCTGACCGAGCCGCGTCGCCGGATCGGTGATGGCGGCGAAGCTGGCGCCGGCGGCCGCGACGTCGCCGCCGCTCTTGGCCAGCGTCTTCTGCCAGAAGTGGCGCTCGAACGCCTGGATCTCGATGGTGCCGCCCGACTTCGACGCGACCACGAACAGCGTCTTGCGTCCGCCGATCCGCTCGTCGACCGCGGCGACCGCCGCCGGATCGGTGTTGTCGAGGACGTGCAGCGCCGGTCCGGCCTTGTCACCTTGGGCCTTCCCGAAGACCACGCTGACCACCTCGGGCCACAGCGAGCTGCCGCCCATCCCGAGCAGCACGACGTCGGTGTAGCCGGCCGCCTTCACTTCGGCGGCGAACGCCTCCAGCTCCGCCAGCTTGCCGCGCATCAGCGCCGGCGCGCGCAGCCAGCCGAGCCGGCTCTTGATCGAGCGCTCGTGCGACGGATCGTTCGAGAAGAACTTGGCGTCCGCCTCCCAGATCCGCGCCAGCGCGCGGTCCTTGGCCAGCTTCGCGACCGCCGCGTCGGCGGCGCGGCGCAGGTCCTCGGGCAGCCCCAGCCGCTGCCGGCCCGACGCCGATTCGAGCAGCGCCGCCCGCCGCCCGCCGATGGC
Organism: Polyangia bacterium; assembly: GCA_036557265.1. Lineage (GTDB taxonomy): Bacteria > Myxococcota_A > Polyangia > Fen-1088 > Fen-1088 > JADGRB01. The sequence continues at coordinate 13,508 of DATBHU010000150.1, forward strand.
GTCCAGCAGCGTCGTCATCGAGGTGATGAACGACTTCACGCCGTCGTCGAGCAGCCCGTGACAGACGCGCGACAGGTCCAGCCCCACCGCCGCGAACTCCGCGACCGCCGCCTTCGCCCCGGCCAGGTCGTCCTTGATGCGCGTCGCCGGCTTGCCGTGATCGATGAAGGCGTCCAGCGTGGCGGGCGGGACGGTGTTGACCGTGTCCGCGCCGATCAAGCCGTCGACATAGTACGTGTCGGGGTAGCGCGGATCCTTGGTGCCGGTCGACGCCCACAGCAGGCGCTGCGTCTTCGCGCCCGCCGCCGCCAGCTTGGTCCAGCGCGGGCTCGCGATGGTGCGCTCGTAGATCTCGTACGCCATCTTGGCGTTGGCGATGGCCAGCTTGCCGACCAGCGCCTCGCAGCGCGCCGCGAGCTCGGGCGCCGCCGCGGCCTTCTCCTTCAGCTGCTTGTCGCAGACGCTGTCGACGCGCGACACGAAGAAGCTGGCGACCGATGTCAGGCCGTCCAGCTTGGCATCGCCGTTCGCCGCCGCGATCCGATCCTCCAGGCCGGCCAGGTAGGCCTCCACGACCTCCTCGTACTGCAGCAGCGAGAAGATCAGCGTGACGTTGACGCTCACCCCCTTGGCGGTCAGCGCGCGGATCGCCGGGATCCCCTCGGGCGTCGCGGGGACCTTGATCATCACGTTGGGCCGGCCGACCTCGGCCGCCAGGCGCAGGCCCTCGGCGACGGTCTTGTCGGTCGCCGTCGCCAGCTCGGGCAGCACCTCCAGCGAGATGCGTCCGTCGACGCCCGCGCTCTCCTTGAACAGCGGCAACATCAGGTCGCACGCGCCGCGGATGTCGTCGATGGCGAGCTGCTCGTAGATCTCGATGGTGTTGCGGCCGTCCGCGACCAGCTTGCGCAGCGCCTCCTCGTAGTCGCCCGACGAGACGATCGCCTTCTCGAAGATCGTCGGGTTCGAGGTCATGCCGCGCACGCCCTGCGCGATCAGCTTGGCCAGGCCGCCCGACGTCAGCAGGCTGCGGCGCATGTTGTCGTACCAGACGCTCTGTCCGAGCGCGTGGGCCTTGTGCAGGGTTGTCTCGGGGCTTGCGGTCTTCATGACGGGCGATCCTCTTGCTTGACGCGTACGCGCGCCTCCTCGATTTCCAGCGCCGCGATCTTGTCCACCCGGCGCGCGTGGCGCCCGCCCTCGAAGTCCGTGTCCAGCCAGGCGTCGACGATCGCGAATGCTGTTGCTTCAGGAACCAATCGCGCTCCCACGCATAGCACGTTGGCGTCGTTGTGTGCGCGTGAAAGGCGGGCGGCCTCGACGCTCCAGACGTCGGCCGCGCGCACGCCGTGGATCTTGTTGGCTGCCATGCAGACGCCCAGGCCGGTTCCGCAGACCAGCACGCCGACGCTGCCCGCCTGCTCGCGCACGGCGCGGCCCACCGCGGCCGCCCAGTCGGGATAGTCGGTCGACTCGCCGGACGGCGTTCCGAGATCCTCGACGTCGAACCCGAGCGCGCGCAGGTGCCCGACGATCCGGCCGCGCAGCTCGAAGCCCGCGTGATCGCTGCCGGTGAAGATCTTCTTGGCGGCCATCGCGACCCGCTGACTATAGCGCCTGAGCGGCCCCGGTCTATTAACTGTCCGGGGCGATTTACCATGCTACGGTCCGGGCGGCTTGCGTACCCCCATCCCGGGCCTGTCCGGCCACGCCGTGTTCTTGCTGCTGGTGCAGCTGGCGCTGCTGGTCCTGGTGGCGCGCATCGGGGCGGAGATCGCGAAGCGCCTCGGGCTGCCCGCGGTGGTGGGCGAGCTGTCGGCGGGGATCGCGCTCGGGCCGACCCTGCTCGGCCACTACTTCCCGCACGCCTTCGAGGTGATCTTCCCGGCGGACAAGCACCAGTTCCACCTCCTGGACGCGTTCAGCACGGTCGGCATGAGCCTGCTCCTCCTGCTGACCGGGCTCGAGACCGACGTGCGGCTGCTGCGCAACCTCGGTCGCGCCGCGCTGATCGCCTCGGTGATGGGGATGGTGCTGCCGTTCGGCCTGGGGTTCGCGCTCGGCTACTACATGCCGGTCGAATACCTGGCCGACGCGAACAGCCGGATCCTGTTCAGCTTGTTCTTGGCGACCGCCATGTCGATCTCGGCGATGCCGGTGATCGCGAAGATCCTGATCGATCTTGATCTCACCAAGCGCAACATCGGCCTCGTCATCCTGTCCGCCGGCGTCGTCGACGACACCGTCGGATGGCTGATCCTGTCGCTGATCGCCGGGGCGGCCACGCACGGCGTGGTCCACGTCCAGGATCTCGGGCTGACCGTCGCCTACCTGGCGATCTTCATCGTGCTGGCGATCTTCGTCCTCTATCCGTTCCTGCGCGTGGCCGTGCGGATCGCGACGGAGCACTTCAAGGCGAGCGACTCCGACCTGGTGCTGGTGATCGTCGTGACCTTCCTGTGCGCGGCGGTGACCGAGCGCATCGGCGTCCACCCCGTGTTCGGGGCGTTCGTCACCGGCATCGTGCTGCACCAGACGCCGCGCCTGCGCCGCGAGACGGTGGCGCGGCTCGAATCGTTCACGTTCGGCGTGCTGGGGCCGGTCTTCTTCGGCATCGTCGGCCTGCGCGTGAACCTGTGGGCGCTGGGGGGCGGCCACATGCTCGGCATCGTCATCCTGGTCGCCTGCGTCGGCAAGCTGGTCGGGTGCTCGCTGGGCGCGTACTGGGGCGGGCTGCGCTTCTGGGAGGCGGCGTCGATCGCGGTGGCGATGAACGCGCGCGGCGCGATGGAGATCGTCGTCGCCACCATCGGCCTGTCGCTCGGCATCCTGTCGCCCCAGATGTTCTCGATCATCGTCATGGTCGCGATCGTGACGTCGTTCCTGGCCCCGGTCGGCTTGCGCTTGACGATGCCGCGCGTGCGCATGACCGAGGAGGAGGCGCGCCGCATCCTGGCGTCGGAGTCGACGGGCGCCTTCGATCCCACCCGGGTGCGGGTGCTGCTGGCGGCGGGCGGCGGCCGGAACGTGGTCGCGGCGGCGCCGCTGGCGTTCGGCCTGGCGCAGAAGAGCAGCGCCTCGGTCAAGGTGGTGCACGTCTCGGAGCGGCGGCCGTGGTGGCGGCGGCTGTTCCAGCGCGAGTTCGCGGGCAGCGCCACCGAGCAGGTCGACGAGATCCGGGCGCTCGCCGGCGGCGCCCGCGGGCCCGAGATCGTGCAGCTCTCGGGGCTCAGCATCGCGCGCGCCATCGCCGACGAGGCCAAGCGCGGCTGCGACGTCATCGTCATGGGCTCGGGCGAGGGCCCGTCGATCGGCGGCGCGGTGGTCGAGCAGCTGGTCGGCGAGGCGCCCTGTCACGTCGCGATCATGAAGGCGCCCGCGCGCGGCGCGGAGTACCGGCGCATCCTGGTGCCGGTCGACGGCAGCGTCGCCTCGCGGCTGGCGGTCGAGCTGGCGCTGCGCTACGCGGAGTCAACCGGCGCCGAGCTGGCGCTGGCGGTGCTGACCGAGCGGCGGCCCCAGCTGGCCGCCTACGCGGACCTGAGCGGGACCCACCCGCCGGTGGAGGCGCGCGCGACGAGCGAGGAGGAGCTGCAGCGGATCTCGATCGCCTTCCGCGCGTCGGACATCAAACCGAACATCCTGCACCTGGCGTTCGATCCGCGCTCCAGCGCCATCGTCGACGAGGTCGAGCGCGGCCACTACGACCTGATCGTGCTGGGGGCCGAGAACCGCGCCATCCAGCACCGTCTGTTCTTCGGCTACGAGAACGAGCGGTTGATCCGGGGGGCGCGCATCCCGGTGGTGGTGGTGGTCCCGAACCTCGCGCGCCTGGGCGCCAGCGGCGTATGACCGCGGCGCGCGACGCGGGCGGCGGCGCGCCGCCGCGCCTCGTCCTGATCGGGGGCGGGGCGCGTTCGGGCAAGAGCCGCTTCGCGCTGGCGCGCGCGCAGGCGCTGGGCGCGCGGCGGCTGTTCATCGCGACGGCCGAGCGGAGCGACGACGAGATGCGCGACCGCATCGCGCGGCACCGCGCCGAGCGCGGCGGCGCCTTCGACACCGTCGAGGAGCCGCGCGCGCTGCCCGAGGCGCTGGCCGCCGCCGTCGATCACGACGTGGTCGTGGTCGACTGCCTGACGATCTGGATCTCGAATCTGCTGGTGGGCGGCGCGCCGGCCGACGCCGTGCACGAGCGCGTCGCAGCGCTGGGGGCGGCGCTGGCCCGCCGGCGCGCCCACGTCGTGGTGGTCAGCAACGAGGTCGGGATGGGGCTGGTGCCCGACACGCCGCTCGGGCGCGTGTTTCGCGACCTGACCGGGCAGGCGCACCAGCGCGTCGCCGCGGTCGCCGACGAGCTCTACCTGGCCGCGATGGGGGTGGTGCTGCGGCTGCGCCCCGCGCCGGTGGAGGTCGAGGCGTGAAGGCGGTCGTGGCGGCGTTCGCCTTCCTGACCCGGCTGCCGGTCTGGCGCGGCCCGCTGCGCGATGTCGACCTGGGGCGGTCGGTCAGCTTCTTTCCGCTCGTCGGGCTGGTGCTCGGCCTCGCGCTCACTGGCCTCGCGGCCGCGCTGTCGGGCACGGTCGCGCCGCTGCTGGTGGCGGTCCTGCTGGCGGCGCTGCTGGCCGGGCTGACCGGCGGCCTCCACCTGGACGGCTTCGCGGACGTGTTCGACGGCCTGGCCGGCGGGCGGGGCGATCGCGCCCGCACGCTCGAGATCATGCGCGACAGCCGGGTCGGCGCCCAGGGCGCGGCCGCGCTGACGTTGCTGCTGATCGCGAAGGTGGTCGCGCTCGGACAGGCGGTCGAGCGGCGGGACCTGCTCGCGCTGCTGGCGTTCCCGACCGTCGCCCGCTGGCTGGCCGCGCTGCTGATCGTCGTCTTTCCGTACGCGCGTCCGGAGGGGCTGGGCCGCGCCTTCAGCGGCGAAGCCGGACGCGTCCAGGCCGGCCTGGCGACCGGCATCGCCGCGGTGGTGGTGGTCGTGCTCGGGCCGCCCTTGATCCTGCCCGCGCTCGGCGCCGCCGCGGCCGTGCTGGCCTTCGCGTTCTGGCTCCACCGCCGGCTCGGCGGGATGACCGGGGACGTCTACGGCGCGGCCATCGAGCTTGGCGAGGTGGCGATGCTGTTTCTATGCCTTCTGCGTTGAGCTACCTGACGGAATGGAGATTTTCGCGCCATGCTGCTACGGTCCTCGGGAATGGCCGCTCCCGGGATCGTGCACATCGAGTTCAAGAGCTCTGATTTCGCGCGCACATCGGCCTTTTATTCGAAGCTGTTCGACTGGCACACCGAGCAGAACGGATCCGGCAGCTACATGAAGGCCGACAGCGCCGACGGCCCGAGCGGCGGCTGGGTGCGCGCCGATCTGGTGCAGTCGCCCGGCCCGATCGCCTATCTGCCGGTGGACGACCTTCCGGCGAAGCTGGACGCGGTCGAGCGCGCCGGCGGCCGCGTGCTGGTGCGGAGCATGCCGTTCGCGGGCGGCGGCGAGGTCGGGTTGTTCGCCGATCCCGACGGCAATGTGCTGGGCCTGTGGCATCGCAAGTCGGCGGGCGGCGAGGCGGCCAAAGCCGCGCCCGCCGCCAAGGCCGCCGCCGCGCCCGCCAAGCCGGCGCCCGCCAAGCCGGCCGCGGCGGGCAAGCCCAAGAAGAAGAAGTAGCCGCAGAAGTAGCAGAAGAAGTAACCGTCTTGCGAAGACCTCCCGCGGTGGTCGCGCTCGTCGCGGCGGCCCTCGTGTTTGCGTTGATGGCGCTGGCCACCAAGCTGGCCGCCGCCCGGCTGCCCGGGCCGCAGATCGCGTTCATCCGCTTCATTTTCGGCCTGGGCGCCTGCGCGGTCGCGCGCCTGCGCGTGCCGATGCGGGCGCGTAACAAGGTCGGGCTCCTCATGCGCGGCGCCTACGGCGGGGCGGCGGTGCTGTTCTACTTCATTGCCATCGCCCACCTGCCGGTCGGCATCGCGACGCTGCTCAACTACACCGCCCCGGTGTTCACGGCGGTGTACGCGGCGGCCTTCCTGGGCGAGAAGATCACGCGCGGGACGCTGGTCGCGCTGGCCCTCACCAGCGTCGGCGTGGCGCTGGTGATCACCGGGACCGCGCCGGCCGGAACGCTGGTGCTGGGGACGTGGCAGCTGGTTGGCCTGGTGTCGGCGATGCTGTCGGGCGCGGCGGTCGCGACCATCCGCGAGGTGCGCAAGACCGACGGCTCGTGGGAGATCTTCGCGGCGTTCTGTCTGGCGGGCGCCGCGATCTGCGCCGGGCCGGCGCTGCGCGGCTGGGTCCAGCCGCGGCCGCTCGAATGGAAGATCCTGATCCTGGTCGGCGTGTTCTCGGTGATCGGGCAGCTGCTGATGACCCACGCGCTCCGCTACGTGCGCGCGGCCGTGGGCGGCATCATCGCCCAGCTGACGCCGGTGACGTCGATGGTGCTGGGCTGGATGCTGTTCCGCGACCGGCTGGGCGGGCTCGCGCTGGGCGGCGCGGCGCTGACGCTGGCGGGCGTCAGCGTCGGCGCCTACCTGGCGTCCGGCCGCGAGGCCGATCCCGTCGACGAGTGAGCGCGCGGGCCGCGCTGGAGATCGTCGCGGCCGCCCGGCCGGGCGTACCAGTAGACCGTGGCGTCGATGCCGATCGACGTCTCCGACCAGTGCCAGATCTCGAAGTCGAAGCGCAGCGCGCGTGAGAACGGGATCGGGTCCAGGATGTGGAAGCGGTTCATCGAGAACAGGCCGGTGAAGTCGCGCCCGGCGGTCGCGGTCTGGGCGTGGTACGCGTGCTCGAACCGCTCGGCGGTCGACCAGGCGTAGCCGAAGTAGTCCTCGGTGCCGGTGCCGAACCAGCCGGGGAAAGCTTCGCCGTCGACGTAGATCTTCTCGTCGCCTTCGCCCCACCAGTTGGTGCTGGCCGGATTCTCGACGTCGAGCACGGTCCCGACCTGGTGGCCCTGTCCCTCCAGGGTCGCCACGTGCCAGTCGCGGAACGGCCGCGTGGCGACGACCTCGCGCGCGCGCCAGCCGGCGTGAAACAGCAGGCTGGTCCTGCCGAAGGCGACCGGCGCGACGTCCACCGCGCCGGTCACGTCGACGGGGCCCGCGCCGTCGCGGGCGATCGTCACCACCGCCTCGCGCGCGAACGGCATCCGGAAGCGGCAGACCAGCAACCCTTCGCCGGCCACCGTCATGGGCAGCGAGGTGTACGTGTTCCAGGCCGGACCGGTGCCGAAGAAATCGATCAGCGGCGTGTCGACCGTCGTCTCGCCGTCGAAGGCGATCGTCAGGCGCGTCGAGCGCAGCTTCTGGGGCGATCGCTCGGCCGTCGAGACGCGCAGCTCGGTCAGCTCGCCGCCGCCGCCCGGCGCCGCGATGCGCGTGACCGACGGGCGGCCCGGTTCGATCGCCGCCGCCGCGATCGCGACGGTCCGGCCGCCCGCCGCCGCCGGGCGCGCGGGAGAGCCGTCGCGCAGCGCGGCCGCCACGCGCCCGATCGTCGGCGCCGCGCGCGCCAGCTCGGCGGCGCCGTACGGGCGCACGCGCGGGGCCTCGCCGGCGCGGTAGCGGCGCCAGCCGATCTGGTAGTAGAGCTTCGCCATCGGGCGCTCCGTGAACGGATCGATCGACACGATGTCGTCGACGGTGACCACGCAGCGCCGCGCGAAAGGGAAGGGGAAGTAGAGGTTGTAGCCGCGCGCGCTGACGTGCGCGAGCGGCGGCGCGAACGGCGCGATCTCGCCCCGCAGCAGCGCGGCCATGGGCGCCTCCAGCGCCGGCTTCGCGCCGTCGTCGACGTAAATGCGCAGCGTCCCCGTCGGCGTGGCGGACCAGATGCGGACCAGCGCGCCCGGCCCGGCGACGTCCGCCAGCACGTAGCGCTTGCCGCCGCCCGGCGCGGTCTCGACGCGCACCAGGTTGGGCAGCGCCTCGGTGACGAAGTCGTCGTTGGCGAACCAGCTGTCGCCGTCCTGCGGGCGGCGCGACCGGCGATCGGTGCTGGCCGTCATGCCGGCCGTGAACGGGGCGGCCGGCAGCCGCGCCAGGTGTTCGAGATCGATCATCTCGCGGAGCAGCGTCAGCACGCTGATCTCGCCCGGCGCCGGCGTCGCTTCGGGGCCGGCCGCTGCCGGCAGCGGAAGCGCTGCGACGGGCGTGGGCGCGGGGGCGGGGACCGCGGGCAACGCAGCGGATCGCTGGGGCAGCGCGTCGCCGTCGTCGGGCGGCGGGCCGCCGGTCAACCGGACGATCGCGATGAAGCCGGCCGCTGCCAGCAGCCCGACTGCGACATTGCCGTATCGCCCGCGCACGGGCGGATGGTCGCACATCGCGTTCCGCCGGCGAATGGCTGTGCTTGCCGCGCGGTTTTGGCGACGCAGGTTCACCCTTCACAGCCATGGACGCCGAACCGAGCCTGACCCCGCGGCGCGCCGAGCGCGCGTCCGACTACGACGCCGTGCGGGCGCTGCTCGCGCGGCTGGGGCGCGCGCTCGCCTCCGGCGACGGCAAGGGGGCCGCGGCGCTGTGGGCGACGCCCGCCTTCGTGCTGGGCGACGAGCTCGCGCTGACGATCGGCTCGAGCGCCGACATTCAGGACGTCTTCGGAGGCGCGCAGGCGCACTACGCCGCGCGCGGCATCGTCGACACGCGGCCCGACATCCTGCGCCTCGACTGGCTCACGGCCCGACTGGCGATCGTCGAGGTGCGCTGGCCCTACCTGGCGGCGAACGGCGACGAGCTGGGCGAGGAGACGTCGACCTACGTCATCCGGCGCGAGCCCGACGGCCGCCTGGCGATCCGCGCCGCCGTCATGCACGGCGAGGCCGTGGCGACGCACTGACCGCGACGCCCACCTACAGCCACTTGCGGAACGAATAGGCGAGGCGCTCGAGCAGGCGCAGCAGCAGCGGCCGGCGTCCGAAGCCCTCGCGCGTCAGCTCCTCGCCCGCGGCCATGTCGGCGTCCAGCATCGCGGCCGCCTCCTTCGCCGTGCCCTCGTCGAGGAGGTTGACGACCATCTCGAGGTTGTAGGCCAGCGACCGGTGATCGAGGTTGTAGCTGCCGATCGAGACGAAGACGCCGTCGACCGCCAGCACCTTGGTGTGGACGACGGCGCGGCTCTGCCAGATGCGGACGCCCGCCGACAGCAGCGGCCCGAGCACGGCCCGCGCCGCCAGGTCGAGCACGCTCGAGTCGCTCTCCAGCGGCAGCAACAGCCGCACGTCGACGCCGCGCCGGGCCGCGCGCTGGAGCGCGTTCAGCACGCCGCGGTCCGGGACGAAGTAGGGGTTGGCCAGCCGCAGCGAAGAGCGGCACTCCCGGATCGCGTGCAGCGCCGCGCGCCGGATGACGAAGCGATCGCGGAGCTCGCTGTTGGCGACCACCGCCAGCGCCGTCTTGCCCGCCGCCGCCGGCGGCGGCAGGCGGGCGGGGTCGAGGCGCGCCCACTTCTTGGCGCGGCGGTTCCAGGTGCGCAGGAAGGTCGCCTCGATGCCCGCCACAGCCGGCCCCTCGACGCGCACGGCGGCGTCGTGCCAGTCGCCGCCGCCGTCCTCCTGCGCCACCCATTCGTTCGAGATGTTGAGGCCGCCCGCGAACGCGACGCGCCCGTCGCACACCAGGGTCTTCCGGTGATTGCGCCGCATCAGCGCCCAGAACCGCGGTCGCCAGAATCGGTAGCGGTGGTAGGCGATCACGTGCACGCGGTGCGCGCGCATCCGATCGAAGAACTCGGCGGGCGTCTCGCGGCAGCCGACGAAGTCGTAGAGCAGGCGCACCTCGACGCCGCGGTGGGCGGCGGCGATCAGCGCGTCCGCGAACGTCCGTCCGATCGCGTCGTCGCTGAAGATGTACATCTCGAAAGAGATGCGTACGCGCGCCGCGGCGATCTCCTCCAGCCAGGCGGGGAAGGTCTCCGCGCCGTTGCGCAACAGGCGGACGGCATTTCCGCCCTGCAGCTCCCGGCGATCTTCGACATAGCGCGCCGCCGCGCCCCCCACCGGCCCGGACAATGCCCGAGCTTCGGAGAATTCGTCAGTGATTTCCGCATTCCCGGAGGGATCCGGCGGCGTCGTCATTGTTGACCAACCCCACCATAGCGCGTAAGGTTCCGCCCGCCGATGGGTCGCGAAGAGCACATAGAATTCCAGGGGCGCGTCATCGAGGTGCTGCCCGCGGGAAATTTCCGCATCGAGCTCGAGAACGGCCATCAGGTTCTGGCCCATCTGGGCGGAAAGCTGCGAAAGCACCGCATTCGCGTGGTTCTCGGCGACAAGGTGACCGTCGCCCTGACGCCTTATGACCCGACGCGCGGCATCGTCGTCTATCGCGGTTAGCCGCTCCCGCGCGAAGCGCGGGGGTGCGGCTACGATCTTGATGGGCTGCCTCTTCCTGGTGGCCGCTGCCCCGATCGCGCGGGCGGCGCCGCCGCCGGGCGCGGCCGGCACCGGCGCGGAGCCCGGCACGGTCGCGCCGCTGGTCGACCGCGTGAAGGGCGCGGTCGTC
>DATBHU010000151.1:0-9688 GCA_036557265.1 Polyangia bacterium
CGGCTGCCACGGAAACTCCCTGCGCTATTCGATGAAGGAAGATGTCTACGTCTTCTCGGACGACAGCATCGACGTCGTGGTGGTGGGCCGTGACGGCGCGGTCCAGTGGAAGCTCGCGGACAGGGTGAGCGGCGGCCACGCCAGCTGGGGGCCCTACCAGCACGGGACGCAGCTCCTCGACGACGGCATCCTGATCCTCGCCAACTACGGGGGCGGTGACGCTTCCCACGCGCAAGCGATCGAGTTCGGGCTGGACGGCAGCGTGAAGCGGAAGTTCGCCAGCCGCGCGGCCAGCCTGTTCCTGGGCGACGTGCAGCGGCTCCCCAGCGGCAACACGCTCATCACCTACTCGACCGGTCAGCGGATTCAGGAGGTCGACGCCGCCGACGCGGTGGTCCTCGAGATCGGGGCGACGGCATCGAACGCCTTCGCGTACGTCGAGTTCCGACAGAGCCTCTACGGGTTGCCGCTCGACATCCGGCAGTGACGACCGTCAGCGACGTCACTTTCGTGACATCCGAGGCCAGCCGGTTTCCAGATTTCAGTCCTGGCAATCATGCAATTGCGGGAGTTCGATCCGGCCCGCCCCGACGCGACCGCCGAACATGCTAAGAACGCGCCGTGGCGGATTCGGATCGGCCCGGCGAAACGAGAGATCCCCAGCGGATCTCACGCCACGCCACGCCCCTCGAAGGGAGCGCCCCGACGCGCCCGTCGGGCTCCCAGGAGCTCCAGCGGATCTCGCGCGCCACAGGCTCCCAGGAGGTCCAGCGGATCTCGCGCGCCACGGGCGCCCAGGAAGCCCAGCGGATCTCGCGCGTCACGGGCTCCCAGGAGCAGCGGGCGTCGGGCCGGCAGGCGAAGATCGCCGGCAGCGGTCCGATCAACACGCTGGCGACCCGGGCCAGGCGCCGGAAGATCCTGCTCGGGATCGGGGCCGGCGTGCTGGTGGTGGGCGCCGTGTCGTTGTTCGTGATGTGGGGTGCCTGGAGCGACAGCTACGAGCCGAATCCCCAGGCCGCCGAGCGCGCGTCGGCGCCCGCCGCCGTGGCGGGTCCAGCTTCGCCCGCCGCGAGCGCCACGCCGGCACCGGCGCAGGCTCACCGACGGACCGCGGTGGGCCCGGCCGGACAGGCGGTTCAAGCTGGAGCTAGCGGCGATAGCGCGACAGCTGGCGCCGGGGCCATGAGCGCCGCCGACGGCGGGACGCTGGCGCTCGTGAAGGAGCTCGACGGTGGATTGGCGCCGGCGGCGGCCGGCGCCGGCACAGGCCCAGGCCCAGGAGCAGGCAGCGCACCGGCCGCGGGGAGCGTGGCGCGCGCGCAAGCGCGCGACGGTGGCGTGGCGCCGGTGGTGGAGGCGCGCCGTGCGCCGGCGCTCGCCGCGAGCAAGGCCGCGGAGGCCAGGCCGCGGCCGGGCCCCGTCGATGCCGGGGTCGCGGCCGTCTCCGCATCGCCCGACGCCGGGCGGCCGGCGCCCCCGCCGCGCCGCGAGGACTCGCGACCGTCGCTGGCCGACGACTACCGCGGCGGTCACGTCAGCGTCGACCGCTTCGCGCCCGCCGCCGCCGTCGGCTCCACGATGGAGGGCCGCATCGCCGACTTCGAGAGCGGGCGGCCGCTGCCCGGCGCGACGGTGGAGGCGATCTACGGAGAGCAGTTCATCCAGGTCGAGAGCGACGCCAACGGCAACTTCGAGATCCCGGGCATGGTGCCGGGCTCGCACGTCGTGGTCTGGGCCGGCGGCCGGCGCCAGCAGTGGGTGGCGGAGCGGATCGACGTCAACATCCCCGCCAGCGGCAAGAAGACCGACGTCGGTGTGATCGAGCTGCTGCACGGCGACGAGCTGGGTTCGCGGCTCGAGGGCTGGATCGGCACGTACGTCACGGGCCGCCGCGGACAGGTCAAGGTGAGCGCCGTCAACGCCTGGGTGCCCGCGTACAAGGCCGGCATCGGGGTGGGCGACACGATCCTGTCCGTGGACGGGCGCGACGTCCGGGGCCTCGGCTCGCGCGCCGTCGGGTTCCTGCTGCGCGGCCCGAGCGGCAGCTCCATCACACTCGAGGTCGAGTCGAGCGACGGCAAGCGCCGCAAGATGACGCTCGAGCGCGTCGTGCGCTGACCTCACGCCGAGGAGCGGCATCGTCACGCAAGCCGGCTGTTGAAGATTCACCACCCCGCCGCGCCTGGTGTTTTCGCCGGCCCGCTGGTGGCGTGTCACTTGCTAACTCGTAGCGGCCATGAACAAGCGACATGGCGTGGCGTTGTTTCTGGTCATCGCGGGCGGCGCCGGGTGTGACGACGGAGGCGCCGCCGATCCCGGCCCACCTCCCGCCGACCTGCGCGTGGACGGCAGCTACGAGATCGTCAGCACCTACGATCTGACCGCCGGCGCGGTGCTGCCCGAGCCGGTGGCGACCTACGCGCAGGAGATCGTCGGCCTGCGCAAGGATCCGGCGGGCACGATGTTCAAGCTGCTCGACGACGCGGGCGTGCCGCTGGCGTCCGATCTGCTCGATGCGCTGCCGGGTCCCGTGGCCGACGAGCTGAAGAGCGCGATCAACGACTTCTTCGCCGCCGACGTCTACGGCAACGCGCGCGTTTCGGGCGAGCTCGACGCGCTGACCGCCGCCCTGGAGACGGTGCTGGCGCGCCCCGACGTCGTCAGCCAGCTGTCGCTGGCCGCTCCGGATGCCACGGGGGCCACCACCGCCACGCATCGCCTCGAAGAGCTGCGTTACCACCTGAACGACGGCGCCACCGAGATCGCGGTCCCCATCGCCACGCCGGCGGGCGAGCCCATGGTGCTGACGCTGGAGACGAGCGCCACCGCGCGGGTCACCGCCGGCACCTCCGGCGAGGACGCGCACCTGCAGATCGGCGACCACGCCTTCGGTCTGCCGTACGGCGACTACGTGCTGGCCGCCCTCGATCAGGCCATGCAGCGGCGCTACGGATCCGACCTGCGCGGCGCGCTCGGCGCGCTCGTCGACTGCGACGCCATGGCCGCCAGCGTGGCCGGCAAGTGCGTGCTGGGCGCCTGCATCGGCCACCAGACCACGCTGTCAGCGCTCTGCAACGACGGCCTCGACCTCGCGTATCAGGAGATGACCGACCGCATCCGCGCGCTGCGCTTCGATGCGCTCAGGCAGAGCGGCCAGGCCCAGATGTGGGACGCCGCCGTCCCGGGCGGCGCCGGCGATCAGCGCGTCGATCGCCTGGCGGCCGGCAGCTGGGCCGCCAGCATCGACTTCGGGATGGGACCGCGCAACGTCGCCGCCACCTTCACCGGCGCCCGCTAGTAGCGCTGAGGCCGGGTCTCCGCGCGGTTGACCTTGAGGGTCTGGCCGTCGACCTCGACGCCGTCCAGGCCCTTGGTGGCGGCTTCGGCGGCGGCCGGGCTTCGATAGCTGACGAACCCGAACCCGCGCGAGCGGCCCGTCCCCCGGTCGGTCACGACGATCGCGTCGGCGACGTCTCCGAACGGCGCGAACCAGCGCCGCAGGTCGGCCGCCGTCGTATCGGTGCTCAAGCCCCCCACGAAGAGCTTGATGGGCCCGAAGTCGGCGCGCCTCGACTGCGACGGGACGGAGATGACGACATCCTCCAGCTTCACCTCGGGGAGCGGAGCCGGCGCGTTCGCCGGATCGACCAGATCGGGATCCAGCCCCCGCGCGCGCAGGTCGCGGTTCCGGCGGAGGCGATCCTCCTTCTGTCTCTTCTTGAGGTCGCGGCTCGCCTCGCGGTTGCGCTTGCCGCCCGAAAACGCGCGGCTCATTTGCGGGTAAATCCGTTCGGGGGACGCCCGCGGCGGGGCCGGACGGGTGGCGTCGCGGCCCAGTTCATCTTTCGCTCGCCCGCCGGCACGCCGGCTCCGGCCGGCGATTCGGCCTTCTCTCGGGCTGCTTGGTTCGCGATGATCGCGGCCCGCTTGTCTTCCGATTTGCCCAACTTTCCACGCTCCCTTTGATCGTTTTGCAGGCTAGGTGTTCTGCAAGATTCCCTGAATACGCACCGTGGCGCCGTTTTCATACCCCGAAGCCCACGCAAAAACGTAACTCTCGCCTTCGACGTCGGTCTGCTGCACCCGCAGGGGGGCCTTGTCGAGGGAGCCCAGGAACGCCAGCAACGAGGAATCGGTCGCCGTCACGTCCAGGACGACCAGCCGCCCGAGGGCCCGCTCCCGCTTGACGACCTTGCTGGCCCAGCCCCGATCGCGCTTCTGATCGTCGAAGAACCGAGCACCGAACTGTTCGTTTGCCATGGTCAGCTTGTGTCCTACATCTGACGGGAACTGCCGTCTCAGAAGCCCAGGGCGGTTCGCTCAACTGGGTTTCGATCACGCGGCGAAGTGACCTGCGACGCGGGGGACGAAGCCGACGAAGCGTACGGAACTCGTGGGAAAAGTAACACGGCCCCAGCCCGGCGCAATCACTTAGCGGTGGCCTCCACGAAGTTGCGGTCCAGCCAATCCAGCGCGACCGGCGCCTGCCTGAGGGCGCCGTCCACCTCGGTCGCGACCGCGTCGGCGACGAGCGGCTGGGCGTAGGCGCGTGCGTACAAGATCCAGTTCGACAGCTGATAGTGGTGCAGGAGCGGTGCGAAGCGGCGGTCGGCCAGACGCTCGAGGGCCGCCTGAGCCTCCGTCACCCCGGGGCACGCCAGGAGAGCCGTCGCCGCGTCGAACAGCAGCGCGCGCAGGTCCTCGAAGGCGCGCTCGGGCTCACGGACGACCTCCTCGAGCAGCGCCGAGAAGCCCGCCTGCGGCAGCCCGGCCTCCGCCGCGCACTCGGCCATCAGCGGCACCTGGGTGGTGACGAAGTCGCAGTCGGGCGCGCGCGCCAGCAGGCGGCCGACCAGGTAGAGGTCGAAGGCGCTCGCGATCGACTCGGCCAGAAACAGCGACCAAGCGCCGGGCGTCTCCGACGGAGACGACCTCCGGCGGGCCAGCTCCAGCCTCACCACCTCGTGCCACCCCACGTGGGCGACCACGTCAGCCGGGATGTGGTCGTCGCACAGAACGTCCGCCCCGTCGTGCTCGTTCCAGTAGGTGAGATTGAGGAACAGCGCGCGGTCCCAGCTGACCGTCCGCCCGTCCTCCGGGATCCGGAAACGGTGCGCCGAGCGCCGCAAGAACCCTTCCAGGCGCCCGTAGATCGCGACGGCCGTGAAGGGGGCGCGGTCGTCGATGGTCAGCTCGTCGAGCGTCAGGAGGCGAAACCGTAGTGGGGCGTACATGGCAGGACTTTCAGGGCAATCGGGGGCCTGGTGGGTGGCCCGCAGTATTGCGCTTGACTGGGCCGTGGGGGTCCCTATTCTTGCGCCCTTCTTCTGCGGCTTGCGTCGTGGGAGCAAAACAAGAACGTCCGCAGGAGGAATCGAATGGCAACCGGTAAGGTCAAGTGGTTCAACGATGCGAAGGGATTCGGCTTCATCGTGCGCGAGGGGGGCCCTGATCTCTTCGTGCATCACACCGCGATCGTCGCGGAGGGGTTCAGGTCGCTGGCGGAGGGCCAGGAGGTCGAGTTCGACATCACCGAGGGCCCCAAGGGCCTGCAGGCGACGAACGTCCGCGTCGCGGGCTAGCGGCTCCCGCGCGCCAGCGCGGGTGTGCCGCTACATCTGCAACAGATAGCCGCGCCTTTGGCGCGGAGCGGCTCGTGTGTCGGCGGCGTGGCGCGCCGCCTGCGAAGAAAAGCGCCGGTAGAGGTTGCGCCGACGACGGCGAGCGTGAATAACGATCGAGTGGGTTTTCGCGCGATCGATACGCCCGTCGTCAGCGAGAACATCGTGCATCGGGTCGAACGGGTGCCGAACTGGCGCCCGTCCGACCAGGGCCCGAAGTGGCGGTCGCTCTGCGGAACGCGCGTCGGCCAGATGGGGCGCAGCGGCCTGTTCGAGTTCGAGGTGCCCGTCGCGATCGATCCCGAATCCTGGCGGCTCGCCGCCAACTGCCAGGCGTGCCTGGCCGTGACCCGGAAGCGGGATCTCGGGACGCTGACCTGACGGTCGAACCGACGAGGTTCGAGACGCCTGCGTCAATTCAGTGACGGGGCCGGCTCGAAGTCTCAGGCGATGACCTACGAAATCAGCATCGGTGATGCTGGAAATGGTACCCTGCGCCACGGTGCCTCCGACTTACTCGCCGTGCACGGCGTTTCGGCGCGATCTGGAAGCGCGCGTCGGGAACCACTTCGACAGCTCCGGCCGATCGCGCCACGGCTGCTGGAGCCTGCACATCAAGACCGCGATCCTGCTGCTCTGGCTGGCCAGCTCGTACATCGCGCTGGTCTGGGGCGCGACGGCCTGGTGGCAGGCGGTGCCGCTGGCGATCTCCCTGGCGCTGGCGATGGCCGGCGTCGGCTTCAACATCCAGCACGACGGCAGCCACGGCGCCTATTCGCGCCACGGGATCGTGAACCGGGGGGCGGCGCTGTCGCTGAACCTGCTCGGGGGCGACGCGTACTTCTGGCGCTTCAAGCACAACATCGCCCACCACAGCTACCCGAACGTCTCCGGCTCGGACGACGACATTCGCCTCGGCCCGCTGGCGCGCATGTCGCCCCACCAGCCGCGCTACTGGTTCCACCGCTTCCAGCACCTCTACGTCTGGGGCCTGTACGCGCTGCTGGCGATCAACTGGCAGCTGTTCGGTGACTTTCGCGCGATGATCAAGCCCGGCGTGGGCGACACGCGCGTCACGCGCCCGCGCGGCTGGGACCTCGCCTGCTTCTGCCTCGGGAAGGCGAACTTCCTGACGTTCGCGTTCGTGGTTCCGCTGCTGCGCCACCGGCTGGTGAGCGTGCTCGGGATCTACCTGGTGACGGCCTCGGTCCTCGGCTTGACGCTGGCGATCGTCTTCCAGCTCGCCCACTGCGTCGAGGAAGCCGAGTTCCGCGTCCCCGCGGACGGCAACCGCCGCATCGATCGCGACTTCACCGCGCACCAGGTCGAGACCTCCGTGGACTTCGCCCGCGACAGCCGGCTTTTGACCTGGTACCTGGGCGGCCTCAACTACCAGGTCGAGCACCACCTGTTTCCGAAGACCTGCCACGTTCACTATCCGGCCATCTCGCCGATCGTCGATGCGACCTGCCGGGCCCACGGCATCTCGCACCGGTCGCACCCGACCATGCGCGCCGCGCTGCGCTCGCACGTCCGCTGGCTCCGGCGGATGGGGCGGAAGGTCGAGCAAGCCGAGCAGGCCGAGCAGGTCGAGCAGGTCGAGCAGCCCGAGCAGCTTCAGCCCGCCTGAAGCTTGAAGTCGAAGCCGACGCGCGGCGGCTCGTTGTCGGGATCGCAGCGGTAGCGCGCGAAGTCGGTCACCCCTTCGGCGCGCAGGAAATCCTCGTCGATGAGGGCCTGGCCGGTCAGCGCGTCGGGCGGCCGGGAGAAGATCGCCACCATCGCGTCGGCGACGATGTCCGGCTTGCGCCACAGCGACCGGTCGCCCAGGCCCCAGCGGATCGTCGCCTGGCTCTCCAGCAACGTCGCCGGCCAGAGGGCGTTGGCCGCGACGCCCTGACCGCGCACCTCCTCGGCGAGCCCCTGCGCCACCAGCGTCATGCCGAACTTGCTGAGCGCGTAGGCGACCTTCCCGGCGCCCGCGCGCGGATCGACCGGCGGCGACAGCATCAGGATGTGGCCGAACCGGCGCGCCAGCATCGACGGCAGCACGTGGCGCGCGCAGGCGAAGGCGCCGCGCGCGTTCACCCTCATGACCAGGTCGAACCGCTTCATCTCGGTCTCGGCGACCGGGCGCCAGTAGAGCGCGCCGGCGTTGTTGACCAGGAAGTCGATCTGCCCGAACTGCGCCAGCGCCTGGGCGACGGCGCGCTCGACGGCGGCGTCGTCGCGGACGTCCAGCTGGACCGCCAGGGCGCGGCGGCCCAGCGCCTCCACCTCGCGGGCCGTCTCGCCGATCGTCCCGGGCAGCTTCGGATCGGGCGCGACCGTCTTGGCGGCGACCACGACGTCGCACCCCTCGGCCGCCAGCCGCAGCGCCAGCGCCTTGCCGACGCCGCGCGACGCGCCCGTCACCATCGCGACCCGGCCAGCGAAGCGCATGCCCCGACATTACCTCAAGGCTTGCGCTCCGGCCCGCTCCGTGGGAACAGGAGCGATGGCCGCCGCTGAGACATTGGTTCGAGAGCTGTTCGACCACGCCGGGATCAAGATCGGCGGGTCGGGCCCGGGCGACATCACCGTCCACGATTCGCGCTTTTACGGCCGGGTGATCCGCGAGGCGTCGCTGGGCTTCGGCGAATCGTACATGGACGGCTGGTGGGACACCGACGCGCTCGACGTGCTGCTGGAGAAGATCATGCGCGGCGGACTGCGCCAGAAGGTCACCGGCAGCGCGCGGATGAAGCTCCTGACCGCCAAGGCGATCGTGATGAACCTGCAGTCGAAGAAGCGCTCGGGCAAGTCGGTCGAGGCCCACTACGACATCGGCAACGACCTCTATCAGAAGATGCTCGATCCGCGCATGGTCTACACCTGCGGCTACTGGAAGAACGCCACCACGCTGGCCGAGGCGCAGGAGGCGAAGCTGGATCTGGTCTGCCGCAAGCTGGGACTGCAGCGCGGGATGCGGGTGCTGGACCTGGGCTGCGGCTGGGGCGGGTTCGCCGCCTACGCCGCCGAGAAGTACGGCTGCTCCGTCGTCGGGGTGACGCTGTCGAAGGACCAGCACGCGCTGGGGCGCGAGATGTGGAAGCACCTCGACGTCGACCTGCGCCTGTGCGACTACCGCGACGTCACCGGGACGTTCGACCGCGTGTCGTCGATCGGGATGATGGAGCACGTCGGCCCGAAGAATCACCGACACGTCATGGAGGTGGTGCACCGCAGCCTGGTCCCCGACGGCATCGCCGTCATCCACACCATCTCCAACAACCGCAGCCGCCGCCACGGCACGCCGTTCGTCGAGAAGTACATCTTCCCGAACGCGGTGGCGCCGTCGCTGGCGCAGCTCGGGCGGGCCATCGAGGGGCTGTTCGTCCTCGAGGATCTGCAGAACATCGGCCCCGACTACGAGCGCACGCTGCTCGCCTGGTGGGAGAACTTCGACCGCGCCTACCCCGAGCTGAAGGCGAAGTACGACCAGCGCTTCTATCGCCTGTGGAAGTTCTACCTGCTCGCGGCGGCAGGCGCGTCGCGCGCCCGCGACGGGCAGCTGTTCCACCTGGTGCTGACCAAGGTGGGGCGGAAGCAGCCGGACTGCCGCGCCAGCTAGCGGCTACGGCTCTCACGATTCATCACATCTTCGAAACGGCCCCACGGATTCACGCCTCCGCGCGCGCCCAGACCCAACATCCGCGAATTCAAGTTGGGCGCGACCGCTCAGCGCGACATCCGCGAATTCAAGTTGGGCGCGGCCGCTCAGCGCAACATCCGCGAATTCAAGTTGGGTGGGGTCGCGGCGCCGTGGCGGGGTGCTCCTCGACTCGCAGCGGTCCCCCCGCGCGTCTCCAACCGACGCGCGCCATCCACGTCCCCGGCGGCGCCGTCGCCGGCGGCGCGCCGGTGTTCGCGGGCGCGCGCTCCCACCCCGAAAAGTGCGGCCCCGAGCTGCGCGGGTCGACGCACGCGGGCGCGCGGAGGTGCTTGCGGAAGTTGAGCAGCACGTAAACCATGCTGTTCCGCATCTGGCGCGGCGTCGTCAGAGCGCGGGCGTGGTAGCGATC
>DATBHU010000152.1:0-14344 GCA_036557265.1 Polyangia bacterium
ACGGTCCGCGCGGCGTACGGGCGATATCCATGGTTCTACGGCCACAGCGAATGGGTGGCGCAGGGCGAGCCGGCCGACACCGAAGTCCAGAATTGTCCGTACTGGGGCGCGCGCTACGGCGGGCCCCTCGAGATCCCGCGCGGCGTCGGCACGCCGGTGGCGTTCCAGTTCACGGACGGGCGCTTCGGGCCGACCCCGCACACCTTCCCGGGCATCGACGGCAACTGCGACATCAACATGCTGGTCGTCACGCCCGAACAGCTCCGGGCGCTCGCGGGCACCGTCGCCGGCGCCCCCGCCGCTCCCGCTTTTGCCGGGCGGAACCTGCGGCTGGCCCAGCCCGCGATGTCCGGCCCCGACGTGCGGACGTGGCAGCAGCGGCTTTCCGACCTCGGGTGGACCGTCGTCGGCAAGATCGACGGCGTGTTCGGGCGCCAGACCGACATGGGGACCCGCGGCTTTCAGGCGGCCGCCGGGGTCCTGGTCGACGGCGTCGTCGGTCCGGCGACCTGGGCGGCCGCGTGGGCGGCAGCCAACAGTTGACGGCGAAGAAACGATCGCGCCGCAGGCGGCCCGCCGCGCTCGCCGGCCCCGTCGGGCGCCCGCGAGACGCCGCGGGGGCTTCTCTGGACCGGAGCTTCGGCATAGTATCCATCGCAACGATGGAAGGCGGGCCCGCGGTCCACGGCGCAGACGGCCTGCGGAAGGAGCGCGATCTCTACCGGCGGCTGCTGGAGCTGGGCACGTACCGCGAGGTGCAGCCGTTCCTCGAGGAGGCCCTGGCGCTGCTGGTGGACCTGGCGGGGGCCCGGCGCGGTTCGCTGGAGCTGCGCGAGCGACCCGAGCCCGACGGAGAGCCGTCGTTCTTCATCGCGCGCGGACTCGACCCCGGGGACTCGAGCCTGCTGTTCTCGCGCTCGGTGGTCGCCGAGGCGATCGCGACCGGGGAGACGATCGTCACCGCCTCGGCGCGCGTCGATCCACGCTTCGAGCACGCGGGCAGCGTTCGCAGTCACGCGCTCGAGGCCGTGCTGTGCGTGCCGATCGGTCGCAACCCCGTGCTCGGCATCCTTTACCTGCAGGACCGCCTGGAACCGGGGCCGTTCACCAGCGACGACCGCGCGCGCACGGAGATGTTCGCCAACCACGCGGCGGTGCTGGCCGAGCGCCTGCTGCTGCGCCTGCGCCGCAGCGCCGCGGCCGATCCGACGCAGGAGTACCGCCGGATGCTGAAAGCGGACAGCATCATCGGCGTCAGCGGCGCCGTCGCGGATCTCCTCAAGCAGGTCGCGCTGGTGGCGCCCCGGAACATCAGCGTGCTGATCACCGGGCCGTCGGGTTCGGGAAAGACGCAGCTCGCGCGCGTCATTCATGACAACAGCCCGCGCGTGGCCGGACCGTTCGTCGAGCTGAACTGCGGCGCGCTCCCCGCGGACCTGATCGAGAACGAGCTGTTCGGCTCCGTGCCCGGGGCCCACTCGGCGGCCGGGCGCGGCACGCTGGGCAAGGTGGCGGCGGCCGAGGGCGGCACCTTGTTCCTCGACGAGATCGGCGACCTGCCGGCGCGCGCGCAGGCGAGCCTGCTGCAGATGCTGCAGTCGAAGGTGTACTTCCCGCTCGGGGGTACGGCCTCGCGCACGGCCAACGTTCGCGTGCTGACCGCGACCAACGCCGATCTGGAGACGGCGGTCGCCGAGCGCCGGTTTCGCGAGGACCTGTACTACCGGCTGAACGTGTTTCCGATCCGGGTGCCGGGCCTGCAGGAGCGGCGCGCCGACATCCCCCTGCTGGCCGAGCACTTCTGCCGGGTCGCGTGCGAGACCAACGACCTCCCGCGCCTGGAGCTGTCGCTGAGCGCGCTGCAGGCGGCCGAGGCCGCGGACTGGTCGGGAGAGATCCGCGAGCTGGCGAATACGATCCAGGCGGGCGCGGTGCGCGCGTTCGGCGAGCGCGCGCCGCTGATCGAGCGGCAGCACCTCTTCCCCACCGACGGGACGCCGAGCGGCGCGCCCGGCAGCGACGACGTGTCGTTTCACGCGGCGACGCGCCGGTTCCAGCGGGAGTTGGTGCGCCGCGCGCTGGATCAGACGGGCGGCAACGTGGCGGCCACGGCGAGGCTGTTGCAGATCACCCGCGCCCACACCTACAACCTGTTGGCGACCTTCGGTCTGAGACGCGGCGATGCGGGTGCTGGCCCGGCCGGGCCGTGACCATGGAAGCGCAGGGCGGGGAGCGGTTCCGGATCATCGGCGAGCTCGGTGTCGGAGCGGTGGGGAAGGTGCAGCTCGCGTTCGACGCCGTTCGCGGGATCGAGGTGGCGCTCAAGCGGACGCTGCAGCTCGGGCCCGAGGCGCTGTTCCGGTTGAAGCAGGAGTTTCGGGCGGCGCGCGATCTGTCCCACGTGAACCTCGTGCGGCTCTACGATCTGGTCGTCGAGGGGCCCGACACGCTCTTCACGATGGAGCCGATCCGGGGCGTCGACATCACGCGTTTCTCCGCCACCGAGTGCGGCGACGCACCCCGGACGGAGCCCGCCGCGACCGCGACCATCTGCCGGCTGCTGACGCAGCTGGTGGTCGGCGTCGAGGCGCTGCACGCGCGCAGCATCGTTCACCGGGACATCAAACCGTCGAACGTGCTCGTGGAGACCTGGTCGAGCCGCGTCGTCCTGCTCGATTTCGGGTTTGCCTTGCCGTTGCCCAGCAAGGTGATGCAATCGGGCGACCGCGAGTTCGCGGGGACGCTGCCGTACATGGCGCCGGAGTGCCTGTGGGGCGCGGCGCCGATCGCGGCGTCGGACTGGTACAGCGTGGGCGCGCTGGCGGCGGAGCTCTTCCTGGGGAGGCCGCTGTTCGGGGGGCCGTTGCAGGAGATGGTCCGCCAGAAGGACAGGCCGCTGGCGACGCTGAAGGGCTGGCTTCCGGAGCTGCCCGCGGCGCTGGATGACGTGATCTGTCGGCTCGTCGCGCGGGACGTGGCGCGCCGCCCCGGCGCGCGCGAGCTGCTGGAGACGCTGCGGCCGTTCGCGGGCGAGACGACGGTGAGCGGAGCGCCCGGCGCCGCGCGACCGGCGTTCATCGGGCGCGCCCGCGAGCTGGAGATCCTGCGCCGCGCGATCTCGGAGCAGCCCGAAGGGGCGATCGTCCGCGTGCGCGGGCCATCGGGCATCGGCAAGACGGCGCTGGTGGAGACGGCGCTCGAGGCGCTGCCGCCGGACACGCTGGTGCTGCGCGGCGAATGTCATCCGCGCGAGCAGGTTCGCTTCGGCGGTCTGGACGAGGTGATGGACCAGCTCAGTCGACACCTCCGCAACATGTCCCCGGCGCAGCGCGCGGCGGTCTTGCCGCCCCGCGCCGCCGCGATGTCGACGCTGTTTCCGGTCCTCAGTCGCGTGCCGGGGCTCGAGGCCGAGGCGTGGCAGGGTCCCGCGGATCCGCGCGAGCGCCGCGATGAGGCCGTCGCGGCGCTGCGCGATCTGTGGCGGGCGCTGGCGGCGCGCCAGCCGATCGTCGTCTGGATCGACGACGTCCAGCGCGCCGATCGCGACGGCATGCAGCTGCTGCGCGAGCTGGCCTGGCGCGAGCGCCCGGCCATCGCGTGGTGGTTCTTCTCGTACCGCTCCGGGCCCGGGACCGACGCCGTCGATCCGTTCGATCAGTGGGGCACCCCGCATCTGCCGACCAAGGTGCTGGACGTGGCGGGCCTGCCGGACGTCGAGGCGGAGGAGCTGGCGCGCCGGCTGGGCACCCCCGCCACCGCGGTGGGGACGGTGGTGCGCGAGTCGGGCGGTTATCCCTTCTTCGTGTCGGAGCTGGCGCGATACCTCCAGAGCCAGCCGGGCCCGGTGTCGCCGCCGTCGGTCGCCGCCGTCGTCGAAGCGCGCGTCTCGGCGCTGCCGGCCGAGGCGCGTCACCTGCTCGAGTACCTGTCGCTGGCGACGGATCCGCTGCCGCCTGACCTGCTGCGCGCGCTGCTCCCGGTCCCGTCGGCGGGCGAGGCGGTGGCGGCCCTGGAGCGCGCCGGACTGGTGCGCTTTGGCTCCGATCGCGAACGCGGGCTGGCCTACGAGCCACAGCATGACCGGATCCGCGAGGCGGTCTCCGCCTCGATCCCGGGCCAGGTGCTCCGCGAGCGTCACGCGGCGCTCGGGCGGGTGCTCGAGACCGCGTCGGCGACCGCCAGCAAGCTGGCGTTTCACTACCGCGCGGCCGGGGACGTCGACAACGGGCTGCGGTTCACGCTGGACGCCGCCCGCGAATCCGCCGGCGCGCTGGCGTTCGACGAGGCGGCGGCGCTGCTGCGGACAGCGATCGCGTTGCATCCGCCGCCCGTGCCGTGGCGCCTGCATCGCGACCTGGCCGAGGCCCTGGTCAACGCCGGTCAATGCAGCGCCGGGGGCGCCGCCTACCACGCGGCGGCCCAGGCGGCGAGCGCGCAAGGGGAAGGACAGGATACGGTGCGGCGCCTCAGCCGCTGCGCCGGCGAGCAGTACCTCTACGGCGGACAGATCGAGGACGGGCGCGGGCTGCTGCGCGAGGCGCTGCGCGCCCAGGGGATCCGCACGCCGCGCTGGCCGCTCATCTCCTCGGCCGTCCTCCGCATGCGCTTTCTGATGCGCCGGTCCGCGGCCACGCCGCCCGCGGTCGCCGCCGTGCCCGAGGCGCGGCGCGAGATGGTGGACGCGCTCTGGAACACCGCCAAGGGGACCGTCATGGTCGAACACGTGCTGGGCGACTGCTACGCCCTGCAGGCGTTGTTCGCCGCGCTGCAGGTGGGCGATCCGAGCCGCCTCATTCCACCGCTCGGCCACGAGGCCGTGTCACAGGCCAACATCGGCGGCGAGTTCCTGCGCAAGCGTTCGTTCCAGATTCTGGAGGAGACGGCGCGCCTGGTGGCGCTGGTCCCGACGCCTTACAACCGGGGCTGGCTGTCGTTGTGCCGCGGGGCCGTCGCGTTCTTCGAGGGGCGCTGGCGCGACGCCTCCGCCGAGCTCACGGCGGCGTCGGAGACGTTCCGCGTGTCGTGCGTGGGCGCCGTGTACGAGTACGCGGTGGCCAGTACGTTCCTGCTCTCGGCGTTGCTCTACGAGGGGCGGTTTCGCGAGCTCGAGACGCTGCAACCCGCGTTGCAGCGCTGGGCGCGCGAGCGCGGCAACATCTACGCCGAGGCGATGTTCGCGTCCGGCAACACCAGCTACCTCTATCTCGCCCAGGACGCGCCGGCGCGCGCGATCGAGGAAGCGGACCGCGTGCTCGCCGCCTGGGGCGCCACCCGCTTCACCTCGCAGCACTACTATCACTTCGTGGCGACGGTGAGCGCGCGGCTGTATCAAGGAGAGGGGTGGGAGGCGTGGCGCCGGGTGGTCGCCACCTGGCCGCAGCTGCGGCGCGCGCACTTCCTGACGCTCGACTGCATCGGCGTTCAGCTGCGCGATCTGCGGGCGCGCGCCGCGCTCGCGGCCGCCGCGGCCGGGCCGCCGCCCGCCGACCTGCGGGCGTGGACGCGGCGGCGCTTGCTGGACGCCGCGCAGGGCGAATCGCGGCGCATCCGGCGGTCGCAGCTGCCGCACGCGCGTCCGACGGCGGCGGTCGTTCGCGCCTGCGTGCACGCGGCGCGGGGCGGGGTGGCGCAGGCGCGGCAGGCGTTCAGTGAAGCGGCCCACGGGTTCGACAGCGCGGCCATGCCGCACCTGCGCGAGGCGGTGCGGCTGCGCGCGGCGGAGCTGTCGCCGGA
This sequence comes from Polyangia bacterium, assembly GCA_036557265.1. Classification (GTDB taxonomy): domain Bacteria; phylum Myxococcota_A; class Polyangia; order Fen-1088; family Fen-1088; genus JADGRB01. Next base: position 5,734 of record DATBHU010000152.1, read on the forward strand.
GGGCGCGGCGACGCTGGACGACAGCGGCGCGCAGGCCGCGGCCGCGCTGCGCGAGATGGGCGTGGCGCGGCCGGAGCGCCTGGCGGCGGTCATGGTCCCGCTGGAGCAGCGGCCGCGGCCGGCGCTCAACCCAGGCCTTCGAGAAAGCGCCGCAGCACCGCCACCACCTCCTTGAGATCGGGGAGGTCGGGGATCTCGTCGCGCAGCTTGTCGTGGACCTCGTCCGTGAGGGCCCACAGCGCGTTCAGCATCCCGCCCAGCTGCTGCTCCTTCCCCCGGCCGATCGGCGAGCCCTTGGCGAGCTGCAACCCCAGCTTGCGCGACAGCTCGCGGGTGTCGAAGGCGTGCTTCACCAGCGCGTCGACCTGCAGGATCTCCATGAAGTGCGGCAGATCCTTGTCGAGCAGGCGCTCGTCGATCTCCTTCAGGACGTCGAGGTCCTTCGGCTCGCGGTCCTCCAGCGGGAACACCTCCGGATAGTCGAAGCGCTTCGAGCTCGACGCGCCGTTGTACGTCATGTTCTCCCCCACGAAGATCCAGTGGGGGGTCGGCACGCCGGGGATCGTCACCTTCTTCCACGACGCGTCCGGCTGGGCGAGGCGCTTCAGGATCGCGGACACCACGTGGCGCGCCGATTCGTTGGCCGCCTCCATGGTGGTCATGCGCGTGTGCGTGGCCGCGAAGGTGCCGCACATCAGCCACCGCTTGTAGTTGACCTGGTACTCGATGCTGCCGTCGTCGCCCAGCCCGGGCCGGGCCTCCCAGCTCTCGGGCGTGACCGCCAGGAACGGCGACGAGTTGAACCACGTGCCGTCCGCCGCGCGCCTCACGCCGTTGTCCAGGTGGAAGAACCGCGGCGGCTCGATCCCGGGATCGGCGCCCTTGACGTCTGCGGGCGCGGCAATCCGGCTGTTGAGCTGGGTCCAGACCTCGAGGGCAATCTTCAGCTTCGCTTCCAGAACCCCCAGCTCGCCGCTGGCCTGCTCCAGGGTGTCCCAGAACTTCGGATCCTCGTCCTTGCGCTTTTTTTCGATCTCCTTGCTGACGTCGCAGAGGTCGACCGAGAGCACGCCGAGGTAGCCGTCGCTGAAGCGGAACTTGCGCCGCCAGAACTCGGATTGCGAGATCGTCGAGAGCCCCCAGGGCGAATACGGGTAGTAGACGTGACCGTCGCCGACCCGGGTCTTGCTGTCGAAGAAGAACTGGATGCCCAGCATGTCGCGCAGCGGGTTCTGGCCGTCGACGTCGTCGAGGTGCGCCTTCTCCCAGAAATGCAGGAACTTCTGGAAGTCGGGAGCGGTCTGCTTCCACTGCGTGTTGTTCGCCGGCCCGCCCTCGTCGTCCAGGAGGTTCGTGAGCAGCGCGTTCGTGGCTTGCACCGACGTGGCCATCACGAAGAAGTCCGACCGCGCGACAGTTCGCTCGAGCTCTTCTTCCACGTCGGGTTTGATCCAGTTGATCGTCGGCAGCAGCTCGCCGTTCCTGGCCGGGGTCAGCTTCTCGAGGCTGCCGAGGACGAACTGGACCCCCTGCGCCTCGAGGTAGCGGCGCCACGGCTCCAGCCATTCTTCGCTGGTCGGACCCTCCAGCGTGCGATCGACGCGCTTCCCGTCCGCCAGGTTGTCGAGCAGCAGCTGGATCGCGACGTTCCCGTAGGTGTACGCGTCCGCCTCCTCGACCGAGAACGCGTTCAGCACCTGGGCCGCCGCCTTCAGCTGGTCCTGCATGTTCCTCGAGAAGCGATCGAGGCCGATGAACTCGGCCCAGGTCTTCTCCTGGTACTGCTCGCGCCGCCGCTTCGTGCTGGACGTCAGGAACTCGAGGAACTTGAGGTTCAGCAGGGTGGCGTCCTCGTCCGTCCCGCCCAGATCCTGCACGAACCCGATGGTGTTCTGCAGCAGCTCCTTCACCGAGGTGGGCCGCTTGCGGCCGAAGCGCAGCATCACCGGGTTCTCGCGCGGCTTCTTGCCGTAGCGGCCGTCGGTCGTCGACATTCCGATCCCCTGGACCTCGGTCGGCTCGAGGGTCTTCAGGACGGTCGGGGCCTGCATGTCGTCGGGCGCGCCCAGCGGGATGCGCTTCATCGTGTCGTCGAGGTGGCGGTAGAACGACGGGAAGAAGCGGTAGCCGTGCTCGCCCGGGATCCGCTCCTCGACGATCTCGAGCGTCAGCCAGCACTGGCCTTCGTCGAAGCCGTAGGCGCGCGACTGCTCCGTCGTGTAAGAGACGGGCGGCAGGATGTCGAAGCTGTCCGCGAGGCCTTTCTTCTCGTACTCGTCCTGGAAGGCCTTCGCCAGCCGGCGCAAATCGCGGACCTTCTCGCGGCGGATCGAATCGAAGGCGACGGTCCGCTTCTGGTGTTCCTCGTCGAGCCCGAGGGTGCCGGCGTCGGGCGGACACCAGCACGGCGTCACCTTGACCAGCAGGAATTCCCGCTGCAGCTCGCGCGTGATGGTCTTCAGGGCGGCTTTCGGGTGCTGGTCCAAGGCCTTCTTGAAGGCTCTGGTCAGATCGTCGTCGACCTGGAATTGACCGATCACGCTCTTCGCCAGCGCGTGCGGATCCCCGGCCTCCAGCGCGTCGAACTGCGCCAGGCGTTCGGTCAGCGTCGCGGAGATCTTCCGCAAGCGGTCGTCCAGGCGGTCGGGCGACGGGTCGATCACGTCGACGGCGGCGTTCGGCTCGGTCATCCTGACCATGCCCGCCACGATCGGGCGGACCATCAGCTCCCAGAGCCACCGGCGCTGCCGCTTGTCGCGGAGCTCGCGCGCGGTGTCGGCGACGACGTCGAGCCGATCATCGGGCCTGATGGGCGAAAACACGGTCGGCGCGTCCGATTGGATCCAGGCCGTGCGGTTGTAGAGGAACAGGTACAGCAGCCACTGCTCGACGGGCCCCGTCTTGGGGGTCAGGCGGTCGTCCTCGAACAGATCCTTGTGCACCTCCTCGACGGTGGCGCGGACGCGGCCGTACTGGCTGGCGGCCATGCCGCCGACCAGGCACTCGCCGGGGCGCTCGGGATCCGGCTTGGACTCGATGACGACGACGCGAAAGCCGCGTTCGATCAGCTCGTGGGCGACCGTCATGCCGCCCACGCCGGCCCCGAACACGGTCACCACCGGCGGGTTGAGCATGTGCTTTCGATCGATCGGCTGGGCGGGCGCCGTCAGCACGGTGTCGGGCCTTAGAGTGAAGAGAGGGATGTCGTCACTTTCGCTCATCGAGATTCCTCCGGTCCTGGGAGCCGAGCTGTGCGGCGTATTGGTTGCGCATCCGTTGCAACAATTCCGTGAACGAGGGGCACCTGAGGGCGCCGTGCAGCCAGGCGCCCAGCGCGTCGTGGCCGCGCAGCAGGTCGTCGACGCCGCCGCTGATCGCCAGGCGATCGCCGCGCACCGCCTGCTCGACCGTCAGCGCGCCGTCGAGCACCTCGAACAGCGTGGCGATGTCCAGCCGCGCCTCGACGGCGGCCGGGCCCTCCGCGGCCTGGACCCAATCATGACCCCGGCCGGGCACCAGACGGGCGGGCGCCTCGCCCGCCACGCTGATCCGCACGATGGTCTGCCCGAGGGCGTTGCGGGTGGCGGCCAGGTGCGCGGGCGATTCTCGGGCCAGGATCGCGATCGACTCCTGCAGCAGACGCGCGAAGCCTGTCAGACCGCCGGGCGCATCAACCACCACGGACGAACTCCACGATGGCGGGGGCGTCGAAGGCGAACTCCTCGCCGGCGAACCGGCCCCGCACGGCGGCGCGTCCGGTCGCTTCGTTGAGCAGCACCATGCCGAACGGGTTCTCGTCGTCGGGGATGGCGATGCGGGCGTGGCTCTCGGTGCCGAACCGCAGCTGCAGCTCGTCGCCCACGCCCGCGGCGTCGAGGGCCAGCGCCCGTGGCACCCCGGAGGCCCGCCCCGGCACCAGCAGAGAGCAGGCGGGCGGCAGCGTGAGCGGCCGGGCGTCGTCGCTGCGGAAGCGCCCCTCCAGCTCGACGCGCATCTCGTCGTCGTTGAAGGTCCGGACGTAGCGGTCGCCGCGCCAGAGGATCGTCCCCTGCTTTCGCGTCTGGCGGCCGCCGCGGCTCAGGATGCGCGAGAAGACGACGCTCCACGGGCAGGCCGGATCCTCGGGAAGGACGAAGCCCCATTCCCACGCCAGGTCGGTGCCCCACGCGAAGTCGCCCCAGTTGTGATCGTGGTAGGCGGGCGCGCCGTCGACCTCGTAGCGTTCGCCGTCGATCCAGATGGTGCCGCGGGCGCGCAGCCGCGGCACGATCACCCAGTGCAGCGCGCGCTCCACGCCCAGGCTGACGGTGGGCATGACGGCGGGCACGAGGTCGAGGCGCAACGCCACCGGACCGTCGTCGGCCACCGCCAGGCGGAACGCGCCGTCGCGCCAGTGGACGGTGCTCTTGCCGAACGCCACCTCCAGCCCCCCTTCCGACATGGTCACGGCGCGCCCGGGAAACGAGCGGATGAACCCGGTCCAGCGCTGGCGGTGCGCGAGCACGGTCAGGTGGGCGTCCGACCAGGCCAGCCCGCCGGGCGTCCGGCGCTCGAGCAGGCTGAAGTTGACGATGACGTGACCGCCGGGGACGCGGACGCAGAAGTGCAGCCACTCCTTGAACGTGCCGGCGGCGCTGGGCGCGCTCTCGGGCGCGCGTCGAATCGCGTCCAGCCGGCGGATGGCGCGATCCACGCCGGACGTGTCGAGGCCGGGCGCGACGGTCACCGGAGGAGTCCCGGGAGAGCGGACGGCGGAGGGGGGGCGGCCTCGTCTTCGCGCTGCGATCCGGCGGCACGCGCGGCGGCGGACAGGGCGCCCTGGAGCTGGCGACGGAACGACACCACCCCGAGCGCGGCGTCCACGAACAGCTCGTCGACCTTCGCGCCGGGGGCGGCCGGGATGGAGGCGGTGAGCAGGACGCGATCGCACCACGACAGCAGGCCCAGCAGCGTCAGTTCGAGGCGCGCCGCGGTCACGGTTCCTCTGCTTCGCCGGTCGAGGCGCCGAACAGACGCGCGAGCAGGGCGTCGCGGTCAGGTCCGGAGGCGGCCATCGTGATGGCGTCGATGAAGCTCGAGGGGAGGGCGGTCCCATCGCTGTCGAGGAGGTTCATCGTCGCCGTCTGCCAGACCAGTCCGGCCCGGTTCAGGAGCGCCGAGCCGCGCAGGCGGGCCCGCCAGCGGGCGCCGCTCTCCGTCTGCGCGAAGCGCCGCCCCTCGGCGACCAGCGCCGAGAACGCGGCCCGGCTCGCCTCCGGGTGCTCGAGGACGATCAGCTGCAGCTTGCGCAACAGCGCGACGATCACGTCGTCGTCGTCCTGAACGACGACGGCGGGCATCGCGCCTGTGCGTCCGGGGCGCGGGTCAATCATTGTCGTGCCGCGCATCGCCGTGCCGCGCATCGCCGTGCCGCGCGCCGGGACCGCTGCACGTCACGGCCAACGTCAGCTGCTGGCGGATGCGGCCGCCGCCCTCGAGCACGTGCACCGGGACCGTCCACTCCTCGCCCGCCCGGGTCGCGGCCAGATCGACGGCGACCGAGACGGCGACGGCTTCGCCCGCGCCGAGGTGGGGGCGCCCGGGGGTGAACGTCACCGGGGCGGCCGTCCCGTCGTCGCGCAGGCCGGCCACCAGCTCGAAGTCAGCGGCGCGCGGCAGCGTGTTGCGCAGCTCGAATTCCCCCGACGCGCGCCCGCCGGGCGGCCCGGCGACGGCGATGTCCCGCGGGGCGGCGGTCCGCGCCGGGGCGGACTGGGCGAGGAGCTGCCTGAGCGTCTCCTGCACCAGGCTCCGTTCGGCCGACAGGCGCTCCTCGCGGTCGCGCAGCAGCCGGCGGGCCTTCTCGTAGCCGACGGAGATCTCGTCGTCGGCGGCGAGGCGCTGCGCTTCGCGCTGGCGCAGGTAGAGGCGGCTCAGCGAGTCGACCACGGTGTCCACGTCGAGCGAGCGCAAGGTCGACAGCAGATCGAGCGGGAGGTTCATCGGCATCTCCTAGTTGGCGCGCTCGATGACGTAGTCGACGAGGGCCGCCAGAAACTGCTTGTGGACCGAGCCTGGCAAGCTCTCCAGCCGCGTGTCCAGCAGATGCCGCGCGCGGCGGGCGTGCTCGACCGCGATCCGCAGCGCGTAGCGCAGGCTCTGTCCGTCGCGGCCGCGCACCAGCGCCGCCAGCCATTGCACGTCCGCCTCCTGCTTGGCGGGACGGCCTTCCGCGCCGTCGTCGGCCGCGCGCGGTCCCCGTTCGAGCGCCAGGATGCGGAGCGCCTCGTCCCGCTCCGCGGGCGGCACCGTGCGCAGCGCGTGCAGCAGGATCAAGGTGTACTTCCCCTCCCACAGATCGCCCAGGGCGTCCTTGCCGACGTCCGCCTCGGCGCCCGCGATGCTGAGCACGTCGTCCTGAATCTGGAAGGCGATCCCCAGCAGCAGGGCGAAGCGGGCCAGCGCCTCGCGCAGGGCCCCCCCGGCGCTGCCCGCGATCGCGCCCACCAGCGTCGGCGTGATGAAGGAGTACCAGCCCGTCTTCTTGTGCACCATCCGGAGGTACTCCGCGTCGCGCACGTCCCACTTGCGCGCCCGGATCCAGTGCAGCTCCAGCATCTGGCCTTCCGCGGACTCGCGCGCCATCCGGGCAAACACGCGCAGGATCCGTAATGCAGCCCCCAGGCCCAGCGCCCCCACGTTGTCCAGCAGCGGGTCGAGCGCGAGCGCCAGCATCCCGTCCCCGACGTTCACCGCCATCGGAACGCCGTGCAGCTTGTGCAGCGTCGGCTCGTGCCTCCGCTTTTCGGAGCCGTCCTCGACGTCGTCGTGCAGGAGGAAGGCGTTGTGAAACAGCTCCAGGGCGGCGGCCGACGGCAAGACGCCGTCGAGGTGCCCGCCGACCGCCAGCGACGAAGCGATGCACAGGGCCGGTCGCAGCGCCTTGGCCGGTCGCAGCGGGTAGTCCATCATCAGGTCGTAGAGCCCGCCCGTGTGGCGGCGCTCGGCCGGCAGGTAGCGGCCGATCTCGTCGAGGGTGAGCCGGCGGGCCTCCGCCAGGTAGCGGGCGACGTCGAACTGGGACCCCGGCGAGAGCTGATCGGTCGATGCGGCCGTCATTCTGAGTGTCCGACCTACAAACGGCGCGCGCGCGAACGTTTTCACGCCTTCCAATTCACGCCTTCCAAGATGTCCAGCCCACTTTGCGTGCGGTCCACCCACCTGTCCAAAAAATTTGACGCTGGCGGCCCGCCGGGCGCAGTTTGCCGCCACTGCGACCGCGGCACGCTCCTTGCGATGTCGGCGGGACATGGAGAATTGTTCCGACGTGGTGGCCGATGCGCAGCTCGTCGCGCTGCGCTCGACTCTGTTTGCGGCGGCGCTCGTTCAGTGCGGCAGTCCGGGGGACGCCGACGACTTCGTCCAGACGGCGCTGACGAAGGCGCTCGAGTGGCGCGGGAAGCTCCGGCCTGACACCAACCTCAAGGCCTGGCTCACGCGCGTGATCCGTAACCTCGTCATCGATGCCGCTCGGCATGCGAAGAAGCACGGGGGCACGGCCGATCCGGCGATGATGCCGGCGCCGCTGCCCGAGAAAGAGCCGGCCTGGGGGTCGCTGTCGCGCGAACAGATCGAGTGGGCGCTGCGGCGAAGCTCGCCGGTGTTGCGGGAGGCCTTCGAGCTGCATTACTTCGGCGGTCTGTCGCTGGTGGAGATCGCGCGGCGCCAGCAGACGAACGTGCGAACCATCGGCGTGCGGCTCTTCCGCGTTCGTGCGGCGCTGCGGGCGAACCTGACCGAGATGCTGTCGGCGCAGGCGCCCGCGCACCCGCGCGGCCAGACCGACCGAGAGATCGAGGTGTAACCGCCGCGAGAGCGGGCGCGTTCACAGCGCGAGGCTGCGCGACACGCCGATCGCGGCGAGGAACTCGGGGTCGTGGCTCACCACCAGCAGGCCTCCCGGCCAGGCGGCGAGCACGGCCTCGAGCGCCGCCAGCCCCACGAAGTCCAGATCCTGGGTCGGCTCGTCCAGGACCAGCAGCTCCGGGGCGGGGCGGCGGTGGCCGAGGCAGACCAGGGCGGCGCGCACGCGCTCGCCCGGGCTGAGCGTCGCCAGCGGCCGGTCCGCGAGCGCGAGCGGAAACCGGTGCGCGTGCAGGATCGCCGCGATGCCGGCCGGGGAGGGCGCATCCCTCTGCGCCGCCAGTCGCTCGACGACGCTGTCGTCGAGGCGCCAGTTCGCGCCGTTCTGCGCGATGTAGCCGACGCGGGACGTGTCGCAGCGGGCCCGGCCGCGGGCCGGTTGGCGGAGGCCCAGCGCGATCTCCACCAACGTCGTCTTTCCCGATCCGTTCGGCCCGCGCACGGCCAGCCGCTCACGGCCGAGCTGCAGCGACAGATCGGCGAACAGCGTGCGCGCGCCGGCCGTCGCCGCCAGCGCCTCGCAGCTGAGCACGGGCGTCGGCGGCGCCGCGCCGAGCGCCGGCCACGCCGACTTCAGCGGCAGCTCGACGCCGAGCGCGCGCCGCGCCGCCTTCGCCCCGGCGCGGGCGGCGCCGATCCGCATCCCCTGCAGCACCCGCCGCTTCCCCTGGCTCTCCTGCTTGTAGCTGCGCTTGTCGTTCAGCTTGAT
>DATBHU010000153.1:0-15191 GCA_036557265.1 Polyangia bacterium
GCGACGACCGTCTGGCGGCGAGGCGGCTCGGGCGCGCCCGCCGGCGCCGCGGCGGCGACGCGCGACAGGACCGTCCCTTCGCCCGGGCGCGCCGCCGGCGTCACGGCCAGGCCGCCCTGCTGCCGGCCGGGCTCGAACAGCGCGTTCAGACGCTCGCGCTCGTGCGGGAACGCGGCCCGCAGCCGATCGCGCAGCGCCCCGGCGCCGCCACGCCACGCCTGCGCGAACATCAGCTCGTCGATCGCGTCGGCGAACGCGCCCGCGCTGGCGAAGCGGTCCTCGGCCCGCGCCGCCAGCGCGCGCCGCAGCAGCGGTTCGAACAGGTCGGCGTTGTCGAGGCCCGCCGGCGGCCGGTAGCGGCAGAGCTGGATCTCGCTCAGCGTCTCGCCCGTGTCGTCCTCGCCGAACGGGCACGCGCCCGCGAGCAGCGTGTAGAGGACGACGCCCGCGGAGAACACGTCCGAACGCAGGTCGACCGGCTCGCCGCGCGTCTGCTCGGGCGACATGAACGGGATCGTGCCGCTGATGCCTTCGATCGGACGCCGCACGTCGCGCGAGCGCGCGACGCCGAAGTCGGTCAGCTTCACCTCGCCCTCGAACGACACCAGCACGTTGGCCGGCTTGACGTCCATGTGGACGATGCCGAGCGGACGGTCGGCGGTGTCCGTCCGGCGGTGCGCGTAGTCGAGCCCGCGCAGCAGCTGCCCCACCACGTGCAGCGCCTCGGCGGGCGGCAGCCGCGCGCCGCCCGCCGCGCGCCGCAGCCGCTGCACGTCGACTCCCTCGACGAACTCCATGGCCAGGAAGAACTCGTTGCTCTCCGTCCGCCCGAAGTCGAACACCTGCACGACGTTCGCGTGCGACAGCTGCATCGCCAGCCGCACCTCGTCGAAGAAGCGCGCCACGAACTGGGGATCGCCGCTCGACCCCGTGCGGATGCGCTTGAGCGCCACCCGCTTCGACACGCCGGCCTCCGTCATGGCGCTGGCGGCCACGATCTCCGCCATCCCGCCCTCGGCGATCAGACCGCCGATGTCGTAGCGCCGGACCAGCTGGGTCACTGGCCACGACTATATCTCCATCTCGCGACGGCCGAGCTCAGCCGCGGAGGGCGCGCACGACGCCGAGGACGCGTCCGCCGAGAGAGGCGCCCGCGGCCGCCAGGACGGCGATCGGGAGGACGTGCCCGAGCAGCAGGTGCGGGACGTACGAGACCGGGCACCAGAGATCGACGAGCAGCGCGCTGCCGAGGCCGGCGCCCGCGCCGAAGGCGGCCCCCGTCGCCCGCGGCGTCATCGGGTCGACGTGACGCCAGGCGAGCAACGTCGCGCCGAGCAGGATGCCGCCGGTGGCGACGCTCATCGCGAAGCAGCGGTATCCGGCGCGCCCGGACCACGGGCCGGCCAGGTGATAGAGGCAGCCGAGGCCGTACCGCCACAGGACGAAGGCGGCCGCCGCCACGACGGCGGCCAGGCCCAGCACCGGCCACCGCCGTCGCAGCCCGGAGCGGCCGCGCGTGAAGAGGAACCACATGCCGACGCCGCTGGCGCACGACGTGCCGAGGGCGGTCCAGGCGACCAGCGACGGCGGTCGGCCCGTCGCGCGCAGGCCGCCCTCGACGGCGAACAGGGTCAACGCGCCGGCGATGCCCGCGAGCACCAGCCAGGCCTGCCGCCGCACGAGCTGGCGGCGTGTCGGCGCCGGAATCTCGGCGAGGGAGGCGAGGACGCGATCTCTGAGGTCAGGTGATGCCATGGAGCGGCTCCTTGTCGAAGGAAGCGAGCGGACCGAGTCGGCGGCGCAGGCTCTTCTCGTCTTCGAGACCGAGCGCCGCGCGCAGGGCGACGCCCCCTCGAAACAGCGACATCTTCAGGCTGGGCACCGTGACCCCGATGTTCTCCGCCGCGGCGGCCATGGAGAACCCCTCCACGCGCACGAGCTCGAGCGCCAGCTGCTGGTGGGTCGGGAGGCGGCGGAAGGCGCGCGCGACCCGGGCGATCGTCTCGCGCGCCATCGCGACGCGCTCCGCGTCGACGACCTCGGCGACGGCCGCCACCAGCGGATCGTCTTCGTCGCCGCGCTCGGCGACGTGCTCGCGCCAGCCCCGCGCGTCCAGGTCCAGGCAGAGGTTGCGGGCGATCGTGAACGCCCACGACAGCACGTCCGACCCGCGGATGAAGGTGCCGCGCGCGCGATGAATGCGCTCGAACGTCTGCTGGACGACGTCGTCGATCCGCGAGGCGTCGTGGAGCCTGCGCCGCACCAGCCCTTCGATGCGCGGGGCGATCGCGTCGTAGAGGATCGGGAAGGCGGAGGCGTCTCCGTTGGCGTAGCGGGCCATCGCTGCGCCGGCGACGGCGTCGCCGGGCGATGGCGGTCTGCCTGCCGTCGAGGCCATGATCGTCATACGCCCGGCGCCGGCGAACGTTTCGACAAAGTTCCGCCGGCCCGGCGCGCGGAAGTTCGCCTGAAACGTTTGGCGGGCTGCCCCGGTACTCCTTGTCGGACGCAGCAAAACAAGGAGGCCGAGACATGAAGAGGTTCATTGGATCGGGGTTCGTCATGACGTTGTTGTTCGCCGCCGCGTGCGGCAGTCGGGCAGCGCGCAGCACCGGAGATCAGCCCGGCAGCCGCGGGGGCGACGGCGGCAGCTGGGGCGGTGGCGACACCGGCGGTGGCGCGAGCGCAGGTGGCGGCGCGAGCGCCGGCACGTCCGGCGCGGGACCCGGCGGCGCCGCGGGTGGGGCCGGCGGCACCGTCGCTGCGGGCGGTCTCGGCGGCGCCGCCTGGCTGACGCTGCCCGCGATCCCAGCCGCGCTGGCCGTGCCGGCAGGGGCGACGATCAAGGCGCGCACGCACGCCGTCGGCTCGCAGATCTACACCTGCACCGCCAGCGGCGGCGGCGCGGACGCGGGCGCGACCACGTACGCCTGGGTGCTCAAGGCGCCGGACGCGAAGCTCTACGACGCGGACGGCGTCCAGGTGGGGACGCACGGCGCGGGACCGAACTGGACCTCCGGGGACGGCAGCGTCGCCAACGGCGTCAAGGTCGCGGGGGTCGACGCGCCCGCCGCGGGGGCGATCCAGTGGCTCCTGCTGCGCGTGGCCTCGACGAGCGGGACCGGCATCTTCAGCGACGTGACGTTCGTGGAGCGGTTGAACACCGTCGGCGGCGTGGCGCCCGCGACCGGCTGCGATTCGACCACGGCCGGGACCGACACGGCGGCCGGCTATTCGGCCGACTACTACTTCTTTGTGGGCGGCACGGAGGCGACCTGGCTCACGCCGCCCACCAACCTGCCTGAAGCGCTCGCCCTCCCGGGGAGCGTGGTCGTCGCGTTTCACGATCACGCGATCGGCGCCCAGATCTACGCTTGCAGGGCGAGCGCCGGTGGGGCCGACGCGAGGTCGGCGGCGGTTTACGCCTGGGAGCTGCAGGCGCCCGACGCGATCCTGTACGACATGACGTTCGCTTCGGTCGGCACGGACGGGATGACGGCCGCGGGGCCGAGCTGGACCTCGACGACGGACGGCAGCGTCCTCGTCGCGAAGGAGCTGGTCGAGACGGCGGCGCCGCAACCGGACGCGGTGGCGTGGGCGATGCTCAAGGCGTTCGCGGTGAGCGGCACGGGCGTCTTCACCGACATCTCGATCGTGCAGCGCCTCAACACCGCGGGCGGCGCGCCGCCTGCAGGCGGATGCGACGGGACGAGCGTGAACGCGCAGACGCGCGTCCCTTACTCCGCCGACTACTACTTCTTCAAGGACTTCGGCGCCGCCGCCGGCACGTGACACGTGAGATGATGTCCGGATGCGGGGTTCCGGGATTGTCGGGTCGGTCTTGCTGGCGGCGCTCGCGCTGTCGGGCGTGGGTGTCGCCGCGCCGGAGCGGCAGAAATCGCCGGCGCTGGCGATCCTGAAGGTGGCGATGGAGAAGGAGAAGGACGCGGCGGCGCTCGCCAAGGCGCTGGCCGACCTGGATGCGCTGATCAAGAAGCAGCCGAAGGATCCCGATGCGCTCTACGCGCGCGGCTGGGTGCTGTCGCACCTCGGCCGCAGCGACCAGGCGGTGGCGGCCTACGATCAGGCGTTCGAGATCGACGAGACGCTGGCCGCGGCGTCGTACAACGCGGGCGTCGTCCTCGCCGAGACCGGCCGGCAGAAGGAGGCGCTGATGCGGTTCGACCGCGCGCTGGCCGCGGATCCGAAGCTGATCGACGCCGCGTACAACGCCGGGCAGGGCTACTACAACGTGAAGGACTTCGCGAAGGCCGCCGAGCGCTGGGAGACGGCGTCGCGGCTGGCGCCTGACGACTTCGACGTCGCGAAGAAGCTGGTGCAGACGTACGTCGCGCTGGGCAAGGACGCCGAGGCCGCCAAGGCGCGGGCGCGCGTGTTCGCGCTGAAGAAGGCGGCCAAGGATCCGAAGCTGGCCGCCATGAAGTCGTACGTCTACGACCAGTTCGACCTCGGCGCGCACCACATCTACGTCTACGAGGCGTTCGACACGTCCGGCGATCTCGCCTACGTCTACAAGTTCGTCGTCACGTATCAGGACAAGCCGGTCGGCAGCGTCAACCTGGAGACCAGCGCGGTGATTCGCGAACAGGGCGTGCCGTTCATCCTGGGCATGGACAAGCCGGGGCGGCACACCACCCTGGGGAAGACCTGGAGGCAGCAGCCGGCTTACAAGGTGATCAAGGCCGAGGCGACGAAGGCGATCGAAGCCAATTTCTGAAGCCCGCGCCGGGCGGCGACATTCAATGGTCGTGATGACGACCGTCCGGGTGCGAGTCCGCGGGCCGCTGGTGGCGCTGGCGCTGGCCGCGGCGGCGTCGTTCGCGGCGTGCGGCGGCGGTGCGGCGGGCGGACCGGGCGGCGCCGCGGGCTCCGGCGGGGGCGGACGGGGCGGGGCGTCGTCGTCGGCGGGCCGCGGTGGCGGCGCGGGCGGCGGCGGGACGGGCGGCGCCGGTGTCGCGGGCGCGGCGGGCGGTGTGGGCGGCGCGGGCGCTTCGGCGGGCGCGACGGGCGCGGGCGGCAGCGCGGCGGGCGTGGGCGGAAGCGGGGCGGGCGCGGATGGCGCGGACGGCGGCGCGGCAGGCAGCGGCGGCACGGCGGGCTCGGGTGCGGGAGGGGTCGCGGGAACCGCGGGCGGGAGCGGCGGCCGGGGCGGCTCCGGCGCGGGCACGGCCGGCGGCGGTCGAGGCGGGAGCGGCGGCCGGGGTGGCGGCGCGGGCGCAGGCGGTACCGCGGGCACGGGCGGCGTGTCCGGATTGCCGGCGCGCGCGGCGGTGATCGCTCTCCTCCGCCGCGCGAACAGCTACTTCACGGCGAAGTGGCCGGACCCCGGGACGATGATCGACTCGTCGCACGCGAGCCACATCTGGACGCGCGCCGTCTACTACGAGGGGCTGATGGCGCTCGACGCCGTCGACCCGCAGGCGAGCGACGTCGACTACGCGGTCCGCTGGGGGACCAGCCACAGCTGGGGCCTGGTGGGCGGCACCACCACGCGCACCGCCGACAACCAGTGCGCGGGCCAGACGTACATCGATCTCTACAACCTGGACCCGCAGGCGATGCGCATCCGCGACATCAAGGCCGACATCGACATGGTCGTGGCTGGGAGCGCGGTCAACGACTGGACCTGGATCGACGCCGTCCAGATGGCGATGCCGGTCTACGCGAAGCTCGGCAAGCTGGGTACGTCAGCCACGTCCACCGGCTACTACGACAAGGCGTACGCGATGTACGCGAACACCAGGAACGTGCAGGGCGGCAACGGTCTCTACAGCAAGACCGATCACCTGTGGTGGCGCGACCAGGACTTCGATCCGCCCTACACGGAACCGAACGGCAAGAGCTGCTACTGGTCGCGCGGCAACGGCTGGGTGCTCGCGGCGCTGACGCGGATGCTGGACATCCTGCCGGCCGGCGAGGCGCACCGGGCCGAGTACCTGGCCGACTTCACGGCGATGGCGGAGGCGCTGCGCGCCGTGCAGCGCAGCGACGGGTTCTGGAACGTCAGCCTGTCCGACCCGACCCACTTCGGCGGGCCCGAGCTGACGGGGACGTCGCTGTTCACGTACGGGATGGCGTGGGGCGTGCGGACGGGCGTGCTGCCGGCGGCGACCTACCAGCCGGTGATCGCGCGCGCGTGGACCGCGATGGCGTCGGCGGTCCACGACAACGGGTTCCTGGGCTGGGTGCAGGGGACGGGCAAGCAGCCGTCCGACGGCCAGCCGGTCACGTTCGACAGCGTCCCGAACTTCGAGGACTTCGGCCTCGGCTGCTTCCTGCTGGGCGGGAGCGAGATCGCGCGGCTGGCAGCGCCTCAGTAGCAGAAGTGGAGGAGGAAGTTCGTGGTGGTGGCGCAGGTGACGCCGACGGTGTCGTTGTGGCAGCGCTCGCCGGTCGCGCAGTCGCCGTCGACCGTGCAGTACTTTCGGCACATCGGGCCGCCGCCCGCCATGACGACGCAGCCGGAGCCGCGCGCGCACGGCATCGTGATGGTCGAGCAGGTGCTGCCGACCGCGCCGCCGTCGGCAGCGCTGCCGCAATCGACGACGGCGTTGTTGCCGTCGCAGCGGAAGTCGCACTTCTGATCGACGGGGCAGTTCTGCGCGCCGGGATCACAGGCGAGGGGGGCGGTATCGACGCCGGCGTCGGCGGGGGCGCCGTCCGCGCCGGTGTCGAGGGGCACGTCGGCGCCTGCGTCGGCCGGCGGGCCGCTACTTCCGCCGCAGGCGGCCGCCAACATGAGCGCGGCTGTGATCGCCGGAATGACAGCGCTTTTGTGGTCTTTGTTCAAGTGATGCATGAAGCCCCCGCCCGTCACGCTGCCGGCGCCGTCACGATGCCGATGATCCGCCCCGGCTTGTAGATGAACTTCTTGATGGCGCGCCCCTCGAGGTGCTTCGCGACGTTGGGGAGCGCCAGCGCGGCGGCGCGCGCCACGTCCTCCGGCGCGGTCGGCGCGATGTCGACGCTGCCGCGCACCTTGCCGTCCACCTGCACGCCGAGCGTGACGGTGTCGTCGATGGTCAGCTTGTCGTCGAAGCTGGGCCAGGCCTGCTCGAGCATGAAGGTCGGCTTTCCGTCTTGGCCTCCCAGGCGCTCCCAGGCTTCGTCGCCCAGGTGAGGCGCGAACGGCGCCACCAGCCGCAGCATCGCGTCCAGATCGGCGCGCGTCGCGCGATTGACGCCGCCCTCGGCGAGCACGTTCAGGTACTCCATCATCGCGGCGATCGCCGTGTTGAACTGCATCCGTTCGAGGTCCGCGGTCACGCGCTTGATCGTCTTGTGACGCAGGCGCAGGTGCGGGTCGTCGGCCGGCGCCTTGGCTGCGTCCCACTCCTCCACGAGGCGCCAGACCCGCTTGACGAAGCGGTTGACGCCCTCGATCGCGCGCGGGTCCCACGGCTTGGCGAGCTCGAACTCGCCCATGAACAGCTCGTAGAGGCGCATGACGTCGGCGCCGTAGTCGCGGATGACGTCGTCGGGGCTGATCCCGTTCAACTTCGCCTTGGACATCTTCTCGACGTGGACGGTCAGCTTCTCGCCGGTCGCCTTGAGCAAGGCCTCGTCGCCGCGCAGCTCCACCTCGGCGAGCTCGTGGTAGCGGCCCATCGCGTCCTCGTACGAATAGGCGAGCACCGTCCCCTGGTGGCGCAGCTTCTTGAACGGCTCCTTGGTGCTGACGATGCCCATGTCGTAAAGCACCTTGTGCCAGAAGCGCGCGTACAGCAGGTGAAGCACGGCGTGCTCGGCGCCGCCGACGTAGAGGTCGACCGCCATCCACTGCTTCTCGATGGCGGGGTCGAACAGCCGCTCGGCGTTCTTCGGGTCGAGGTAGCGCAGGTAGTACCAGCACGACCCCGCCCACTGCGGCATCGTGTTGGTCTCGCGCTTGGCCGGCCCGCCGCACTTGGGGCAGGTGGCGTTGACGAAGCTGTCGATCACCGCGAGCGGTGATTCGCCCGTGCCGGTCGGCTCGTAGCGCTCGACGTCGGGCAGGCGAACCGGGAGGTCGGCCTCGGGCACCGGCACCACACCGTCTTTCGGGCAGTGCAGGAGCGGGATCGGCTCGCCCCAGTAGCGCTGGCGCGAGAACACCCAGTCGCGCAGCCGGTAGCTGACCGCGCCCTTGCCGACGCCGCGCCCCTCCAGCTCGGCGGTGATCTTCTTCTTCGCCGCGGGCGTCGGCAGGCCGTCGAGCGAGCCCGAGTTGACGTTGACGCCGTCGCCGGTGAACGGCTTCTCGGGATCGAACGCGGCGCCGTCCGGCGGGCGGACCACCTCGACGATCGGGATGCCGAACTTGCGGGCGAACTCGCCGTCGCGCTCGTCGTGCGCGGGCACGGCCATGATCGCGCCGGTCCCGTACGTCGCCAGCACGTAGTCGGCGATCCAGATCGGGATCTGCTGGCCGTTGACCGGGTTGGTCGCCGTCGCGCCCGTGAACACGCCGGTCTTCTCCTTGGCGAGATCCGTCCGTTCGAGGTCGCTCTTGCGGCGCGCCGCCTCCTGGTAGGCCGTGACCGCGTCGCGCTGCGCGGGCGTGGTCAGCTCGTCGACCAGCGCGTGCTCCGGCGACAGCACCATGTACGTCGCGCCGTAGAGCGTGTCCGGGCGGGTGGTGAACACGCGCAGCTCGAGCCCGGCCACCGGCGTCGCGGTCGTGAACGTCACCTCGGCGCCCTCGCTGCGCCCGATCCAGTGGCGCTGCATCGCCAGCGTCGACGCCGGCCAGTCCAGCTCGTCCAGATCGGCGAGCAGTCGATCCGCATAGCGGGTGATGCGCAGCATCCACTGCCGCATGTCCTTGCGCACGACCAGCGTGCCGCAGCGCTCGCAGCGCCCCTGGCTCACCTCTTCGTTGGCGAGGCCCGTCTTGCACGACGGGCACCAGTTGATCGGGACCACCGCCTCGTAGGCGAGGCCGCGCTCGTAGAGCTTGAGGAAGATCCACTGCGTCCAGCGCATGTACGCGGGGTCGGTGGTGTCGATCTCGCGCTCCCAGTCGTAAGCGAAGCCGACCGCGTCGATCTGGCGGCGGAAGTTCGCGATGGCGGCCGCGGTGGTGACGCGCGGGTGGACGCCGTGCCTGATGGCGTAGTTCTCGGCCGGCAGCCCGAACGCGTCCCAGCCCATCGGGTGCAGCACCCGGAAGCCCTGCATCCGCCTCCAGCGCGTGAGGACATCGGTCGCGGTGTAGCCCTCGCAGTGGCCGACGTGCAGGCCCGAGCCGGACGGGTAGGGGAACATGTCAAGCGCGTAGAACTTCGGCTTTGTCGGATCGCTGGGGGTCTTGTGCAGCCCGGCCTCGCGCCAGCGCGCCTGCCATTTGGGCTCAACGGTTCGGTGCTCGTAGGCCATGAACCGCGCACTATACCGCGACGATCCCGCTGGCACCTCGATTGCTCTGCCGGACCGCATGCGGTCATCGAGAGCGGCCTTCTGGTCGATCGCATGCGCGTGCGGGCTCGTGCTTCGCGCGGCCAGCGCAGCGGGGCAGGTAGCGCCGCTGCCCGAGCCGTGGCCGCAAGCCGCGCCGCCTCCCACCGCCGCCGAGCCGACCGTCGGGCGCTGGTACGGCTGGCAGACGCTGCTCGCCGACACGGGCGTGCTGACGCTCGCGATCGGGCTCGGCGGCCGCGTCGATGAACGCGAAACCGCCGCGGTGATCGGCGCGGTTGTCGCCGGGCTGGGCGCCTTCGCGGCGGCCTGCTGGTCATCATCGCGGACGCGGCGATCCTCGCCCGCGAGCAGGTCCCCGCGCCCGCGCGCGGCGCGCCGGCCGTCGCCTTCACGCCGCTGCGCGGTGGGGGCGGACTGGCCGTGATCGGGCGCTTCTGACGCGCTCAATTTGTTCGGCCCAGGTGCCGATTTGGATCGGGAATGCCGTTCAGCCTTCCCCTCCGCCGGTCGATCCTCACCGCCCTGACGCTGGCGGCCGCCGGATGGGGCTGCGGCGGCGGCGGCAAGATGCAGCAGGGGACGCGCCCGATCACGATGCTGGTCGGCTCGGCGGGCGCGGTGCTCAGCACGCCCGACGGTGAATTCACGCTCGAGATCCCGGAGGGCGCGCTGGTCGACGACACGATCATCGCGGTGCAGCCGACCGGTTCGCCCGGCGCGGGGGCGCTCGGCACCGTCTACGAGATCGGCCCGAGCGGCCTCCAGTTCGCGTTCCCGGTGAAGCTGACGCTGGGCTACGACGCCGCGGCGCTGACCGGAAGCGACAAGTCGCTGTTGCGCGTCGCCACCTTCGCGGGCGCCGCCTGGCAGATCCTCCCCGGCGCCGTGGTCGACACGCGCGCGAAGACCGTCTCCGCCGTGACCACGCATCTGTCGCCGTACTCGATCGTCTGGCAGGCCACGGGCAAGTCGTGCGCTCCCGTGCAGGCGACGATCGGCTGCACGGGCGGCGGCACCGATCCCGACGCCGGCACGCTGATGGCGTGCGGGACCCCGACCTGCTCCAGCGCGAGCAGCGCCTGCGCGTCGTACCCGGGCACCACGATGGACAGCTGCCTCGACGGTCAGAACGGCTACAGCGCCTCGTGCTGCTTCCCGTCCGGCGCGCCGCTCTGCTTCGCGGCCACGGCGGCGTCCGGGACCTGCGCGACGGCGACGGGGGCTTGCGACGGCTATCCGGGCGCCACCCTGCAAAGCTGCGTCGACGGCGCGAGCGGCGGCTACAGCGGCGCTTGCTGCTTCGCCGCCGACGCGCCCGCCTGCGTGGCGGTGAAGGCGGCGCTTGGATGCACCCCCGGCACCGGCGGCTGCGCGACCACGCCGCCCCGCTGCGCCGACGGAGATCCCTGCGCCGGCTACGCGGGCGCGACCGCGCAGTCGTGCACCGACACGACCGACGGGTTCCAGGCGAGCTGCTGCTTCGCGGTCGGCACGCTTCCGATCAAGGCCGCGCCCTAGCGACCCCGCGGTGACCACGCCCCGCGGGCGCGGTGTCGGCGGCTGGTCGCGCGGTGGTTGATATTCGACAGGCCATCGCGCCGCCGCGCGCCGAGAGCCCGGACCGGCCGCCCCCGCGCCAGGATCCAGCCGCCCGTGTCGCGTGGCATGACGGCTGCACAACGGGGCCGCATGCAACGCGCCTCTTCCGATCGCGATCACAGCCGCGGCGTCGGCGTCCGCTGGGCCCGCTGGGCCACGCGGCGCCGCGCGGCGATCCTCTGGTCGGCGCTGCTCGCGGGGATCGCGGCGGCGCCGGTGGCCGCCCGCCTGCCGCTGCACGGCGATATGTCGTACCTGCTGCCGCCCGAGACGGCGTCCGTCCGCGATCTGCACGCGCTCGAGGCGCGGGCGCAGGTGTTCGGGACGATCATCGTCGCGATCGAGTCCGACGACGCCGGCCGGCGCGCGGCGGCGGCGAACGAGGTGCGCGCGCGCCTGGACGCGCTTCCCGCCGGGACGCTGCTCGGGGTGGGGGCGGACAGCGCGGCGCGCGATCGCTTCGCCTGGGACCACCGCCACCTGCTGGTGCCGGCGGAAGATCTGACGGCGATCCGCGACGAGCTGGCGCGGCGCAAGGCGCGCCTGAACCCGCTGTTCGTGTCGCTGGACGACGACGCGGCGCCGGCCACGTCCACGACCGACGCCGGGCCGACGTTCGGGGCCCGCCTGCGCGATCTCAAGCAGCAGCTCGACGCCGCGAAGGCGGGCGTGGAGCACCCGACGGGGCTGGTGTCGAAGGACGGCCGCCTGCAGATCATCGTCGCGCGCACGCCGTTCGCGTCGGGCGAGGTGTCACGCAACGCGCCGGTCCTGGCGGCGGTCGAGCGCGCCGTCGACGAGGCGCGCGGCGCCGCCGGGCCGGCCGTCCGCTTCGGCATCACGGGCGACGTCGTCAGCAACGCGACCGAGCACCGCGCGCTGCTGGGCGGGATGCTGCAGGCGACGCTGTTCACGGTGGCGATCGTGGCGCTGGGCATGCTGCTGTTCTTCCGCTCGCCGGCGGCGGTCGCGGCGCTGCTGGGCGCCCTCGCGCTGGGCGCGCTGGTGACGTTCGCCTTCACGCGCCTCGGCGTCGGTCACCTGAACCTGGCCACCGCGTTCCTGGCGCCGATCGTGGTCGGCAACGGCATCAACTTCGGCATCATCCTGCTGGCGCGCTACTTCGAGGAGCGCCGCAAGAGCGGCGACGCGACGGCGGCGCTGGCGGCGGCGGTGCAGGGCAGCCTGGGCGGGACGCTGGCCGCCGCGCTGACGGCGTCGGTGTCGTACGCGTCGCTGCTGGCCACCCAGTTCCGCGGCTTCCGCCACTTCGGTCTGATCGGCGGCGTCGGCATCCTGTTCTGCTGGCTGGCGACGTTCCTGGTGCTTCCCGCCGCGCTGGCCGCGCTCGAAGCCCGGGGGCTCGCCGGCGGGCGCTCGCCGGCGCGGCTGGGCCGCGGGCTGGCGCGCCTGATGCCGCGGCGTCGGCCGGCCGTCCTCGTGACCGCGCTGATGGCGCTGGTCGGCTCGGGGATCTGCGCCTGGCGCTACGTGGCGAGCCAGCCGTTCGAGCGCGACTTCCGCAACCTGCGCTCCACCGGCTCCGACATCCTGGCGCTGCGCCGCTGGCAGGAGAAGATCGACGGCGCCTTCGGCCGCGGCATCTCGGGCGGCACAGTCATCGCGCTGCCGACGCGCGAGCGGGCCCGCGCCGTCGCCGCGCAGCTGCGGGCCGCCGACCGCGGCAAGCCCGTGGGCGAGCGCCTGTTCGCCCACGTGTCGACGCTGGACGATCTGGTGCCGCCCGATCAGGACGACCGCCGCGCGCTGCTCGGCGAGATCCGCAAGCTACTGACCAAGCAGACGCTGGCCACGCTGGACGACGCCGATCGCGAGGCGGCGCTGGCGCTGATGCCGCCGGCGCGCCTGGCGCCGATCACGGACGCCGACGTGCCGTCCGAGCTGGCCTGGCCGTTCGTCGAGCGCGACGGCACGCGCGGCCGTCTGGTGGTCGCCATGAAGGGCGCCGGCTTCGACCTCTGGCGCACCGAGGATCTCGAGCGCTTCGTGGCGACGTTCCGGGGCCTCGGCCTGGGCGGCGACGTCGTCGTGGGCGGCAACGCCTTCGTCCAGAACGACATCGTCGTCTCGGTCAACCGCGACGGCCCGCGCGCGTCGCTGATCGCCGCGGCGGGCGCCGCGCTGGTGGTGATCCTGATCCTCGGCTTCAGCCGGCAGGCGGCGGTCACCCTGCTGTGCGGCGCCTCCGGCGTGTTCCTGCTGCTGTCCGCGGCCAGCCTGCTCGGCATCCGCATCAACTTCCTCGACTTCGTGTCGCTGCCGATCACGATCGGGATCGGCATCGACTACTCGGTGAACATCGCCGCGCGCCACCGCAGCGAGGGGCTGGGCAAGGCCGGCTCGGCGGCGCGCATCCTGGTCGCGGCCGGTCCGGCGGTCGCGCTCTGCTCCTTCACCACCGTCGTCGGCTACGCGTCGCTGCTGTTCTCGGCCAACCAGGGCATCCGCTCCTTCGGCCTGGCGGCGCTGATCGGCGAGCTGACCTGCATCGGCGCCGCCATCGCGCTCGCCCCCGCGCTGCTCGACTTCCGGCTCCGCCGCCAGGCGCGCCAGCAGGAGGAGGAAGCGGCGGCTTGCCCGGGCGTGCCCGCGGTGCCGGCGCTGGACGCCGAGTGAGCGAGGCCCCGCGGCGCGCCGACCGCCCCTGATATAGTTGCGCGCATGAAGATCCTGTTCATCGGCGGCACGGGGAACATCAGCTCGACGATCACGCGCCAGCTGGCGGAGGCCGGGCACGAGGTGCACCTGCTGAACCGCGGCAAGACGCTGAAGTACCCGCTGCCCAAGGGCGCCAAGGTGCTGGCCCACGACATCCACGGCGGGGCGCCGCCGGCGGCGCTGCGCGGGGCGCGCTACGACGTGGTCGTCGACTGGATCGCCTTCACGGTGCCGCACATCGAGCGCAACCTGGCCTGGTTCGGCGGCGGGCCGGAGGCGGCCTCGACCGGGCAGTTCGTGTTCATCAGCTCGGCGTCGGCGTACCAGAAGCCGCCCGTCCACCCGGTGATCACGGAGTCGACGCCGCTCGTGAACCCGTACTGGGAGTACTCGCGCAACAAGATCGCCTGCGAGGAGCGCCTGATGGCGGCGCATCGCGAGTCCGGCTTCCCGATCACCATCGTGCGGCCGTCGCACACCTACGATACGATCGTCCCCGTCGCCGTCGGCAAGTCGGACTACACGATCCTCGACCGCGTCCGGCGCGGCAAGCCGGTGGTCGTGCACGGCGAGGGGACGTCGCTCTGGACGCTGACCCACGCCGACGACTTCGGCCGCGCCTTCGTCGGCCTGCTCGGCAACCCCCGCACGCTCGGCCACACGTTCCACATCACGTCCGACGAGTGGCTGACCTGGGATCAGATCCTGCGCGTGGTCGGCCGCGCCGCCGGCGTCGGCGATCCGCAGATCGTCCACGTGCCGAGCGCGTTCATCGCCAAGCTGGATCCCGACACGGGCGCGGGCCTGCTCGGCGACAAGAGCTGGAACGCGCTGTTCGACAACGCGAAGATCAAGAGCTTCGTGCCGGGCTGGGCCTGCCAGATCCCGTTCGCGGAGGGCATCCGCCGCACCGTCGCCTGGTTCGACGCCGACCCGGCCCGCCGCGCCGTCGATCAGGCCGCCGACGCCCGCGTCGACGAGATCCTGCGCGCCTGGCAGCGCTGACGCCGCTCTAACGATCAATCACGTCTTCGAAACGGCCCCCCGCGGATTCACGTCCCCGCACGCGCCCGGACCCAATATCCGCGAGATCAAGTTGGGCGGGGTCGCTCGGTGCAACATCCGCGAAATCAAGATGGGAGCGGCCGCTCAGCGCAACATCCGCGAAATCAAGATGGGAGCGGCCGCTCAGCGCAACATCCGCGAAATCAAGTTGGGTGCGGTCGCGGCGCCGTGGCGGGGTGCTCCTCGACCCGCAACGGCCCCCCCGCGCGCCTCCAACCGACGCGCGCCATCCACGTCCCCGGCGGCGCCGTCGCCGGCGGCGCGCCGGTGTCCGCGGGCGCGCGCTGCCACCCCGAAAAGTGCGGCCCCGAGCTGCGCGGGTCGACGCACGCGGGCGCGCGGAGGTGCTTGCGGAAGTTGAGCAGCACGTAAACCATGCTGTTCCGCATCTGGCGCGGCGTCGTCAGAGCGCGGGCGTGGTAGCGATC
>DATBHU010000154.1:0-3178 GCA_036557265.1 Polyangia bacterium
AACCGCGCGGCGGCCGGACGGCGCGCGATGCGCGCGAGCGGCCACCCCGCCAGCCCGGAGATCGCGCTCATCGCGGCGATCGATCCGAAGCCGAACAGGCCGATGAACGCCAGCCGCGCCGCCGCCGTCGGCAG
Organism: Polyangia bacterium; assembly: GCA_036557265.1. Lineage (GTDB taxonomy): Bacteria > Myxococcota_A > Polyangia > Fen-1088 > Fen-1088 > JADGRB01. Next base: position 135 of record DATBHU010000154.1, read on the forward strand.
CGCCGCCGTCGCCAGCGCGACCAGCGCGCCGCTGCCCGCCAACCCGTGGACGGCGCCCACCAGCAAGGGACGGAGCGCGAGCGCGCGCCGCGCGACGTGGACGTGCGCGTGCCCGCCCGCGGGCGCGAGGCGGCGCGCGTCGCCCGCCGCGGGCTCGTCGCGCGCAGTTCGAGACCTCGCGCCGCTCGCGCGACGGAGCGCCCGCACGCCCAGCGCGATCAGCACGGCCGCGACCGCGATCTCCAGCAGCTCCGTGAGCCAGGGCGGGATCCGCACCGCCGCGATCGCCACCGCGAGACCGCACGCCAGCAACGACAGCGTATGGCCCGCGCCCCAGAGCGCCCCGATCAGCAGGCCCCGCCGCGCGCCCGGACGATCGGCGGCCAGCACGGACACCGCCGCCAGGTGATCGGGCTCGAGGGCGTGGCGCGCGCCGAGGCCCAGCCCCAGCGCGATCCCCATCAAGACGCCCTGCCCGACCATGGCCCGCTCACGCCGGCGTCAGGTTGGGCATCCGCGGATCGATCGGGTTGCGCGCCTCGGGGTTGATGCTCGTCGACCGGCGAGCGGTGGCGCGCGCGCTCAGGCGATCGGGCGCGGTCTTGATCCCCGCTTCCTTGTCCGAGTTCCCGCGCGCGTTGCCGCGCTTGACCCCCGCGGTGTGCGCGGGCGCCGACGGCTTCGTCTGCGGTTTGCCGACCCGCACGTTGGCGACGAGCTTCTCTTTCTTGTTTTCGCCGTTCTTGCCGTTGCGCTTGAGACCAAACATGGAGCCCTCCTTCATCACCTGGCCGTCACCGGGGAAAGCCGAGCATCGGCGAGTGATGCCGCTCGACCACCCGGCCGCCGCCCGTGTACATGTGGACGCCGCAGGGCAGGCAGGGGTCGAAGCTGCGCACGGTGCGCATGATGTCGATCCCCTTGAAGCCGTCCTGGCCGTTCTCCTCGAAGATCGGCAGCCCCTGCACCGCGTCCTCGTACGGTCCGGGCTGGCCCAGGTGGTCGCGCGGGCTGGCGTTCCAGGGCGTGGGCGGGTACGGATGGTAGTTCGCGATCTTGCGATCGCGGATCACCAGGTGGTGCGACAGCACGCCGCGCACCGCCTCGTGAAAGCCGCAGCCGATCGCCTCCTTGGGGACGTCGAAGTCCTGGAACACGCGCACGTCGCCGCCGCGCAGGCGCTGCAGGGCCTGCTCGACGAACATCATCGCCATCCCCGCCGCGTAGGCGATGAAGTAGGCGCGCGCGCGATCGCGCTCGATGGTGTTCGCCCACTTCGGCACCCTCCATTCGAGCTGCATCTCGCCCGAGCTGGCCGTCTTGGGCAGCGTGATGGTCACGCTCTTGCCGGTCGACTTCACGTAGGGCGTGTCGACCAGCCCGGCCAGCGCCGTCGCCCACAGCCGCGCCAGCGGCCCGCCGCCCGTGTCGAGGGGGAGGAAGTCGCCGGTCCGCTTGTTGTACCAGCGCGGGCTCATCACCCAGCTGTACGGCCCGCCCTCCAGGTTGCGCTTCTGGGGCCGCGGGATGGTGGTCTGGTTCCACGGGTGGCGCTGGTCGACCTGGTTCCCGAGCGGGTCGTGGCTGACGAACGTCTCCTCGCCCTGCCAGTCGTCGTAGTACGAGTTGCCGAGCATGATGCGGATGCCGAGGTTGATCTCGACCAGGTCCGTCGTCACCAATTCGCCGTCGACGACCACGCCGGGCGTGACGTACATGGCCCGGCCCCAGTCCGTCATCCGCTCGTAGCTGTAGTCGGCCACCTCGGGGTTCTGGAAGGCGCCCCAGCAGCCGAGCATGACGCGCCGGTTGCCGACCTTCTCGTAGCCGGGCAGCGCCTCGTAGAAGAAGTCGAAGATGTCGTCGTTGAGCGGCACCAGCTTCTTCGCGAAGTCGATGAACTTCATCAGCCGCACCAGATAGTCGGTGAACAGCTGCGGCGTCGGCACCGTGCCGACCCCGCCCGGGTAGAGCGTCGACGGGTGCACGTGACGCCCCTCCATCAGGCAGAACATCTCGCGCGTCAGCCGGCTCATCTGCAGCGCCTCGCGGTACATGACGCCCGAGAACGGGTTCAGCGCGCGCATGATGTCCGCGATGGTGCGGAACCCGTGCGCGTCGGCGTGGCGCGCCTCGGTCTTCTCGGCGCGCGCCAGCAGCCCCGGGTTGGTCTCGGCCACCATGCGCTCGCAGAAGTCGACGAACACCAGGTTGTCCTGGAAGATCGCGTGGTCGAACATGTACTCGGCCGCCTCGCCCAGGTTGAAGATCATCTCGCCGAGGATCGGCGTCTTGATCCCGTACGCCATGTTCTGGGCGTAGACCGAGCAGGTGGCGTGGTTGTCGCCGCAGATGCCGCAGATGCGGCTGGTGATGAAGTGGGCGTCGCGCGGATCCTTGCCGCGCATGAACACGCTGTAGCCGCGAAACATCGACGACGTGCTCTTGCACTCGACGACGCGGCGCTGGTCGAAGTCGATCTTGGTGTAGATGCCGAGGTTGCCGATGATGCGGGTGATCGGATCCCAGGCCATCTCGACCAGCCGGGTCCCTTTGCCGGACTGCAGATCCTGTTCGCTGACGGTGCTCATGGCGCGCTCCTCGTTTGTCGAGCTGGGCGGACGGGCTCAGGCCCGCCAGTGGGGGTCGTAACCGGTGGTCAGCGAGGGGCCGTTGTGGTGCCACGCGGCCTCCTTGTTGGCGGTCGCGTTGGTGATCGACCGCAGCTTGCGGATGAACGTGCCGTACGGCTTGATCAGCGCCGACGACACCGAGGCGCCGGGCGGCTCGTCCATGAACGGCATGAACTTGTCGGGGAAGCCGGGCATCGTGCAGGCGATGCAGATGCCGCCCACGTTCGGGCAGCCGCCGATGCCGCCCATCCAGCCGCGCTTCGGCACGTTGCAGTTGACCACCGGGCCCCAGCAGCCGACGCGCACCACGCACTTGGGCGAGTTGTAGTCCTGGGCGAAGTCCGCCTGCTCGTAGTAGCCGGCCCGGCTGCAGCCCTCGTGCACGGTCTTGCCGAACAGCCAGGTGGGCCG
>DATBHU010000155.1:0-4338 GCA_036557265.1 Polyangia bacterium
GGCACGGGCGGCGTTGCCGGCACGGGCGGCGTCGGTGGCACAGGTGGCGGAGGCGCAGGCGGCCTGGACGGCGCGGCCGGCAGAGGCGGCGTTGGCGGCGCGGGTGGCGGCAGCGGCGCGAGCGGCGCCGGTGGTAGAGGCGGCGGCGGTGGCACCGGAGGCGGTGGGCGGGGCGGCGCGGGCGGCAACGGCGGCGCGACGGGCGGCGCGGGCGGCGGCGGAACCGGCGGCGCGGGCGCGACGGGCGGCGCGGGCGCGACGGGCGGCGCCGGGGGCAGCGCCGGCGGCGCCAGCGGTCGGGGGGGCGCGGGCAACGTCGCCGGCGGTGGCGCGGGCGGGAGCGCCGGCGGCGGCTCCGCCGGGACCGGCGGGTCGATTGCCAAGAATTGCACCGTCGGCGGGCAATACACCGCCTCGGTCGCGGGCGGCGGCTCGAGCCCGACCGTCGCCTACGCGGCCGCGGCGGGCGTCTTCGGCGTCGCCTGGAGAGCGCTGAATGGCGATCTGCTCTACAACGCGGTGACGCCGGCGGGCATTTTGCGACTCGCCACCGACAAGACGGTCGCCTCGATGTCCGCGCAGGGCCTGAGCGCCCCGCGCCTGGCGCCCGCGGGCGCCGATCTGATCCTCGCGTACGGCCGCCGGGACGCGACGGGCGCTCAGCCCGTCGCCCACGCCGCGATCGTGCGCATCGGGCCGGCGACCGGCGCGCTGGTCGGGACGCCCGCCACCGGGATGAACGCCGCCGACACGACCAAGGCGCCCCAGATCGGCGGGGTCGCGGTCAGCGCCGACGGGACCAAGATCGGCGTCATCAGTCGGCCTGACAGCCTGAACCAGCAGCCGGCGATCGTCGACGCGTTCAGCGCGACGCCCGCGTTCACCGTCGCGCGCACGCCCGTCCAGCTCGCGACCTCGAGAACGTCTGGAATAGGTTGGGCTTCCGATCGTTTCATTGCGGGCGCCGTCATCGACGCAACCAGCGGAGGTGGGACCTTGCTCGAGCTGTCCGACACGAATCTGACGGTGGGCCAGGGATACCCGTTCACGGGCGACGGCGATCTACCGACCATCGGCTCGCCCAGCGCCACGATCTCGATCGCGGGCGCCGGCGATCGCGTCGCCGTCGCGTGGATCGATTCGCACACCGGCACGCGCGAGATCCGTATCGCCCTGCTGTCGCTGACCGGTCGGACGGTCCAGGCCGCGGTGCAGGCCAGCACAGAGAGCACGCTGCTCAAGAGCTATCCGCACGTCATCTTCGACGGCGCCGTGTTCGCGCTGACGTGGCTCGAGGGCGTCGCGGGCCCCGACTCGCAGATCCTGCTGGCGCGCTTCGACGCCGACCTGACGCCGCTGGCCGCCACGCCGACGAACATCGGCGGCATGGGCGCGGCGTCGCTGGGCGGCCTCGACATCGCCGCGCTCGATCGGAACATCTACGGCATCGCCGCGCAGGCCGCGGGCGGCGGGCAGCAGCAGCAGCTTTTCTACGTCACGTGCAACTGACGCGTTCGATAGGACAGAGAGGAGATCCGACCGATGGCTACCCACATTCTCGTCAATCCAGACGTCATCACCAGCACCACGTTCGAGAGGGCGTTTCTCGACGTGTCGGGAGAACCGTTGAACGCCGACGTGACGTTCACCGTGTTCGGCATCGGCGCGCCGTCGTCGCGCACCGCCACGGTGCCGATGAACGCCCAGAACTTCGCGACCTCGCCCGAGCTGTTCGACCTGTCGGCCAAGAAGACCGCGCTGATCATCGCCCGGACCACCGACCCGACCACGCCGTCGACGGCGGTGCTGCGCCAGTCGCTGGGGCCGATCAAGGAGGCGCTGACCATCCCGTCGTCCAACATCATGCAGGGGCGCGCGTTCAACCTGCCGATCGGCGACCTGTCGGGCGGCGGCAACCTCTACGTCGGCAACCCGCACGCGGCGGACGCGCTGATCGACCTGCAGTACGGCGACAGCAACGCGCCCATCATCTCTCCGGTCACGGTCTCGCCGACCAGCGCGCTCAAGATCCCGATCGCGCCGACGCCGATCAACACCAACCTGATCATCAACGTCAGGTCTGATTTTCCGGTGGTCGTGCAGGCGGTGATCGGCACCCGATTCCTCGTGGTGTACCCGATCGGACCGGCGGTGTGACACCCGAGCCCTGCATACATTGCGGCGGCGGCCACCCGGCCGGATCTTGCCCGGGCGTCAGCCGCTCGTTCGATTCGCTGGCGGCGGTCGGGGCCGGCGAGGCGGCGCTGCCGACGCAGACGCTGGCTCCGGGCGCCCGGGTGGGCGAGTACCAGGTGAGCGGCCTGCTCGGGCAGGGCGGGATGGGCGTCGTCTACTCCGGCGTCCACCCGCTGCTCGGGCGCAAGGTTGCCATCAAGGTCCTGAACCGCCAGGTCGCGAACCCCGAGTCGGCCGCGCGCTTCTTGCAGGAGGCGCGGGCGGCCAGCCGGCTGCGGCACCAGAACATCGTCGACGTGTTCGCGTTCGGCCAGATGCCCGACGGGCACTACTACCAGGTGATGGAGCTGCTGGAGGGCGAGAGCCTGCGCGCGCTCCTGCACCGCGACGGGCCGCTGACGCTGGCGCAGGCGCGCGCGGTGATCGTCGGTGTGCTGTCCGGGCTGGGCGCGGCGCACCGAGCGGGGATCGTTCATCGCGACATCAAGCCGGACAACATCTTCCTGTGCGCGCCCATCGCGACGCTGGGGGCGAGCGCCGTTAAGATCCTCGACTTCGGCCTGGCCAAGAACGAGTCGGGCGCGGACGCGTCGATCAAGACCCGCACCGGGATCACGATGGGCACGCCCGCGTACATGTCGCCCGAGCAGTGCCGCGCGCTGCCCGACATCGACGCGCGCGCCGATCTGTACGCCGCGGGCGTGGTGCTGTTCGAGATGCTGGCCGGGCACGCGCCGTTCCAGACGGAGTCTGCGTTCGACGTCATGACCATGCAGATCAACGTCCCGCCGCCGCGGCTCAGCCGCGAGACCGGCCGGGCCGAACCGCTGGAGCCGGTGATCCTGCAGGCGATGGAGAAGCGGCCGGCGGCGCGCTTCGACACGGCGGAGGAGATGCTGGCGGCGCTCGACAGGGCGCTGCCGGCGAGCGTGCTCGCCGCGTACGCGACGGGCGGCGAGCGGCGGCCGCCGCGGCGCCCGCCCTCCGATCTGGCCGACCGCCCGACGCTGGTGACGCCGTCCGACGCGGGCGCGGCCGCGGCGCCGTCGGGCGCGGCGATCTCGACGAAGGAGGTCTGGCGCTCGCGCCGGCTGCCGCGCGTGGTCGCCGGCGCGGGCCTCGGCTTCGCGGTGCTGGCCGTGATCCTGGTGGCGCGCACGAGCCGGACGGGGAAGGCCGCGGGGCCTGCGGCGGGTGCGGGCGCGGCCGCGCCCGCGGAACCGGCTGCCGCGCGCCCGGCGGCGGTGCCGGCGACGGCGGCGCCCGCGGTTGCGCCGGCCGTGCCGCCCGCGATCGTGCCGGCCGTGGCGCCCGCCGGTCCCGCCGCGCCGGCGGCGACGCCTGACGCGCCGGGCGCCGCGGGCGCGCGCGCGCTGCCCGCCGGGGCGCACGAGAGGCCACACCGGAAGGCGCCCGGCGGCGCGAAGAAGCGCGCCGCCGACGCCGACCTCGACACGCCCCTCAATCCCTATGCGCACTGAGATCGTCGCGACGATCGCGATGGTGGCGCTGGGCGCGCGCGTGGCGCCCGCGCGGGCGGCGCCCGCCGACAACGTCGACGCCAAGGCGGCCTTCGTGGAGGGGGAGCGCGACTTCCAGCTCGGCAAGTTCGAGGCGGCCATCGGCGCCTACGAGCGCGCGTTCGGGCTCGACCCGCAGCCGGCCTTCCTGTTCAACATCGCGCTCGCGCACCGCCGCCAGTACGAGATCGACGGCAAGCTGGAACACCTGGCCCGCGCTCGCGAGCTGTATCGCAACTACCTGAAGCTGGAGCCCCGGAGCAGCAACCGCGCCGGCGTCGAGAAGCTGATCGCGGAGCTGACCGCGCGGATCGACCAGGCCCGGGCCCGCGGAGAGCCGCCGCCGCCCGCCGCGCCGGCCCCGGCTCCGCCGCCGCCCGCGCCGGCCCCCGAACGAGACGTCGCGGCCCCGCCGGCCCCGACCGAGAAGCTGGCGGCGGCGCCCGAGCGCCCGGCGGCCGCGCTGGTGGCGGCGCCCGCGGCCGGCGACGCGGCGCCGGCGCCCCGCGCGTCGAGCCGGAAGTGGATCATCGGCGGCTCGATCGCGGCGGCGGCGGTCGTCGCGGCGATCGTGATCTTCTTCGCCACGCGCAGCGAGGCGACGTTCGACGGGCCAGGCGTC
>DATBHU010000156.1:0-3918 GCA_036557265.1 Polyangia bacterium
GGCACGGGCGGCGGCACCGGCGGGACCGCGGGCAGCGCCGGCAGCAGCGGCAGCGGCGGCGGCGGAACCGCCGGCAGCGCGGGCTCCGGCGGCGTTGCGGGGACCGGCGGTTCCGGCGGCGCCGCGGGTCGCGGCGGCAGCGGCGGCACGGCCGGCAGCGGGGGAACGGGCGGCACGGTCGTCCCGATGGGTGTGACGCCGTCCGTCGCTGGTCAGATCGTGATCACCGAGCTGATGCACAACACGAACACGATCAACGACGACGACGGCGAATGGATCGAGGTCTACAACCCGAGTCCAACCGTCACGTACGACCTCTTGGGTTGCGAGGTCGCGGATTCGAGCCCACCGGGCAACATCATCAACGTCAACCTGGTCATGGCGCCGATGACGTTCAAGACGATGGCCGTCTCCGCACAGCCTGGATTCACGCCCGACTACGTCTACACACCCCCTCCGCCCGCGGGGATGCTGCCGATGCCCGTCGTGAAGTTCGACAATCAAGCCGGCGACGGCGCCCAGATCCGCTGCGGCGGCGTCATGATCGACCTGTTCTCGTACCCGAGCTCGCTGGCTCCCGGCGCGGGCCATTCCTTCAGCGTCGATCCGGACCACTACAGCGCGGTCGACAACGACAACATGGCCAACTGGTGCCTGGCGCGCGACACGATGGCCGGCGATGCCTACGAGCCGTCGGGTCCGAACTACGGCACGCCCGGTCGCGCCAACACGCAGTGCCCTTGATCGAAACGCTGACCTGATCGGCTAGATCCAAGAAAAGTCATGCCAGCCCTGCCGCGCCTGCGCGCCGATCTGGACATCATGCCCTCGTCGCTGCCCGAGCAGCCGGGGCTGATCGTCCGCGATCCTTTCCGGTTCTCGCTCAAGACGTTGCTGATCCCGCCGCTGCTGGCGCGATGCCTCTCCTGCTTCGACGGTCAGCACGACGACGGCGATCTGCGGGCGATGCTGACGCGCCTGTCCGGCAAGACCGCGGTCACCGACGCCGCGCGCAAGCTGGTGAAGTCGCTGCGCGACGCCGGCTTCCTGGAGGACGATCGCTTCGCCGAGATGCGCGGCGCGCGCGAGCGGGAATTCGCGGCGCGGGGCGAGCGCGCGTCGGCCCACGCCGGCAGCGGCTACCCGTCCGAGCCCGGCGCGCTAACCGACACGCTCGCCGGGTACTTCACCGGCACCTCCGACAAGGCCATCGCGGCGCGGAAGGCGCGCGGCAAGAAGGCGCCCAACGGCCTCGTCGGCATCGCGGCGCCGCACGTCAGCCCCGAGGGCGGCAGCGCCAGCTATGCGGCCGCGTACGGGATCTTGCCGCGGCCGATCAGCGTCGACGATCGGATCTTCGTCGTCCTCGGGACCTCGCACTACGGCGAGCCCGACCGCTTCGGGCTGACGCGCAAGCCGTTCGTGACGCCGTTCGGCAGCGCGCCCACCGAGGGCGCGCTGGTCGACGAGCTCGTCGAGGCCGGCGGCGACGCGGTGAACGTCGAGGACTACTGCCACGCGGTCGAACACTCGATCGAGTTCCAGGTCGTCTTCCTGCAATACCTCTACGGCCCCGGGGTGCGCATCCTCCCGATCCTGTGCGGCGCGTTTGGGGCGGGCGGCGAGGCGGGCCGGATGCCGGAGGCGAGCGAGCACGTGGCGCGCTTCCTCGGCGCGCTGGGCGAGCTGGCGGCGCGGCGCGCGAAGGAGCTCTTCTTCGTCCTCGGCGTCGACTTCGCCCACGTCGGCCGGCGTTACGGCGACGCGGGCGCGGCGCGCGCGTACCAGGGGCCGCTGGCGGCGGTCGCGGAACGAGACGACGCGCGCGTCGACCGGATCGTCGCCGGTGACGCGCAGGGTTTCTGGAATCTCGTGCTCGAACGCGGCGAGGACGACCTGAAATGGTGCGGCTCGTCGCCGATCTACACGTTCTTGCGCGCCGTGCCGGGGGCGCGCGGACGCCGCCTCGGCTACGAGCAGTGGAACATCGACGACGCCAGCGTCGTCAGCTTCGGCGCGATCGCGTTTTCAGGCGCCTGAGCGGGCGAAATTGCTTGACCGCGTCCCTGCGCTGGCGGTCTGATCGCGAGCGGAGCCGGGTGGGGGAATTTAAACGGCGTCGGGGGAGCCCCTAATGCGTCGCCCGAAATCCACTTCGCATAGCACTGTCTTTCTTGTGGCGTTCGCGAGCCTCACCGTGCTCGCGGGCTGCCCGGGGCCGTTGCGCGGCGGCGACACCGGCACGGGAAACACCGGCGGACCGACCGCGGGGACGACCGGCGGCAGCGGCACCACCGGCGCCGCGGGCGCGAACGGCGGCACGTCCGGCGGCGCGGGCAAGGGCGGCGCCGGCGCCGCGGTCAGCGGGTCCAGCGGGTCCAGCGGTCCCGGCGCGGGCGGTTCGGCGACGGGCGCGGCGGGCGTCGGCGCGGGCGGCGGCGGCACCGGCAACACCAGCGGCAGCGCCGGCAGCGGCGTCGCCGGCACGGGCACGGGCACGGCGGGCGCGACGGGCGGCTCGGCGGGGGGCGCGAAGGGCGGCAGCGGCGGCACGACCCCGCCGCGCGGTCCCACGCCCGCCATGAACGGCATCAACTTCCCGTTCCCGCAGAACCGCGAGAGCTCCCCGCGCTGCGTCTACCCGGCCAACTATTTGAACGCGGACGTGACGGCGGCCTACGCGCAGTGGAAGACCGACCTGGTCACGACCAACGGCGCGGGCGGCGCCCGGCGCGTGCAGCGCACGTCCACCGACGGCGTCAGCATGTACACGCCGGCGGGCTCGACGGTCTCCGAGGGGATCGGCTACGGCATGCTGATCGCCGTCTTCATGGGCGGCAAGGACGATCAGATGCTGTTCGACGATCTCTGGAACTATTCGCAGAAGCACAAGGACGCGAACGGCCTGATGAACTGGGCGATCACCGCGGACGGCAGCATGACGCCAGGCGAGGGCGGGGCGACCGACGCCGACGAGGACATCGCCTTCGCGCTGCTGATGGCCGACAAGCAGTGGGGCTCGGCGGGGACGCTCAACTACCTCAGCCTCGCCAAGGCGCAGATCAGCGCCATCTGGCTGCACGAGGTCGTCGATTCGAAGCTGGCGGGGCCGGGCGACAGCTGGGGCACGACCAACCTGTGGAACAACATCAACATCTCGTACTTCGCGCCCGCGTATTACCGCCTGTTCAAGACGGTCGATGATCCGAGCCACGCCTGGGACGCGGTGATCACGACGGTCTACGACACGATCCTGAGCCCCAACAACACGCTGGACAAGGGCGCGCTCAAGCCGGCCAACAAGAACACGAGCAACGGACTGGTGCCCGCCTGGTGCACCAGCTCCGGCGACATGTCGATGACGACGCCGTTCAACTACCAGTACGATTCGTGCCGGACGCCGTTCCGAATCGCGCTCGACTGGTGCTGGTTCGGCGAGCCGCGCGCCCAGATGTATCTGGCCAAGACGAGCGCGTTCTTCAGCGGCATCGGCGCCGCCAACATCGTCGACGGCTACAACCTGGACGGCACGCCCAAGCCGGAGCACACCACCGGCCAGTCGGCGGCCTTCGTCGGCCCGGCCGGCGTCGGGGCGATGAGCAGCGCGACCTATCAGTCGTTCGTCACCGACGCCTACGGGCGCGTGGCGACGCGCCAGCTGATGGTCGGCGGCGCGTACTACGAGGAGTCCTGGACGATGCTGTCGCTGCTGATGATGACCGGCAACTTCCTGGACTACACGTCAATCCAGCCGGCGCACTAGCCGCTCGCGCGCGAAGCGCGCGGGTGCGGCTACTCCGGCTCCGATCCCCTCTCCCGCTTGGCGGGAGAGCAACTGTGCTTTAGGACAAGGCAGCTCGGGAGCCGGAGAGCGCTGCGCGATAGTCGCGGATACGGGCGTTGAGAATGGTGAGGAGC
>DATBHU010000157.1:0-1962 GCA_036557265.1 Polyangia bacterium
GCAGGGCGTTCCGTCGGGCAGCGTCGGATCGCTGCACGCCCCCGAGGATTGACTGCAGGTTCCCACCCCGTGGCACTCGTTCTGCGCCACGCAGACGACGGGGTTCGCGCCCGTGCACGTCCCGTTCTGGCAACTGTCGGACTGCGTGCAGCCGTCGCCGTCACTGCAAGGCGTTCCGTTCGACGCGAAGGCGTCGGCGGGACAGGCGGCCGATGCGCCGGTGCAATTGTCAGCTACGTCGCAGCCGCCGGGCGCGGCGGGGCGGCAGACGGTCGACGACGGCTTGAACAGGTTGGCGGAGCAGCTTGCCGTCGATCCGGTGCAGGTCGCCGGCAGATCGCAGTCTCCGGCGGCGGGGCGGCAGACGGTCGAGGAGGAGGCGAAGGCGTCGGCGGGACAGGCGGCGGACGAGCCAGTGCAGGTCTCGGCGAGGTCGCAACCGCCGGGCGCGGCGGGGCGGCAGACGGTCGACGGCGGCGCGAACGTATTCGCCGGGCAGCTGGCGGACGAGCCGGTGCACGCCTCGGCGACGTCGCAGCCGCCGGGCGCGGCGGCGCGGCAGATCGTCCCGGCGTTGCCGGCGGCGTGCTGGCACGTGGCCGCCGTGCCGTTGCACTTGTCGGTCGTGCAGACGTTGCCGTCGTCGGCACAGGCCGTGCCGTTCGCTTTCAGGACGTCGGCGGGGCAGGCGGCCGACGAGCCGGTGCAGGTCTCCGTCTGATCGCATTCGCCGGAGGCCGTCCGGCAGACCGTGGTTGCGGGCGCGAACGCGTTCGCCGGGCAGCTGACCGAGCTGCCGTTGCAGGCCTCGGCGACGTCGCAGACGCCCGCCGACGTACGGCACGTCGTGCCGCTCGCGATCGGCCGGCAGGTGCCGACGAAGCCGGTCGTGTTGCAGACGCCACAGCCGCCGTCGCAGGCCGTGTCGCAACAGACGCCGTTCACGCAGAAGCCGGACGCGCACTGGCTCCCCGACGTGCATCCGAGGCCGTTCGAGGCGTCATAGAGGCTGGCGGCATTGAGGACCGTGGTTCCGTTCAGGCCACCCGCGGCCAGCACCATGTTGTTGCCGAGCACCACCGCGGTGTGTCCCTGCGACGGCGCGGGAAGCGACGTCGTCGCCGTCCAGGTGGTGGTGCCGCTGAACAGCTCCGCGGAGGAGACCGTGTTGCTTCCGGTCGACGAGCCGCCCGCGATCAGCACCTGGCCGCTCTCGACGATGCCGGCCGGCAGCAGGGTCATGCTGTGCCCGACGCGCGCCGACGTCATCGTGCCGGCGGCCGACCAGCTGCCCGGGCCCGAGCTCGGGTCGAACGCGATGGCGGTCGCCAGGACGGTCGATCCGCTCTTGCCGCCCGCGACCAGGATCTTCCCGTTCGCCAGCGTGACGGCCGTGTGTTGCTCGCGCGCGCTCGACAGCGCGGTCAGCGTCGAGAACGTCGACTGCGCGGGATCGAACAGGAAGACGGTCGAGACCGTCGCGCTGCCGCTGTTGCCGCCGACCAGCAGCACCTTGTTGTTCAGCTGCGCGTTCGTCGTTTGCAGCAGAGTCGCGGTGTGCGCCTTGAGGCCCGGGGGCGGAAGGGGGCCGGTCGTCGCGGTCCACGCGCCCGATCCAGACGCCGGGTTGTAGATCGCCGCGGTCGCCAGCGTCGTCGTTCCGTTCAAGCCGCCTGCCACCAGCACCTTGCCGTCGGCGAGGAGGGTCGCGGTGTGCGCGTGGCGGGCGGCGTTCAGGTTGGCGGCGGCCGCCCAGGTGCCGGCCGTCGGGTTGTAGAGCTGCGCCGTGTTCAGGCTGGTCGTTCCGTTGATGCCGCCCGAGATCAGCACCTTGCCGCTGGTCGTAGGATTCGATCCGGTGTTCAGCTGGCTTGCCCGGTGCAGGAAGCGTCCGCCCGTCATGCTTGCCGTCGCGGCCCACGTGCCTGTCGCGCGATCATAGAGCTCGGCGCTCGCGAGCCC
>DATBHU010000158.1:0-8493 GCA_036557265.1 Polyangia bacterium
GCCGCGGAACACCAGCAGGGCGGCCGCCCAGCAGGCCCAGAGCAGGACCAGCGTCACCGTCATCGCGCGCTGCCAGGCGGGCGCCGACAGCGCCAGCGCCGGCAGCCCGGTCATGGCGCGAAACATCGCCGCCGTCGGCAGCGAGAAGCCGACCGGGCTGTTCCAGCCGGGGGGCACGCTCCCGAGCAGCGCGGCCAGCGCGCCGTACAGCGCGAGCGAGCCGAGCAGCAGGGCGACCAGCGACGCGAAGCGGAGGCGATCGCCGCCCATCTCAGCGCCGCGTCATCCCGAGGATGCTGATGAAGAAGCTCGAGAGGAAGGTCTGGACCCCGAGCGCCGTCAGCGTCGCGCCCGGGATCACGAGGCGCATGGTGCGGGCGTAGTCGAGCGGTCCGTAGCCGACGGCGCGCCACTGCCAGAAGGCGGCGAACAGCAGCGCCAGGCCGGCGAGCGTCGCGATCGCCGACGCCAGCAGGCCGCGTTCGAGGTTGATGATCTTGAACGCACGCATCATCACCGGATCTTCGGGCAGCAGGTGCTCGGCCATCGCGAACGTCTGCGCGAACACCGAGAACAGGATGGCCTGGTAGCCGCACAGGATCGACAGCGACGCGAACAGCAGCGTGTGTGCGCCCAGGGTGGCCGGCCCGATGCGCGTGGCCGGGAACGCCAGCGCGTAACCGACCAGCCCGAGCAGCACGAACGACAGCCCGGGCAGCAGGTAGAGCCAGCGCGGCGTGCACATCATGAAGAAGCGCAGCGTGCGCCAGCCGTCGCGGAACGTCTTCAGGTGCGGCGGGTGCGATCGCCGCTTGTCGGGGTGCAGGGTGATCGGCACCTCGCTGATGCGCGACCCCATCAGGCTCGACTTGATGATCATCTCGGTCGCGAACTCCATGCCGGTGCAGCGCTGGTCCAGCCGCTCGTAGTGCGACTTGGTGAAGCCGCGCAGCCCGCAGTAGACGTCGTTGATGGGCGCGTCGAACCAGGCCCGCACCAGGAACGTCAGCGCCGGGTTGCCGATCCAGCGGTGCAGGAACGGCATGGCGCCCGGCGCGACGGTGCCGCCGCCAGCGGGCAGCCGGCACCCCTGGACGAGATCGAAGCCCTCCCGCAGCTTGTCGACGAACTTCGGCAGCTCGCCGAAGTCGTAGCTGTCGTCGGCGTCGCCCATGACGACGTAGCGCCCGCGCGCCGCCGCGATGCCGCCCATCAGCGCGCTGCCGTAGCCCTTGACCGCGACGTCGACGACGCGCGCGCCGAGCCCGCCGGCGATCTCCTGCGATCCGTCGGCGCTGCCGTTGTCGGCGACGATGACCTCGCCCGCGACGCCGGCGTCGCGCAGGGCCTGCTGGGCTTTGTTGATGCAGAGGGCGAGCGTGTCAGCCTCGTTCAGGCAGGGCATCACGATCGAGACTTCTGGATCGCCCACGATCTCAGAATACTCCGGGACGCCAGCGCCGCGGCGGCCAACAGCGCGAGCGCGCCGCCGAGGTGAAGCGACAGCAGCAGGCCTCGCAGGGGCGGCGACGGGAGAGGCTCGACCAGCAGGTAGAGCGTCTCCTTGGGGACGGTGAGCGCGACCAGGGCCGCCGCCACCAGCGCGCGCACGCGGCGGCGCGCGCGCGGCGCCAGCGCGTCGTCGTCGGCGGCGCGCAGCACCAGCACGGCGGGCAGCACGAGGATGACCGCGGTGTGCGCCCACGCCAGCGGGTTCAGGACCACGGCCAGCACCGCCCACAGCGCGAAGCGGCAGCCCTCGACGGCGGGACCCCCCGGCCCGGGCTCCCGCCGTCGCGGTCGTCCCAGCAGGAAGGCGGCGCCGATCAGACCGGCGCTGGCGGCGAGCAGCAGCGCGCGCGCGAGGCGGGGCGCGGCGACGAACGGCGTCGCGAACGGCCCGCCGACCAGCGCGCGCGCGAAGAGTCCGTTCAGCGAGAGCGTGTTGTGCCAGAACGTCTGCCAGCCGGCGGTGTTCTTGCCCGCGTCGCGGAAGAAGGCGACCCACGGGTCGAGCCGGCCGAACGGGAACGCGATCAGGCAGGCGAGCAGGAGCGCACCGGCGAAGGCGAGCGGCGCGCGCCGGCGCCGCGGCGCCGGGGAGCCGACCGGGGAGCCGAGCAGGAAGCCGAGCAGGAAGCCGAGGAAGACGAGCGGCGTCAGCTTCATCGCGGCGGCCGCCCCCAGCCACGCCCCCGCGCGGCCCGAGCGGCCCTCCTCGTGCGCGCGGTGCGCCTCCGCCACCATCGTGGCAAGCAGGATCGACCACTGCCCGAGCTCGATGTTGGTGAGCACGGGCGGCCAGCTCAGCAGCAGCACCAGCCAGAGGAGCGGCGACGGCCACCGCCCGGGGCGGAGGCGGGCGAGCAGCCAGGCCAGCCGGGCCAGCAACAGCAGCGACAGCGCCTGCCAGACGGCGCTGGCCCCCCGATAGCCGAGCGGCACCAGCGGCAGGATCGGCAGCGCGGCCGCGGGCGGGTGAAGGTGGAACGGGCCGCCGTCGATGATGTGCACGGGCCGCGCGCCGGCGGCGACCGCCTCGGCGTTGCCGCGGGCCCCGTCGAGCTGCGAGATCGGCTCGCCCCGCAGCAGCACCTTGGCGGCGATGAAGTCGCGCGTGAAGTCCGTGGGCGCGAGCGCGCCCTCCTTCGCCTGCTGCAGCGGCAGCGGTCCGGCCGAGATCCAGGCGAGATACATCGCGATCGCGAACGCCAGCGCGCCGCCGCGCAGTCGCCTGCTCATGCCTCCGATATAATCGGCGCATTCGCAGCGACGATTCAAGGCCGCGCGGCGCGAAACTGGCGACGGCGACGGCGCCGGCGGCCGCCGCCCTCACGGCCGCGCTGCTGGTCGGCTTCTCGCTCTGGCAGTACGCGATGCCGTCCGGGTTCCAGGGTCCGTGGGGGATCAACGCGCTCGCCGTGCGCGATTTCCAGGCCGCCCTGCGCGTGCCGATCGGCCCGCTGTCCGAGCCGACGTTTCGCGCGGGGATGCGCGCCTTCCTGGTGGCATCGTCGCTGGCGTGGGTGATCCTGTGCGCGGCCCTGCTGCGCGCGTCTCCGGCGCCGCCGGCGCGGATCGCGGCGCCGGTCTGGGGCGCGGTCGCCGTCGCGGTGGCGGTGCTCTGCCCGCCGTCGCTGTCGCACGACGTCTACCTCTACGTCGGCTACGCGCGCCTGGGCGTGGTTCATCACCTGAACCCGTACGTCGCCGGCCAGGCCGCGCTGGCCGCGCTGCACGACCCCACCGCGCCGTACGCCACCTGGTCGATCTCGTCTCCCTACGGCCCGCTCTGGACGCTGATCTGCATGGTGCCGGTCGGGCTGGCGCGCGGCGCGTCGCTGTGGGCGCAGGTCGTCGTCTTGAAGCTGCTGGCCGCGGGCGCGCTGATCGCCGCCGCCCACGGCGGGCGCCGCCTCGCGGAGCGGCTCGCCCCGGGGCGCGGCGACGCCGTCTTCACCGCGCTGTCGCTGCAGCCGTTCCTGCTGATCGAGGGTCCGGGCAACGGCCACAACGATCTGGTGCTGGTCGCCTGCGTGCTCTGGGCGCTTGCGGCGATGGCCGACGAGCGCCCGCGCCGCGCCCTCGCGCTGGTGGGCGTCGGCGCGGCGGTGAAGTTCGTTCCGCTCCTGCTCGCCCCCTGGTTCGCATGGCGCGCGCTCAGGCGCGGCGCCGGCGCTCCGTTCCTGGCGGTGGCGCTGGTGCTGGCGCTCGGGCCGCTGGTCGCGAGCTACGTTCCCTTCTGGCACGGCCTCGAGACGCTGCGCGGCCTCGAGCGTCGCTGGGCGCTCGCGCCGGCGTCGGACGGCGGTCCCCACTGGGGCGCCCCGCTCGCCGCGGCGGCCAGCTACGCGGCGCTGACGGTCTGGGCCCTGCGCGGCGACGCGCGCCGGCTGGTGCTCGGCTGGGTCGCGGCGGCGCTCGTCAGCATCGTGCTGCTCGGCGGCACCTGGTACCCATGGTACTTCACGTGGCCGCTCGCCGCCGCGCTGACGCTCCCGAACAGACGCGGGACGCTGGTCGCCGCGCTGGTGTTCTGCTGCGCCGCCTTCCTCACCTTGCGCTACGCCGCGCCGGTGTAGATGTGAGACGACGCCGCGCTACTTGTGCGCGGCCCGAAGCGCGCTGATCGTGTCGAGCAGCTCCTTCGCGTGCACGCCCGGATCGACGTCGGGGTACACCTTCACGATCTTGCCGTCGGGCGCGACCAGGAACGACACCCGCTTGTCGTATCCGAACGTGGACGGCACGTGATAGGCCTTGGCGACGACGCCCGACGGGTCGGCGACCAGCGGGAACGGCAGCGTGTACTTCTGCATGAACGCCTTGTGGCTCGGCTCGGCGTCGCGTGACACGCCGAAGATCGTGACGCCCGCGGCGACGAACTTGTCGAACGCGTCGCGGAATGCGCACGCCTCCTTGGTGCAGCCGGGCGTGTCGTCCTTCGGATAGAAGTAGACGATCGCGTACTTTCCTTTTTGCGCGGACAGCTTGAAGGTCGTCCCCTTGGCGTCGGCGCCGACCACCTCGGGCGCTGCGGCGCCGACCGCCAGCAGCGGTTCGTCCGCGCGCGCGATCGACGCGAAGCGGGTCAGGAGGCCGAGCACGGACATCAACGTGATGGTCATGGTACGCATCGCGCGGACAAATCTGGCCCGGTGTCCGCCGGGGCGCAAGACCTGAGCGGGATTTCTGTGCATGATGAACGGCGGGCCGATCGAATGTGGTGGGTGACGTTGAGCGTGCTGTCGATGACGTTCCCGGTGAACTCGGAGCACCAGTCGTTGCGGCTGTCGTTCGGCGGCGGCGCCGCCGGCCGGATCGCCGCGGGCAACCGCGACGCGGTCGTCCCGATCGAGCTGACGCTGACGCGGTCAGCGGCGTATTCATTGTCGGCGGGCGGGGTCTTCTCGACCGACGGCGTCGCGCACGCCTACGGTGAGCTCGCGCTCTGGATGTTCGTCAGCCTCGGCGCCGGGGGCCGGCTACGGCGCCTACCAGTCGCCGAACGGGCGGAAAGACGGCGCAACCTGGCACCTCTTCATCGGTGCTCCGATCCCGCTCGACGAGAAGGCTGCCATGAACGAGGAGCCGCGCTTCACGTACCTGTTGCCGTACTACCGCCCGTCGTGGGGACCGTGGCCGGGCGCGGCGCACGAGGTCGGCCTGATGTTCAAGGTCAGCTACGGGCTGGTGCGCGGCGGTCCCTGGCACTGATCGGCGCCGCCGCTCGTCCGCCCGTCACAGCACCTTGCGCAGGAACTGGCCGGTGAAGCTGGTCGCCGCGCGCGCGACGTCGTCGGGCGTCCCCTGCGCCACGACCTGCCCGCCGCCCGGGCCGCCTTCGGGGCCCATGTCGATCACCCAGTCCGCGGTCTTGATGACGTCCAGGTTGTGCTCGATGACGATCACGGTGTTGCCCGCATCGACCAAACGATTGAGCACGGACAAGAGCTGCGCGATGTCGGCGAAGTGCAGGCCCGTCGTCGGTTCGTCCAGGATGTAGACCGTCCGCCCCGACGACTTCTTGGCCAGCTCCTTCGACAGCTTGATCCGCTGCGCCTCGCCGCCCGACAGCGTCGTCGCCGACTGTCCCAGCTTGATGTAGCCGAGGCCGACCTCGCGCAGCGTCTCCAGCTTCTGTCGCACTTTCGGGATGTTCTCGAGAAACTCGCACGCCTGCGTGACCGTCATGTCCAGCACGTCGGCGATGCTCGAGTTCCGGTAGCGCACCTCCAGCGTCTCGCGGTTGTAGCGCCGCCCGCCGCACGCCTCGCAGACGATGTAGACGTCGGGCAGGAAGTGCATCTCGATGCGCAGGATGCCGTCGCCCTGGCACGCCTCACAGCGCCCGCCCTTGACGTTGAACGAATAGCGACCCGGCTTGTAGCCGCGCGCCTTCGACTCGGGCAGGTTCGCGTAGAGATCGCGGATGTGCGTGAACACGCCCGTGTACGTGGACGGGTTGGAGCGCGGCGTCCGCCCGATCGGCGCCTGGTCGATGTCGATCACCTTGTCGACGTGCTGCAGCCCGTCCAGCCCGTCGTGGGGCTCGGGCGACGCCTTGGCGTGATTCAGCTTGTGCGCCAGCGCCCGCAGCAGCGTGTCGATCACCAGCGTCGACTTGCCCGAGCCGGAGACACCGGTCACGCAGGTCAGGACGCCGATCGGGAAGCCGACCGTGACGTTCTGCAGGTTGTGCCCGCGCGCGTGCTTGAGGGTCATCATCCGGTTACCCGACTGGCGCCGGTGGCGCGGCACCTCGATCGACTTGCGCCCCGACAGGTACGCCCCGGTCAGCGAGTGCGAGTTGCCGGAGATGTCGTCGGGCGCGCCCGCCGCCACGATCCGGCCGCCGCCCACGCCGGCGCGCGGCCCCATGTCGATCACGTAGTCGGCCGACCGGATGGTGTCCTCGTCGTGCTCGACGACCAGGACGCTGTTGCCGAGGTCGCGCAGGCGCGTCAGCGCCGACAGCAGGCGCGCGTTGTCGCGCTGGTGCAGGCCGATCGACGGTTCGTCCAGGATGTAGAGCACGCCGACCAGCGAGCTACCGATCTGCGTCGCCAGCCGGATGCGCTGCGACTCGCCGCCCGACAGCGTCGACGCCGTGCGATCGAGCGACAGGTAGTCGACGCCGACGTTGTTGAGGAACGACAGGCGATCCCCCGACTCGCGCAGGATGCGCCCGGCGATCTCCTTCTGCTTGGGCGACAGCTTCAGATCTTTGAGGAAGTCGTAGGCCTCGCGGATCGTCAGCGCCGTCATCTCGGTGATGCTCTTGCCGCCCACCTTGACGAAGCGCGCCTCCTTGCGCAGCCGCGTGCCGCCGCACTCCTCGCACGTCGTCTGCGACATGTAGCGGTGGAACTCGTCGTAGATCGCCTCGAAGTCCTCGTCGGTGGTGCGCCCCTGCTCGCGCCGCCGCCGCTCGTACTCCTCGAAGCGGCGCCCCAGGTTGGCGACCACGCCCTCGAACTCGCGCTTGTAGGTGTGGGTCCGCCCGTTCTTCTCGAACGCGAACTCGACCTCCTCGCCCTCCGACCCTTTCAGCAGGATCGACCTCGCCTTGGCGGGCAGCTTGCCCCACGGCACGTACTGGTCGATCTCGAAGCGCGCGCAGACCGCGTCCAGGATCTGGTGGAAGAAGACGTTGTTGCGCCGCTCCCACGGCTCGATGGCGCCTTCCTTGATCGACACCTCCTCGTCGGGGACGATCAGGTCCGGGTCGAAGAACATCTTCGCGCCGATGCCGTCGCAGGCCGGGCACGCCCCGGCCGGGTTGTTGAACGAGAACAGGCGCGGCGTGATGTCCGGATAGCTGATGCCGCAAACGGTGCAGGCGAACTTCTCCGAGAACAGCAGGTCGTCGCCCTCCAGCGGCGAGACCTTGACGATGCCTTCGGCCAGCTTCGCCGCCAGCTCGATCGAATCGGTCAGCCGCTGCCGGATGCCGTCCTTCTTCACCAGCCGGTCGACGAACACCTCGATGGTGTGCGTCTTCCCTTCGGCCAGCGCGGGCGGCTCGGCCAGCTCGGCCAGCTCGCCGTCGATGTTCGCGCGCACGAACCCGTCCTGGCGCAGCTTGTTCAGCACGTCCTTGAACGAACCCTTCTGCTCGCGCACCACCGGCGCCAGCACCGAGAAGCGCGCCCCCTCGGGGAGCTCGAGCACGGTGTCGACCATCTGCTGGATGGTCTGCGACGCGATCGGCCGGCCGCAGTTGTAACAGTGGACGGTGCCGACGCGCGCCCACAGCAGGCGCAGGTAGTCGTAGATCTCTGTCGCGGTGCCGACGGTCGAGCGCGGGTTGCGCGAGCCCGTCTTCTGCTCGATCGAGATCGCGGGCGACAGCCCCTCGATCGAATCGACGTCGGGCTTGTGCATCTGGTCGAGGAACTGGCGCGCGTAGGCCGACAGCGACTCGACGTAGCGGCGCTGCCCCTCGGCGTAGATCGTGTCGAACGCGAGCGACGATTTACCCGAGCCCGACAGCCCGGTGATCACCACGAGCTTGTCGCGCGGGATCTCGACGTCGATGTTCTTCAGGTTGTGCTCGCGCGCACCCTTGATGACGATCTTTTTCATTGAGGGGAGCCGCCGGCCAATCCACGCTGCCAACGCTGACGGGTTGCCTTACAGCCGCAACGCGTCGGCAGATCGGATTTCCAGCACGCCTACCCTATCACTACTCGAGCAACGTTCTTTTGGGTCATTTGGGCGCGCGAACGTTTGCGCGCCCTACGCCAGAGCTTTGGCGCCGCGCGCTCAACGATCGATCACTGACAGCCCGGCGGCAGGCACATCATGATCGAAACGTCGCTGCGGCCGTTGACCGCGATCGTCGCCTGTCCCTTGCCGCTCGCGACCGTCTGACCGCTGTTGTCGAGGCCGTCGAGGGTCAGATCGAGGAGCCCCATGTACGTGGTCGGGAGGAGCAGCGCGAGCGTGTCGCGCGAGGCGATCGGCCCGGGCGTGGGGTCGGGCGGAAAC
>DATBHU010000159.1:0-3756 GCA_036557265.1 Polyangia bacterium
CGCCGCCTGGGCATCGACGAGGAGGACACACAGCGCGTGGAGTTCCTGGTGCGCCAGCACCTGGTGATGGGGCAGATGTCGCAGCGGCGCGACCTCGAGGACCTGGGGATGATCTCCGACTTCGCCGAGCTGTGCGGCAACGAGGAGAACCTGCGGCAGCTCTACCTGCTGACGTTCTGCGACCTGGCGTCGGTGGCCCCCGACGCGATGTCGAGCTGGAAGGAGACGCTGCTCGCCGAGCTGTACACGCGCACGATGGCGTTCCTGCGCCGCGGGCCGGATCTGCTGTCCGCCGAGCGCGCCGAGATCGTCGGCGAGCGCCAGAAGGGGGCGGCGCGCCTGCTGGGCGAGCCCGAGCCGGAGGTGGGCGACGCGCCCCTGGGGCGGCTGTTCGCCGGGTTCCCGAGCCGCTACTTCGCCGAGAACACGGACGCACGCATCGCCGCCCACGTCCGCCTGATCCGCGCGCGGCGCGAGCAGGGCAAGAGCTCGTTCATCGAGGTATCGCACGACACGCGCCTCGGGCTGACCGAGATGGTGCTGGCGGCGGCGGACACGCCCGGCCTGCTGGCCGACGTGGCGGGCGTCCTGTACGCGAACCGGATCGAGGTCGTCGACGCGGCGATCTATTCGCGGCACCCGACCGACCCGAGCGAATCGCCGGAGGCGCTCGACATCTTCCGGGTGCGCGACAGCATGGCGCGTCCGGTCACGGCGGAGGCGCGCTGGACGAAGGTGCGCGAGGATCTGGAGGCGGTCGTCTCGGGCCGCATCAAGGCGGAGGTGCTGACGGCGGCGCGCCCGCGCACCGAGTCGGTGGCGGCCTGGAAGACGCCGGCGGTGCCGACCGAGTGCAAGCTGGACAACAACGTCAGCCGCGACTTCACCGTCGTCGAGGTGATTACCGAGGATCGGCCCGGCGTCCTGTACGCCATTGCGCGCGCGCTGTTCGTGGCCGAGCTCGACATCCACCGCTCGAAGATCGCGACGGAGGCGAACCGCGCCATCGACGTGTTCTACGTGCGCGACAAGGGCAGCATGGAGAAGATCACCGACCCCGCGCGCCAGGACAGCCTGCGCGAGACGTTGCTCGGTCTGCTGGCGGGCACCGAATCGCCCAAGCTGGCGGGCAGCGGATAGCGGATAGCGGAGGATGCCGATGGCGATGTCGATGACGACGCTCGTGATGGTGGCGCTCCTGGCGATGGCCGAGGGGGGCGGGGCCGGGCCGTTGCTCGAGAAGGGCGAGAAGGCGTTCCGCCAGGGCGACACGGCGGGGGCGATCGCGGCCTTCGACGAGGCCGCCAAGGTCGACCCCAAGGACGCGCGGCCGCACTACCTCAAGGGCGTGGCGCTGGAGAAGAAGGGCGACAACGCGGGCGCGGCCACCGCCTACAAGGCGGCGATCGCGCGCAAGGCCGACTTCGCCGAGGCGCACAACAACCTGGGCGCGCTGCTGCTGGCGCGCAGCGAGCTGCCGGCGGCGGCGGGCGAGTTCGAGGCGGCCGTGAAGGCCAAGCCCGCCTACGCGGAGGCGCAGTACAACCTGGGCGTCGCGCGCGACGGGCTGGGCAAGAAGCAGGAGGCGGTGGTCGCCTACAAGGAGGCGGTGCGGCTGAAGCCGGACGACGCCGTCTACCGCATGAACCTGGGCGCGGCCCTGCGGCGGACCGGCGACGTGAACGGCGCGCTGGTGGCGCTGAAGGACGCGACGCGCCTGGCGCCGCGCGACGCGACGGCGTGGGCGAACCTCGGGATGGTGCTGTCGGACGACAAGAAGCTCGACGAGGCGCACGCCGCGCTCGACAAGGCGACCAAGCTGAAGCCGGACTTCGCGCTGGCCTGGAACCGCCTCGGGCGCGTGTCGCTCAAGCGGGGCGACGCGGCCGGCGCGGTCGCCGCCCAGGAGAAGGCGCGCAAGCTGGAGCCGAAGAACGGCGCCTTCGCCGCCGATCTCTGCCGCGCCTTCATCGAGCAGAAGCAGGCCGGCCGCGCGGTGCCCGAGTGCAAGGCCGCCGTCGATCTCGACCCCAAGAACCCGCTCGCCCACTACGAGCTGATGAAGGCGCTGGTCGCCAAGGGCGACTGCGGCGGCGCGAAGGGCGCGAACGCCAGCTTCAAGGCGCTGCCGGTCAAGCCGGAGGCCAAGCAGCAGGCCGACGCCATCCTGGCGACGTGTAAGAAGTAGCGTTCGCCGCCGCGGCGGGCGGCTCGGCGGCTGAGAAACGGTCTTCCCACGCGCGTCGAATCTGCTAGTGTCCCGAGATGCTGCCGGACGGTCATCTTCGCGAAGCGCTCACCTTCGACGACGTCCTGCTGGTTCCCGCGGATAGCGACGTCATCCCCAAGGACGTCGAGGTGCGGACGCAGCTGACGCCGGGCATCCGGCTGGCGATCCCGATCGTGTCGTCGGCGATGGACACCGTCACCGAAGCGGCGACGGCGATCGCGATGGCGCGCGACGGCGGCATCGGCATCTTGCACAAGAACATGACCATCGCCGAGCAGGCGCTCGAGGTGACCAAGGTCAAGAAGGCGGAGACCGGCGTGGTCGTCAACCCGGTCACGGTCGGGCCGGACCAGAAGCTGGCCGCCGCCGTCGAGCTGATGCGCCGGCACGAGATCTCGGGGCTGCCGGTGGTGGCGGCCGACGGGCGTCCGGTCGGCATCCTGACCAACCGTGACATCCGCTTCGAGCGCAACCTGGACCAGCCGGTCAGCGCGATGATGACCAAGCGTCTCATCACCATCGGCGAGGGGACGACGGTGGAGGCGGCCAAGGAGCTGCTGCACAAGAACCGGATCGAGAAGCTGCTGGTGATCGACACCGCCGGGCTGCTCAAGGGCCTGGTGACGATCAAGGACATCGAGAAGGCGCAGCAGCACCCGCACGCGGCCAAGGACGAGATGGGGCGCCTGCGGGTGGGTGGCGCGGTCGGCGTCGGGCCGGACCGCGACGAGCGCGTCGACGCTTTGTTGAAAGCCGGCTGCGACGTCATCTGCATCGACACGGCGCACGGCCACGCGCGCGGCGTCGTCCAGTCGGTCGCCGACGTGCGCAGGAACTTCCCCAAGGCGCAGATCATCGCCGGCAACGTGGCGACGGGCGAGGGCGCGCTGGCCCTGTCGAAGGCCGGCGCGGACGCGGTCAAGGTCGGCATCGGCCCCGGGTCGATCTGCACCACCCGCGTGGTCGCCGGCGTCGGCGTCCCGCAGATCACGGCCATCGCCGACTGCGCCAAGGCGCTGGCGTCGACGAGCACCAACATCGTCGCCGACGGCGGCATCAAGTACTCGGGCGACGTCGTCAAGGCGCTCGCCGCGGGCGCGCACACCGTGATGATCGGCAGCCTGTTCGCCGGCACCGACGAGGCGCCGGGCGAGATCATCCTGTACCAGGGCCGCAGCTACAAGGTGTACCGGGGCATGGGCTCGATCGGCGCCATGCGCGCCGGCAGCCGCGACCGCTACTTCCAGGCCGAGGTGACCAGCGACGCGAAGCTGGTGCCGGAGGGGATCGAGGGACGGGTGCCGTACCGCGGCTCGCTGTCGTCGTCGATCTACCAGCTGATCGGCGGCCTCAAGTCGGGCATGGGCTACACCGGCTGCCGCACCATCGACGACCTGCGCACCAAGGCGCGCTTCGTGCGCGCGACGGCGATGGGTCTGCGCGAGTCGCACGTCCACGACGTGATCATCACCAAGGAAGCGCCGAACTACCGCGTCGAGCAGTAGGGCGGAGGGCCAGACCTCCTC